>JAMPHU010000022.1 GCA_023663225.1 Candidatus Gastranaerophilales bacterium
GCAAGCTCCCACGGGCAATTTGTACATTCATTTCTGCATGGCTGAACTGTTACCATTCGACAAATTGCGCTCTTGCCAAGCATACCATACTTTCTCCCGCATTGCCGCAAAAAATTCTTGCCTTTGCGCGGAATCCGATATAGAATGATTTCAGCGGAACACTTCTCAGCGTTTGACAGGAGCGGGGAAATCTGCTACAATAAAAGCACAAAAGGGAATACTGCCGATAGACGGTCAGTTCCGAAAGTTAGTTACAAAAAAGTAACCGCATTCCTCGACCAAAGGGCGGTTACTTTTTTGTGTGGTTTATGTAAGCTATCAGAATTGACACAATGATTCCAAGAATCATCAGAACAACCGTCAGCAGTTCATAATCACTCATCAAGCATCCCCCCTTTCCCGGTTTTACCCGTAGTCAGAGGGGCAGTACCCCGTAAAAATATTTTATCAAAAAATGTCGAACGCTACAAGAGCGATTCCGGCTTTTTTATTTTCGCGAATTTTGACACAAAAGTACCAATAAACCCTCTATCGCAGATCAGTCTTTTCAAAAACAGCCACCGCCGCCCACAATGCGCCAACCGTCCCTAAAAGAAGCAGAAAAATCTCTATCCCATAAAAAAAAGTCCCCACAGCGTGTCCCAAAAACATAATGATATAACTTCCAGCCGCCCCGACTGCAAACGTCCCTATCCTGTCCTGTGTCAGCACAGCCGTAAGAAGTGCAAAAGCGCCCATAAGGATCGTTTCCAAAACAAAGCAGACAACCCCTGCGATTACCTCATAGACAGCCGTCCGGTTCCACTCTATCCCAAACCCATTTCCCATATCTGCAACTGCCAAGGCAACCATAAAGGATGCAAAATTAAGCAAAAACCCGCCAGCAATAAAAATGAGCGCCTTGCTCAAAAGGACTTTGCACCGCGTCGCCCCACAGCACAAACTCATGCCAAAAGTCCGGTTTGAAAATTCATCACAGACAAATGCCGCCGCAAAAAGGCCTGTCCACCCCGCATAAAGGGTATTCGGCATCCGCATGACCTGATACACCATGTACCCTGTCACCGGCGATCCTGGTTTCCCATTCAAAATCCCCATGAGCAGAGCAAATAAAAAGAGCATCCAAAAAAACGGTGATTTAAGCAGTTTGAAAATTTCAGCCTTGACCAATCTTATCATCCCATACCTCCAATCCGCGCTCTCTCATGTAATGGCTTAACGCCCCGCTATCGGAAGCATCCATTTTGTTTTACCCCTGTTTGTCATATGCCTCGACTAACGACAGATAATACTTTTTCAGACTCTCGCCCTCCACAGCTATTTCCTCCACATTCACGCCACCCATAATGAGTGCTTTTGAGATCTCCGCGCCCTTGTTCAGCCGCTCGTACAGGTGGATCGTATTGTGGGAAACGCTTTCTATCTTTGTGATATGCAAAGTCTCTTTCAGGATTTTCTCCGCCGCCTCCACATTGTCTGCCTGGATACGCATATAACGGTTGAATTTCTGCTCCAAATCCTCTAACGAAACCTGCTCCAGCATCTTCCCCTTATGAATGAACCCATAACAGGTGGCGATCTCTTTCAGCTCGTCCAATTGGTGGCTGGATACCAGGACCGTAATACCGCGCTCTTTGTTCAGCATTTTGATCAGATTCGTAAACTCCCTGATCCCAACAGGATCAAGTCCATTAAAAGGCTCGTCAAAAAATAAAAATTCAGGCTCCCCAAGAAGCGCCATGGCAATGCCCAATCTCTGTTTCATCCCCAGCGAAAAATTCTTCGTCTTTACCTCTTTGACCTCATCCTTCTTCAATCCGACTGCCTCAAATGCCTTGTCAATGCAGCTTTTATCCTTTATCCCGCGCCGGATGCAGCAAATTTCCATATTGTCCTGCGCCGTCAGGCTTGGCGTGATCGCAGGCGTTTCGATGATCCCGTTGATACGGCTTCTTGGTATGTAGAGTGTTTTCGGGTTTCTCTCCCCGAAGATCTCCACCACCCCTTTTGTCGGCGTGACAAGTCCCGCAAGGATGCGGATCAGCGTGGTCTTCCCCGCACCGTTTTTGCCGACAAAGCCGTAGACGTCCCCTTTCTGTATCTCCATGTTAAGGCCGTCCAGCGCATAGGATATTTTGCGCCCAAAGGCTTTTTTGTACTGTTTTTCTATGTTTTCCGCTCTAAAAATCGTTTCCGGCATTATATTACCTCATATCCTGTCTATTAAAAATATAGATCGCCATTGAAAACATGAAGAAAGTCACTATTACAGAAGAAAAAGCGGTCTGCCAAAACGGAACTGGAATCACTTTCGTTCCCCCTTTCAATTCTCCTAATTGCGTGAGAATGGAAAAGCGAAGCACAAATTCAAATGGTTTTCTCAGAATTGGATTTTCGATCATGCCTGACAAATTACCCAGTAAAATACCAATCGCCTGAGTAATGCCAAAACTCATGCCGATTGCGCCAATCGTATTTTGGGCTAACACTGACAAAAATATATAGGTACTTCCAAAGACAGCCAAACTAAAAATGCAATAAAGCAATGATTTCACAATAGTCATGGCCGTATCAATACTCACTTCTGCCCCAAATCCATAGCGCATAGTCCATATCACAGTGCCTGCTGCAATATGTATCAGCATAATGGGAACCATCTCCATAAAAAAGACAACTATTTTAGCCGCCAAGACTTTTTTACGCGGGTATCCACACAAAAAGGACGCTGCGTAAGTACGATTGCCATAATCACCTGCAACAACAATAGCAACAAAAACCCACATAAATCTTATATAAGAAGTCTCCGCCGGCATCCTGGAAAACCACTCGATGCCAGTATAAGAAATCCCTGTATACAAAATACCGTTCGAAACTTCATTCCTGTTATAGCAGATTTCATAGATCAAATAGGCACAAACGATCAATTTGTATACAAACGATTTTCTGACTCTAAACAGTTCTGCCCTTAATAAATTATGCATTTTCTGACTCCCCAACATAGTGTTCTTTCGGCATAATAAATAATTTATTATTTCTAAAGTCCACTGATAATTGCGTATTAGAATCCAGCATTTTTTATATGAAGAAGGGGCCGCCGCATGATTTCTTTTTCATGCGTGGCCTCTGCATCCACAATCTCATTCTTCCGCTTTGGAAGCTCCCGCCTCCTCAGTCTCAGGAGCCGCCTGCGCCGCCTGCGATGTCTCGGACACTTCCGAACTCTCCCTTGCGGCGGCTTTCTGTTCCACCTTCTCCTGCACCAAAACAGGCCCCTTGGACGCCGTCGCCTGCTCCGCGGCAGCTTCCTTGCCTGCGCCTCCCTGCTCTATGGCAGTACCCTTACCGACGCTGCCCTTCTGGGCCGCTGCACCTTTGCTGGAACCGCCCTTGCCAGCACCACCCTGCTCTGCGGCAGCACCCTTGCCTGCGCCGTCCTTCTCCGTGGCGTGCAACTCCGCCTTCTTCTTCGGATGGTGCTCCTCAGGATTGTAGCGCATGTCAAAAATATTGATCACATCCGCCCCAAAGATATCATGCATATAGGAATAGATATCATGGTTCCTCTGCTCCATCTCCTGCTTTCTGACCAGATTCTTTTTCAGCTCCACACGGATCTTGGTCACCCACTCGGTGATCTCTTTGATGGCGTCCGTGTTCTCCTGCATAATGTCATAACAGCACTCCATCGTGTGCAGCATCAACTGGATATTGACACGGTCGATCTCGTGCGGAATGTCGATCAGCTCATCCTGATAGCTCTCCAGCTTTTCGTTGCACTCCTCCACCAGCCGCTTGTGCTCCGCGATCTGCTTTTCCTTCTTGCGGTTGCCGTTTGCGTCCGCCTCGTCCGCCATGGTCACGATCTCGCCCATCAGCTTTTTTTTCAGCTTTTTGATATCCTTGATGTCCGTATTCAGTTTCCCTTGACGCTTCAGAAGATTATTTAACTGATCCTCCAAACCCTTGACCTCGACCCTGCCCACTTCGTCCAACAGGCGATACCACTTACTGTCCAGTGTCAACACGGGAACTTGCTTGCCCTGAAGCGCGTTTGTAAACATTTCCTGTTTCCGTTTGCCTTCGTTACGCCCCATTTTTCTCTACTCATTCTCCTTCATATAACGATTGATATTGTAGGACAGCTTCATCAAACTGTCGGACAGATGTACATTCTCCACCTGGACACTCTCTGGCACATTCAGATCCACATGGGCAAAATTCCAGATGGCACGGATGCCGTTTTGCACCAGCTTATCCACGATACCCTCTGCGCTCAATTTGGGCACGGTGAGCACGGCGATATCAATATCATTGTCCCGCACAAAAGACTCCATCTCGCTCATGCGCCTGACCCTGACGCCCCTCACCTCGTCTCCTATCAGACTTTCATCCACGTCGAATATCCCGCAAAAATGAAACCCTCTGCGCTCAAAATTAGAGTAATTCCCCAGCGCTCTGCCCAAATTGCCGGCACCGATGATCACAAAGCGATGTTCTCTGTCAAGCCCCAATATCTTGCCGATCTCTTGATAAAGATATTCCACATTATATCCGTAACCCTGCTGGCCAAAGCCGCCAAAGTTATTAAAATCCTGACGGATCTGCGACGCCGTCACATTCATAAGCCCGCTCAGCTCCTGGGAGGATATCCGCTCCACCCCCTGATCTTTCAGCTCCCCCAAGTACCGGAAATATCGGGGAAGACGCCCGACCACAGCCTGCGAGATTTCTTTTTCTTCCAACTCGATTACCTGCCTAACCCTGTCACAATCTATGTTATTCCTCTGTCTGAAGTATGGTTCTATTATATCATATGTTAAAAACTTGTCAATGAATTGACAGGACAAAATCTACACGGTAAAATGAAAAGAGTTATTTCGGAAAGGAATCATACCATGATACTCACTTGTCAAAATTTATCCAAATCCTTTGCAGAAACCCCCATTCTGCAGGATGTAAGCTTCCACATAGAGGACCACGAGAAAGCCGCCATCGTGGGCATCAACGGCGCGGGCAAGACCACCCTTTTAAAGATCATCGTGGGCGAGCTTGCGGCGGATGACGGCCTTGTGACGCTTTCTAAAGACCGCACGCTGGGTTATCTGGCCCAGAGCGGCGCCGTGGACAGCGCCAACACCATCTACGACGAACTGCTCTTAGTCAAACAAGATCTCATCGATCTGGAACAGAAAATACGACTCTGCGAGGAGCGAATGAAGCAGGCGTCAGACGGCGAACTGGAGGAGTTGATGCGGCAGTACGCCTCCCTCACCCACGCCTTTGAAATGGGGGACGGCTACGCCTACAAAAGCGAGATCACAGGCGTCTTAAAAGGTCTGGGATTCACCGAGGATGACTTTTCCCAATCCATCGCCACCCTCTCCGGAGGCCAAAAGACCCGCGTGGCTTTGGGCAAGCTTTTGCTGAAAAAGCCGGATCTGATCATATTGGACGAGCCCACCAACCACCTGGACATGAATTCCATCACCTGGCTGGAAACCTACTTGTCAAATTATAAAGGTGCCGTGCTGATCGTGTCCCACGACCGCTTCTTTTTGAACCGGATCGCCGCCAAGATCATAGAGATCGACCGCACCAAGGCCACCGTGTTCCAGGGCAATTACTCGGATTACGCGGTAAAAAAAGAGCAACTGCGCACCGCCGCCTGGAACGCCTATCTCAATCAGCAGCGCGACATCAAACACCAGGAGGAAGTGATCGAAAAGCTCAAATCCTTCAATCGGGAAAAGTCCATCAAGCGCGCTGAGAGCCGCGAAAAAATGCTCAACAAGATCGAGGTGCTGGAAAAACCTATAGAAACCCGCGCTGACATGAAATTAAAACTCACCCCTTATCTACAGAGCGGCAACGATGTGCTGACGGTGGAGGGACTTGGCAAATCCTTCGGCGACAAGCTGCTATTTCAGGATGTGCACTTCGCGTTAAAGCGGGGTGAACACGTGGCGATCATCGGCGACAACGGCGCCGGCAAGACCACCCTTTTAAAGATCCTAAACGACATCCTGCCTGCGGACAGCGGCGATTTCTTCCTGGGCGCCAATGTGGAGATCGGCTATTACGATCAGGAACATCACGTACTGCACAGTGACAAGACCCTGTTCGACGAGATATCGGACGACTATCCCTATCTCACTAACACCCAGATCCGCAACACGCTGGCGGCCTTTCTCTTCACCGGAGAAGATGTGTTCAAACAGATCAAAGACTTAAGCGGCGGCGAGCAGGGGCGAGTCTCTTTGGCCAAACTCATGCTTGGAAAAGCCAATCTCCTGATATTGGACGAACCCACCAACCACCTGGATATCCTGTCCAAGGAGATTTTGGAGGACGCCCTAAACGGCTACGAGGGCACCGTGTTGTACGTGTCCCACGACCGTTATTTTATCAACAAGACCGCCCATAGAATCTTGGATCTGACTGGCAGCAGGCTGATCAACTACATCGGAAATTACGACTATTATCTGGAAAAGCGAGATACCGTCATGGCGGCGAGCGCGCCCGCTCCCTCCTCCCCCCTTCCCGACGCAGAGACCGTCTCCGAGGTCAAACTGGACTGGAAGACACAGAAGGAGGAACAGGCAAAGCTCAGAAAAAAAGAAAATGACTTAAAGAAATGCGAGGCCAAGATCGCCGCCTTAGAAGCGCGCAACACCGAGCTGGATCAGGAGATGGCAAACCCCGAAATCGCCACGCAGGCCGCAAAACTTCAGGAATTGGCGGCCGAACAGGACAAAAACCGCACTGAACTGGAAAAACTATATGAAGAATGGGAGCTGTTGGCCCAATAGCCAGCTCCCATTTCTTTTTCCTTACAACAGACCCTCCAGCGTCTCTCGGATCGCCTTGATAAAGTCCAGACTGTTCAAAATCACAGGTTCCTTGCAAGTGGAGATCAAAGACAAGCTCTTGGTCATCTTGCCCTCCTCCACGGTCTGAATACAGGCGCGCTCCAGCTTATCCGCAAACTCCTGCAGCTCGCCAATGCCGTCTAACTCCCCTCTCTTTCTCAATGCGCCGGTCCACGCAAAGATGGTAGCGATCGAGTTGGTGGAGGTCTCTTCTCCCTTCAAATGCTTGTAATAATGCCGCTGCACGGTTCCGTGCGCCGCCTCGTACTCATAGACGCCGCTTGGAGAGACCAGCACTGAAGTCATCATGGACAGGTCGCCGTAGGCTGTAGCCACCATATCCGACATCACATCCCCATCATAATTTTTACATGCCCAGATAAAACCGCCCTCCGAGCGGATGACCCTGGCCACCGCGTCATCGATCAGCGTGTAGAAATATTCGATGCCAAGCTCTTCAAACTTCTCCCTGTACTCTGCATCATAGATCTCCTGGAAAATATCCTTAAAGGTATGGTCATACTTTTTCGAGATCGTGTCCTTGGTGGCAAACCAGAGATCCTGCTTCGTGGAAATGGCATAGCCAAAACAAGCCCTGGCAAAACTGGAAATAGACTTTTTCGTATTATGGATGCCCTGTATGATGCCTGCGTCGTCAAAATTGTGAATCAACTCCCTGGTCTCGGTGCCGTCCTCGGCGGTAAACACAAGCTCCGCCTTCCCCGCCCCCGGGACCTTGATCTCTGTATTCTTGTAGACATCTCCATAGGCATGACGGGCAATGGTGATCGGTTTGGTCCAGTTGCTCACATAAGGCACGATGCCCTTCACCAAAATGGGCGCACGGAATACCGTGCCGTCCAAAATCGCGCGGATCGTTCCGTTGGGACTCTTCCACATCTCCTTCAGACCATACTCCGTCATTCTGGCCGCATTGGGCGTGATGGTGGCGCATTTCACAGCCACACCGTACTTTAAAGTGGCGTTGGCGGAATCCACCGTCACCTGATCGAGCGTCTGATTGCGATGCTCCAGTCCCAGATCATAATACTCTGTCTTCAAATCAATATAAGGAAGCAACAACTCATCCTTGATCATCTGCCAGAGGATCCTGGTCATCTCGTCCCCGTCCATCTCCACCAACGGCGTTTTCATCTGAATCTTATCCATACATTTCCCTCCATTTTCTGTCTTTCTATAGCAGTTCAGCCATAAAACATCTACTTCTTAGCCGACATTGCCGGCTACTTAGCTCCAGCGGGGCAATAGTTCCCATGAGGAACCGTTGAAACACGTCGGCGCTTAGTGAGGTCCTTTCGAACTTAGCGCCGCTACGCGTTTCATCGAGCGGAAGCGTGTCCGAATGGGAACCATTGCCCCGCTGGAGCGAAACAGTCTGCATATCGCTCTCACGCCCCTGTCTTCGGCTCCCTCACATACGCCTCATGCAGTCCGCTCTTAACCATATTCTCATAGGCGTTGATCATATGCTGATACGCCAACTGCTCCGCCTTGTCCGCGTCCCCAGCCTTGATCGCCTCCATAATGCCCTCATGCTCCTCGTTGGACTTGGGTCCTCTGTTGGCATTGGACAAGGTTTTCTTCCTGACACGCAGCACATACTGATGGAAATCCTTCAACTGATGCTCCAGCATTTTACTGTCGCAGGCTTCATACATGATGTCATGGAAACGATTGTCCAACTCCGCCAACTGCTCCAAATGCCCTTTTTCCGCATGAAACTTGGCCAAATAGACATTCTCCTCCATCTCCTCCATCTGCTCTTTTGTGATATGCTCCGTAGCCCAGCGGGCACACAGTCCCTCCAGTCTGGAACGGATCATATAAATATCCTTTACATCCTTCTCCGTGATGCCAGTCACATACGCCCCCTTGTTGGGGATGATCTGGATGAGTCCTTCCAGCTCCAACTGCCTGAAAGCCTCCCTCACCGGAGTGCGGCTGACGCCCATCTCTTCCCCGATGGCCACTTCCTTGAGCTCCTCATGCTCCTCGTACTTGCCGTTCAGGATATCTTCCCGCAGCCTGTGGAACACACGTCCACGCAGAGAATACTTGTCTGTCACTTCCTGCTTTACATCAAAACTTTTCACTTTTCTTCTTAACTCCTTGCCTACATCTCACTCGTATAATTGTATACAATCATACAACAAGTGTCAATACTTTTTGCCAACTTCTGCAAAAAAACAAACCGCCGCTTCACCTTTACATGAGAAAACGCAAGCTCCGATAAGCCTGCGCTTTCTCACTGTATTTGGAAAACCGCTCCACTCACGGCACGCTCAATTTTCTTACATGTGGCTCTCAATACACGCTAAGATCTTCTCCTGCACGGGCAGAATATCCTGCAAAATAGCTCTCGCCTCCTCCGGTTTTCCGGTGCGCAGCAGATCCACGATCTTTGTGTAAGCCTCATAGAGGGGGGTGATCGACAGATTTCCCGATGTGCCCTTAATAGAATGGGTTTTCTCGATCGCCTCCGTGCAGTCAGACGCGTCAAAATCCACACCCACATAATTCGTCTTCATAGCCTTCACATAGGAACCCAAAAGCCTAGTGTACAAGCTTTCATTCCCGTTGATGCGCTTCAAGCCGCCGTCCACATCTACACCCAGCTCCTTCAACTCTTCAAACAAACTCATCCAATATACCCGCCTTTCCGTTTTTGGCTTTTACAAGCCGCCATACAACAAGGCACAGGAACCTGCGTTCCTGTGCCTGCATGATTCCTTTTAATATTTCCCAAAATCGTCTCCCAGAGAGATCACTTGCTCATTTGCATTGGACATAGAGGGAGAATAATAATTGTTATTGAAAGAGGATGAGGAACCTCCGCCGTTGCCCAAATTGTAAATGGAAAGCATCTCGCGCATCTTGGAAGCCTGGTTGGACAGTTCTTCGCTGGCCGCCGCGCACTGCTCGCTGGTAGCGGAATTGGTCTGCACCACCTGGGATACCTGCGTGATCGCCTGCTCGATCTGTGCGACCGCCGTTGCCTGATAATTGGACGCCTCCGCGATACCGTTGATGATCATCTCGCTGTCCTGTACCACCTTTGTGATCTCTTCCATAGCCTTTGCGGTATTCTCCGCGATCTTGGAACCGGAGTCCACATTCTCGATAGAACCTTCGATCAGCTCTGCTGTCTCTGCGGAAGCCGCCGCACTCTTTGCAGCCAGACTTCTCACTTCCTCTGCCACTACGGCAAAGCCTTTGCCTGCCTCGCCTGCTCTTGCAGCCTCAACTGCCGCGTTGAGAGCCAGGATGTTGGTCTGGAACGCAATATCGTCGATGGTCTTGATGATCTTGGAAATACTTTCGGAGGACTTGTTGATATCCTGCATAGCCACCATCATATCCTGCATCTGCTGGTTGCCCTGCTTCACATCCTCGATGGCGCGTGCCACCAAAGTTGCAGCCTCGTTTGCCTGCTCTGCATTCTGCTTGGTCTTCTCTGCGATCTCGTCGATGGATGCGGTAATCTGCTGGATTGCGCTCGCCTGCTCGGTGGAACCCTGTGCCAACGCCTGGCTTGCGCTTGCCACCTGGGATGAGCTCACGGTCACCTGAGAACCTGCCTCGGAGATATTGCTCAGCGCACGAAGGTTGTCATCCACCAATTTCTTCAGGGAATTGCCCAACATATCTTCAGGGGAGCTGGGTTTTACCTTCAAGGTCAAATTGCCGTTGGAAACCTCTTCCGCTACGCTCGCCTGATACTTGATGTTCTCAATCACCTTGGCATACTCGTCAACCAAAGCGCCGAACTCATCATTGGCATACTTTTCAAGCTTAATGCCGTTCACACGTCCCATAGCAATCTCCCTTGCCGCGTCAGAGAGCTGCTTTACAGACTTCTCGATCGCCTTTATGATGGAAGCTGCAACCAACACCACGATAATCACGGAAACGATCAACATCGATATGGAAAAAATCGCCGCATTGTTTGCATAACTCTCGGACCTGGCCGCATCCAGGGTAGCCACTTTCTCCGTCGAGAAAATACCGAATACGACATTGATCAGGCTCAACACTATGGGGACACAAAATCCTAAAATCAATCTGGTTTTCATCTTCACGTTTTTCATATCTCATACCTCTCATTCTTCATCATCATTATTCATTTCATTTGCCTGTTCCACAACCGATAGATCCTCATCGTTGAGCAATTTGTCCGGATCCAGGAGAAGCTTAACCGCATCGCCGACCTTACCGATCCCGTAGACATACTTGTTATGTCCCTTGTCACGGCCGATCGTCGGCGGAGGAAGAATATTTTCTTCCTGAATCTCCACCACTTCCGCAATTTTCTCCACGATCAGTCCCACCAGCATAGACTTCATACTAATGACTATGATACATGTTCTGTCATTATACTCAAACGGTTCCTGTCTGAACCGTAGGCGGACATCTACTACCGGGATGACCTTGCCCCTCAGGTTGATAAGACCCTTGATATAATCCTCCGTCTCGGGAATCGCCGTGATCGCCTGAAGCTGGATAATCTCAATGATGTACTGAATCTCCAAGCCAAAATACTCATTCCCGGATTTGAAGGTCATATACTTGCCCTTCTGTGTGTCACGCTCATCTGAAGCTCGACTGCCATCTGTCTGCTTCATCATTTCGCTTGTTGTCTGCTCCATATGACTTACCGTTCCTTTCTTTATATTTCTAATAATCCTGCGGCGTCTAATATCAAAGCAATGCTTCCGTCTCCCAACTGTGTACAGCCGGATATTCCGCGTACCTTCTTGATGTAGGAGGGGATCGGCTTGACCACGATCTCCTGCTCACCGATCAGTCTATCGATCAGAAGACATACTTTCCTTTCATCCACCTCAATGATCAACATCACTCCTTCTTCCACGGACTGTTTGTATTCCTCCAAACCGTACCACTTGCCAAGTCTGAGTACTGGGAAGCACTCGCCGCGTATCATAATATATTCATCCCCGTCAGGTTCATGGATCATCATATCTTCCTTCACGCGGACGAACTCTTTGATCGCGCCTGTCTCCATGACAAAGGAGGACTTACCGATCTCCATCACAATACCGTCTATGATGGCAAGGGTGAGCGGTATCTTGAGGCTCATGGTACTTCCATATCCCGGACGGCTCTCGATCTCTAACGCGCCTCCGATGGCCTGGAGATTCTGAACCACCACGTCCATTCCCACACCTCTGCCGGAGTATTCCGTGACCTGTTCGTTGGTGGAAAAGCCGGGCAGGGTAATGAATTGATACACTTCCTTGTCCGTGTAGGCGGAATCCGGTTTATTGTCATCCAACAATCCCTGCTTTCTCGCCTTCTTTATGATCTTCTCCCTGTCAAGGCCCTTTCCGTCGTCCTCCACGCTGATCCAGACCTTGCCGGCCTCCGTCTTGGCTGACAGTGTAACCTTGCCCTTGGGTGATTTCCCGCTCTCAAGGCGCTCCTCCTTGGACTCAATTCCGTGATCCACGGAGTTCCTGACAATGTGCATCAGAGGATCCGAAATATGTTCGATGATATTCTTATCTACCTCAGTGTTCTCACCCACCATGACAAACTCGATATCCTTGCTCAGTTTCCTGGACACATCGAAAACAATTCGGTTCATCTTCTGGAAGGTGTTTGCCAGAGGCACCATCCTCATGGACATAATGACATTCTGTAGATCGGTGGAGATTTTGGAAAGCTGCACCGCCGCCTTGTTGAAGTTGTCGAGATTCAACCCCGGCACCTTCAAGTCGGAATTTTGCAGCACCACCGACTCGGAGATCACCAGCTCGCCGATCAGCTCCATGAGTTGATCCATCTTCCTCACATCCACGCTGATAAACGAAGCCTTCTCTGTCTTGGGTTTATCCTTTGCAAGTTTCTTCTGCTTGCCGGGTTCTTTGGACTGAATGACGAAGTCGCCGGGCGCGATAGCAGGCTTTTTAGGCTGCACTTTCTCCTGCGCTTCCTGCTCGGCCTCGCCCTCCTGCGCCTTGGCCTCGATCTCCTCCACGCTGGAGTCAAGATCGATCACCTTCAAAGGCTGATTGTCGTCCAAACCAAAGTCAAAACCCTGTAAGAACTCCTCCGCCTTACATTCAAAGATATCTACCTTCTCAATATCGTACCCGACGCCGATCAGCTCACGAATCTGCGCTTCGTCGCACTGTGCCTGCAAAAGGATCTTAAAGCCGTCCTTTATGATGGTCTGCGCGGTCTCCGGATCCGAGATGATATCCTCCGGCGAATACAAAATATCCTCCGCGATCTCCTTCAACGCGTATACCGTCTTGTACGCATGGACATTGGACATCTCCGTCTCAGGGAAAAAGGTAATGAAAATCTTGTAAAACCGGCTGTCCTTGGTAGCCACCGGAGCGATATAGAACTGCTTCGGCTCCTCATGCTTGTTCTCGGGGGGAAGCTCCGCCCCCTTCTCGCTCTCTCCGTCTTTGATCTTTTTCAAAAACTTGTCAAGATCTTCCACAATCTTGCTGGAATCGCCGTCCACGGGGTCTCCGTTGCGGATCTTTTCCATCTCGTTGGTGATAAAGTCCTCCACTTCCAACACATGCTCTACCAACTCCAGATGCGGTACATTGTCAGGATGAGATTCTCTCAGAAAATAAAAGACATCCTCAAGTTTGTGCGATACTGCCGTGATATCATCAAACATCATAATACCGGAAGATCCCTTGATGGTATGCATGGTTCTGAAGATCTCATTGATGCTGTCTTCGTCGAAACATTCCGCATCTTTCTGCTCTAAAACGGTCTCTTGAAGCTGCTCAAGCAACTGGCCATTCTCAAACAGATACATATCAAGCATGTCATCTGTGTTAAATCCTTCAGCCATCTCCTTCTCCTTTCCTTCCTATTCGTAAAATATCACTTATACAACGTCATTCCCCCAAGCACAGCTCCATCTTGGGGCCGCCTCCTCCTTAGATCAGATTCAGCTTCTTCAACGCCTGTTCAAAGCGCTCCTGGTTGATGGGCTTTCCGGAGTATATGGTACATCCCAGTTCAAATGCCATCTTTACATTGGCTTCGTCGTTTAAAGCCGTCGTCATAATCACCTTGACCGCCTGATCCTCCGGAATATTCCGCTCCTTCTCCAGGTTGCGGATACCCATCAGAGATTGATATCCGTCCATGACCGGCATCATAATGTCAAGGCACACCAAATCGTAAGGCTCTCCCTCTTCCAAAGCCATCATAAATGCGTCCACCGCTTCCATTCCGTCCACAGTGACATCGCACTCACCGTACTTTGACAGGAAATTGACCATGAATTTCCTTGTCGCAAAATCATCTTCTGCCAATAAAATCTTCATATCGTCTCTCCTTTACATTCTATTTAACAACGCATAAGTCCTTCCCGCGATATCAGACAATTTTTCCTGATATTCCACGGCTCCTAGATCATAAGCGACCTTGGGCATCCCATAGACCACGCAGGTCGATTCGTCCTGCCCGATCGTCCTTGCGCCCGCCTTCCTCATATTGAGCAGTCCCTTGGCGCCGTCGCCGCCCATGCCTGTCAAAATGATCCCCAGCGCGTCAGAGCCCGCCACCCTCGCGACGGAGTCAAACAGTACATCCACCGACGGGCAATGTCCGTTCACCCTCGGCCCCGCCTTGATCTCCACCTGATAGGCGCCGTTCACCTTCACAAGCCTCATGTGCTTGTCACCTCCGGGAGCGACCAACATATGCCCCGGCAACACCCGGTCTCCTGTCTCCGCCTCCTTCACCTGAAGACGACTCTCATCATTTAACCTCTTCGCATACATCTTGGTAAATCCGGGCGGCATATGCTGCACGCAGACAATGCCGGGAATATCCGGCCCAAGATTTTTGACGACAGAGGAGGTCGCTTCCGTACCGCCCGTGGAGGCTCCGATAGCCACGACCAGATTACTCCGGTTTACGGAGAGATGTTGCTGCTGTTCCTGATTCATCATCACGGTCTTTTTGATATTGCTGATCTTGGCGCTGGAAGCGATCTTGATCTTGACCAAGAGTTCGTTGCGCACAAAATCTTCCAACTGCGCTCTGCTGGAGAGCGCGGGCTTTGCCACAAAGTCCACTGCGCCCGCGTGCATCGCGTCAAACACCTTATCGCTCAAAGAACTGATCACCACGACGGGAAGCGGATACTGCGGCATGAGCTTGCGCAAAAATTCAATGCCGTTCATTCTGGGCAGCTCCACATCCAACGTCATCACATCCGGCTTGAGCGCCAGTATGGCGTCTCTCGCCTCAAAGGGATCCTTCGCCGTCCCCACAACCTCTATCGCAGGATCTCTGCTTAGATTCTGCACCAACAATTCCCGAAACACAATGGAATCTTCTACTATCAACACTCTAATGGCCCGCATTTATTTTTTCTTCCCTCCCTGATTATTTCCTGAAAATCGAAGGCTGAATGATCTGGAACGGCGTGCTGCTCCTGTCGAGCGTCTCTGTGGTACCGATAAACAGATATCCGCCTGGCTCCAGCGCGTCATACACCTTCTGCACTAACTCCCGCTTGGTCGGTTCGTCAAAATATATCATTACATTACGCAAAAAAATGGTATGCATCTTCTTCTTGAACGGAAAGGGATCCATCAAATTGAACTGTCTGAAAATAACTTCCTGTTTCAGCTCACTCGTCACCTGATACTGGTCGGCGCTCAGTTTTTTAAAGAAATGCCGTTTCCAGGCCTCCGGAAGATTCTTGAGCTGCTCCTCGTTGTAAACGCCCGCCATCGCCTTCTGCAAAACCTTAGTGGAAATGTCCGTGGCGAGAATCTTCTTATCCCACTGATTGCGCTCCAAACCAAAGAAATCGGACAACACCATGGCGATCATATAAGGCTCTTCTCCCGAGGAAGCCGCGCCGCACCAGATCCGAATATCTTTCTTGGCGCTCTCCTTAGTCCTCAGCCAGGGAAGCACAACGCTCTTCAAATAATCGAAGTGCTCAAACTCCCTCATAAAATAAGTATGATTCGTCGTCAGGAAATTCACCAACATCTTCTCCTGGTTTCCGGTCCTGTCGTTCTCCACCGCGTTCATAAACTCGCTGAAGCTGCCCCAGCCGCCCTTTCGGATATAATTCTCCAGACGACCGTTGATAATGATCTTCTTCTGGCTCAGATCGATACCATATCGCTGCTTCATGAAACCTGAAATTCTTAGAAATTCCTCATCCGTGATCACTTTTCATTCCTCCTCGCCGACCCACTTACGCCTTTCATCGCAGTTGTCGGGATATTTTATGGCATATTTGAAAGATATCAGGGTTAAATTTAACGCCTGCCTCTTCTTTCATCACTTCAAGCGCTTCCTCTCTGCCGCGATCTCCGCCGCCCGTCAAAGTACAATACCGCTCTACCACGGCCACGATCTGCGCCGCAAGAGGGATCTCCTCTTTCTGCAGATGATCGGGATATCCGCTGCCATCCCAATTTTCGTGGTGATAGTGCGCGATATCGATCGCGGTGGAAATAAAATCATTGTAATCATTGCTGACATAGAGGTCGCTCAACAATCTGGCGCCGATATCCGTGTGCGTCTCCACAATCTGCTGCTCCTCCGCAGTCAGACTTTCCTTCTTGCGAAGAATATCCCTCGGCACCCCGATATATCCGATATCACAGAGCGGCGCCGCCAGCTCGATGGTATCGATAAAAGTATCCGATATCTTATCTTCAAACAGCGGGGAAAGCTGCATCCCCTGGGCCAAAACCCTGCAATTATTCCGAAGTCGCTCCACATGCTCCTGCTCATAATCGGAATTTTGGGCGGCGATATTGGCAAGCGCATAGAGAATATTTTTCTTCTCCATCTCCATCTGCTTTAACTGCTCGCTGACGGAGACCTGCAGCCTTCTGTTCATCTCCATCAGGTCTCTGTTGGCCTCATACAGCCTTAAGTGAACGCCCACCCTGGCCTGCACCACCTCAGGTATAAACGGTTTGGTGATATAATCCGTCCCACCCAAGGACAACCCGCCCACAATATCCTGCGGATCGTCATACGCGGATATAAAAATGACCGGAATGTTTTTGGTCTTTTCCTTGCTCTTTAAAATCTTACACAACTCATAACCGTCCATCTCCGGCATGGATATGTCGGTCAAGACCAACTGCGGCCGCTCGGACTTGACAAGTTCAAGAGCCTGCTGTCCGCTTTCCGCCAGGATCGGCGTACAGCCCATCCCCTTAATGATCTCCTCCAGAACCAGTCTGTTCATTTCAACATCGTCCACAATAAGAACCTTTTCCTGGGTCATACATACCTCTCTTCCGATTTACAGAATCTTGTTCAGTTCCTCATATTGAGCGATCGTCTTATCATAATTCTCTTTTTGGATTGCCATCTTCAATCGCAAGATCATGCGGCTCACTTCCTGGGGCGCTCCCACCGTCAACTGACGGATGATCTCCATGAACATCTCCGCCTTCTCCCAGTTCTCCATCTCCACGCAAAGAACCATCTTGGACAATGTCTTTTTCAGATTGTCCTGATTCTCCTGGGTGCCGTAGATTCTGACGTTCTCTGAGTCGTCCTCACTCTCCTCCTGCTCGGGCACAGCCGTGTAGAGCGCTGCCTTCACTTCCTCACGAGGCGCGGCTGCGCCGTCCTCCCCGCAAACGCCGAGCCATATCGAGAAAGAAAAAGTACTTCCCTTGTTCTTCTCGCTCTCCAGCTCGATCCGGCCGCCCATCAGTTCCACCAACTGCTTACTGATATACAGTCCCAGTCCCGTGCCGCCATACTTTCTGGAGATAGAGGCATCCACCTGCGTAAAGCTCTGAAACAATTTATCCTTCTCGGCCTTGTCGATGCCGATGCCGGTGTCCTTGACAATGAAAAACAGTTCCACCCTGTCGTTCACCTGTGCGGTCTTGACTACCTCCACCGTAATCTTGCCCACGGAAGTAAATTTCTGCGCGTTGGACAGGAGATTATTGAGAATCTGCACGATGCGCAGCTCATCCCCCTCCACCACTTCCGGTATCTGCGGGGAGACCGTCATAAAAAACCCCAGTCCCTTCTCCGTGATCTTGCCGATATGCTGACTTCTCACATAATCCAACATGCCCCGAAAGTTGAACTTGCGGGGCTCTAAAGTGAATTTTCCCGCATCCAGCTTAGAGAAATCCAAAATATTATTGATGATCTTATTCATGTCACCGCAGCAGCGCTCCACCAGCCGCAGCGACTTTTCTACCTTTTCATCCAACTCCTCGGCCAACAGGCTTTGGACATTGCCCAACACCCCGTTCACCGGCGTCCGAAGCTCATGCGTCACATTCGCCACAAACTCCGATTTCACCTTCATGGCCTCGCGCGCTTCTTGCCGCACCTGCTCGATCTCTCTGCTCAAAAATTCCTTTTCCAGCACATCGTTCGCCATACATATGTATTTGCCGGCATCGCCGTTCTCTATGATCTTGGCTTCCACCGGAAAGCAGGTCAGATTCTTGCGGTAGGCCACAAGACTCTGATGATCCCCACCAAAGGGATAGTCTGTCTGAAAACCTTCCTCTGTAGCTTTGAAGGTGTTAGGAAAGACGTCGCTTATGTGCCTGCCGCACAGATCGCCCTCATATCCCAACTTCTTCCTCGCGGCTGCATTGACATAAGTAATCTCCCCATTCGCTCCAAAGACAAGAATCATCTCCAAAGCTTCTTCCATCGGAAATATGCAACCCTCATTCGGCTCCATTGTCTTCCCTCCAAAGTATCGTACTTTTTAAAAATGGAACATCTTAATCACTTCCACAATATTGAAGAAATCTTCCTTCGCCAACTGGAAGCACTCTAAAACATCGGGAGAGAACTGACCGCACTCCCCGTTCATAATCATATCGTAAGCGGTATTGTTGGCATATGCGCTCTTGTACACCCTGGGGCTCACCAGCGCGTCGTACACATCCGCAATCGCCACGACCTGCGCGCTCAAGGGGATCTCATCCCCCGCCAGGTGATCGGGATAACCGTTGCCGTCCCATCTCTCGTGGTGATGTCTACAGATATCATAACTGTAGCGATAAAACTCGCTGTCTTTGTTCCGGTAAGACTTTTCCAATATCTCACAACCTATGGTCGTATGCGTCTTGATGACCTCAAACTCCTCCGGCGTCAGACGTCCCGGCTTCAAAAGAATCGCGTCCGGTATACCGATCTTGCCGATATCATGCAGCGCCGCCGCCCTGGAGATCTGATCGACCTGCGCCTGTGTCAACCCATACTTGGGGAAATATTTCATCATGTACTTCAACATGATCCTGGTAAAATACTTGATCCGCCTGGTGTGCTCGCCTGTCTCGGCGCTCCTCGCCTCCACCACGGAGCTGAGCGTCTCAATCATAAACTCGTTGTTCTCACGAATCTCACGCTGCTGCTCTATGATAGCCTCTTCCTGCTCTTTGAGGCGCTTCTCCATATTGCGCTTATTCTGGTACAGCTCAATGATATTGCGGCTTCTTCTCTTTACCACATAAGGGTAAAAGGGCTTATGTATCACATCCGCCACTCCGTAGGAATAAGCCTTGTACTCACTGTCCTCCACCGTCTCGCTGGTGATCAGTATGACAGGAACCTCGTCGGTCATCTGCTTTTCGCGCATAAACTCCAAGACCTTAAAGCCGTCCATAATAGGCATGACAATATCCAGCAAGATCAGCACAATACCGGGATTCTCTTCAATCTTGCGGATCGCTTCCTGGCCGTCTGACGCCTCGATCAACTCATACCCTTCCGGCGAGTCCTGGAACATCTCCATGAGTACGGCTCTGTTTACTTCTTCATCATCAACCACTAAAATTTGCTGTTTCTCCATAACGGCTCCTCACAACTTCTCCTAATATACGACTTTTTATTCAGTCCTAATAAAGATACCACGTTTTTCAGGAATTGTCAACTGTAGTTTGTGAACTCTTTTTTTTAAAAGTTGTCAATTCGACAATTCACTCCAACAGCCTTCTCGCGTTGACCATTCCCCATCCCTGCTTATTCCACTCCTCCCCCAGGTCTGTGGCCGTAAGCGTGAGCTTCTGCCTGAAATCCACGCTGCTCATAGAGGGATATTTCTGAAAATAGAGAGCCGCCACTCCGGAGATGATGGGAGTGGACATGGAGGTGCCGCTCTTTTGCACATAGGCGTTGCGAAGCCGCTTCCCCATCCGCTGGCAGAATGCGTTGCAGGAGATGATTCCCGTGCCGGGAGCCACGATATCCGGTTTGCGTAAGGGCGCTAAAGCCTTGCCCCTGGCGGAGTAAGTCTCACATCGCTTGGGATTATCCCTGCAAAATATACCGTCGTGACACCCCACGGCTATGATATGCCTGCTCTCCCCCCAAAAAGCAATCGAATTATCCTTCGGCCCACTGTTGCCGGCGGCACAGATCACTGTGATACCCCTTTGACTGATCAACTCCAACTGCCGCAGCAGGGCTTGCTCCTTATTTCGGTCGCTTAAATCGCCGAGACCTATGGAGAGATTCAAGATCCGGATGTGATATCGCTCGCTCTCCTCCAGCACCCAGGCAAGTCCCTCCAACATACGCAGCGCGTCGCCGCCCCCGTTTTGATCCAACACTTTCCCTACGATCAGTTGTCCGCCCGGAGCGATCCCCCGATATCTGCCCTCCGCCGCCGCACCGCTGCCACAAAGAATCCCGCACACATGCGTGCCGTGTCCGTTATCGTCATAACTGTCGTTCCTTCTATTCACAAAATCACGAAACGCAAGCAGTCTGCCTTCCAAATCCGGATGCCAGCCGATGCCGGTATCTAAGACCGCAATGTTGATCCCTCTTCCCGCCCAAAATTCCAACTCATCAGGAATTTCGATCTGTCTCCTCACCCTCTGCATAAAAATTGCCCCGACATCCTCTTTCTTTATCCTATGCCGGGGCAATTTGTCATGGTACACAATATGAAATTATATTTATCGCCTCTTTAAGGGACTTGCAATCAAAAGCGCCGCGCCTGTCAAAAGCATCAGTCCGCCCAGAATCCATTTAAACAGATGCGGCGCGGTCACACTCTCCACCTCCGCAGGAGGCGCCGCCATATCGTTTAAAGTGGTCGTCACCTCAATCAATCCCTCTTTATCCAAAGCGTCACCGCTTCCAAACATACCATAGACAGACAGATAGTTGGTGGCAAAACGCACACAATCCACTCCGTCCACGAGCAAACGCTCCGCCTGGATATACTCTAACTGACCGTTGCGATCCATGACCACCATCTGCACTTCCATATCGGCAAAACGCTCCGGCACAGGCAGCGTCACCGTCAACATCTGTTTTCCCGTCTTCGAGATCGGAATACCGCTGTTGTCGGTCATGGACATCTCATACAGTTGGATATCCTCCGGCATCTCCTGTTGCAGATTCCGCAAAAACGCGTGGGCGACCTCCTCTCGGACAGCGTCCGTCACCTCCCATATAGACAAGGTGTAGTGTCTGACTGCCCCGTCCAACTGTGCGTCAGCGCCGTCCATGCCTTCCATAGTGACGCCCGCCTGTTCGGTTTCTTCCTCTAAAAGACGATACACCTCATTGGAAAGCCGCTCCGCAGTCAGCTCATGGGTCGTCTCCGGCTGCTCTCCGCCATAAGTCACATTCGCAGCGTCAGGAAAAGCCTGCAGACCGATCCGCTCTAAAGAAGCCGGCAGATTCGCCTGCTCTATGACCGTCCCCGCAAAGGCGCGATCCTTGATATCCGTGATCTGGCCTCCAAAGGCCACCATTCTGAGGCCTCCGCAATTCTCGAAAGCGCCTTCGCCGATAACCCGCAGGCTCTCCGGAAACGTTACACCCGTTATCTCATCATGTCCCTGGAAGACCTCCGCGGCGATCAACGTCACGCCTTCCGGAATCACCACATATCCGCCGGTTCCTCTATATGCGATCAGCGTGCCACCGCTTACTAAAAAATCATCCGTGCCGCCCTCTCCCGCTAAGAATCGCTCCACCCACGGACTGTAGGTGAACGCCTTGGGTTCCACGCAAGTCAAAGTGGAAGGCAGACTGACCTCCTCCAAGTTGTCACAATGATAGAACGCGCCATAGCCGATCACTTCCACACCCTCGGGAAGATAGACCTGACTGATCGAACTTCTGGCAAAAGCAAACTGCCCGACCTGTCTCACACCCTCACTCAGAGCCACCGCCTGCAGGCCTTCATTTCGATAATAGGCCTGATCCGCCACGATCTGTCCGTCCACTATGGTAAATTTGGGTATCATACTTCCGTCCGCAGACAACAAATCAGCGCCAATCTTAGGCAGTCCGCTCCCTCCATCTGTGACAAGCGGTCCACCGCTCAACACCTGGGGAAGTGTATTGTCCAAGAACACTACCGCCTGATTGCCCACCACATGCGTAGTTCCCAGCTCCGTGCCGGGCGTCTCCGGTATCTGAGGCGTCACAGGTATCGTGATCTCATTCTGTCCCTCGTTTCCATTGTCCGTGTTTCCATTGTTCGTGTTTTCATTGTCCGTCTCAGTGCTTCCCGTATCTGGCTCTTCCGGCTGATATTTCACCACATCCTGATACTCCGGCATCTCCTGTTGTTTCCTATAGAAAACTTTCGCGTACTCCTCCGCGAAACTGCCGCTCTCATAATGAATTGTCAGCTTATAGCAGCCGTCAAAAGCGGTCTCATGGATATCGGACACCTGGAACGGGATCGTGATATCCATCAGATTGACGCAGTTCTCAAAGGCGCTGTTCCCGATACGAGTGACCGTACCCGGTATGGACATCTGGGTAAGGCCCTGACAGTTGGCAAAGGTGTAATCGCCGATCTCTGTCAGTCCCTTGCCAAGCGTCACCGTATCCAGATTGTCACAACCCCAAAAGGCGTATCTGCCGATCTCCTCTATCGAGTCCGGCACTACCACAAGCTCAATCCGGTCATTGTTCTCGAACGCGCTCTCTCCGATCGCCTCTACCGTGGCAGGGATCATCACCTTACTGTCCATGCCGCGGTATCTCACTAATGTAGTTCCTTCCATTTGAAAATCGGAAGCAGATGATGCTGCATCTGCCTCCGATACAGGAAGCTGCATAACCACCAATGCTGCGATGATCATCAGGACACCGCAAAGCCGTCTCCTCTTTCTCATATGCCTTCCTTCTGTCTTACAAACTATTGGTAAAACTAATATATTACACCTATTTTTATTACATCTGTTATGTTTGCTGTATTGCGCCCATTCAATTACGCGCGTTACATTACGCTAACTGACGCCGCTTTCTGGGTTTCCTGTCCTTCTTCATAAAGAACACCATAGACACACAAGCCAAGCCTACGGACAAAAACCACTTGGGATGTATACCGTCACCCGTCTTGGGCGTGCTATCCGCGGTTCCCTGCGACAGATGCGCCGTATCCACATAGATCACATAAGGTGAAAAATGCTCGGCCGTAAAGGTAATGCAGGACACACCGGAAATAGTGGTAAATCTCGGTGTCAGCTTATCCAGCCGATCGTTCACCACACCAGCGATCTGATTGTTGCCCGCGTAAGTAATTAACGAATCCGGCAGGGGCAAGGTGATGGTAACCGACAATCCGGTGGTATCCGTGATCTTATTGTTGCCGGTGGAATCATACAGACTGATATCCATCGGGAAATACTTGATATTGGTCAAATCTCCGTACTCGGTCATAAGTGCTCTCACGGCAGCCTCAGAAGCCGCGCTGCTCTCCGTGATCTTGATGACGAAATTGTCCGAAGAACCATTTACCGTGGCCGCCACCACACCTGTGTTGGAAAGCCCATTTTTGTCAATGATGACAGTGGTGCCTCCCCTGATCACTGTGCCAGTATTCACGCTAGCGCTGGAATTACGGCTTCCCGTCGTCCCTGTGCCAGTGGAGACGCTACTTCCGCTCTTGGCCTTATAGTTGGCCGTCACCGTCACATTGCCGGCCGGCATGGTAATCACGGTCGCCGACACGCCGGTACTCGCGATCGGCGTTCCGGACGGCTCTACGGTCCAGTTACTAAACTCCATGCCCGCTGCAGGATCATTTGCCACGACGATCGCCTGCGCGCCCTGCACATAGCTACCCGAACCGCTTCCGTTGCGCACGGTCAACGTATAATATGCAGTGTTGCTGCTGCCTGTGCCATTGTTACTGCCTGTGCCATTGCCACCGGTTCCACTACCATTTCCACCGGTTCCGTTTCCGCCAGTTCCAGTTCCGTTGCCACCGGTTCCACTACCATTTCCGCCAGTTCCATCACCGCCATTGTTGCCACTGCCTGTACCGTCGCCGCCATTGTTGCCGCTTCCGGTCCCTGTACCGCTTATAGTATACACAGCACGGAAAATCAGATCCTCTGCAACCGTATCAATGTCCTGGATGCTGTAAGTGCCAGGAATCCCGGGGCTTACGCTCTCCCAGTTGGTGAAGGTCATCCCTGCCACAGCGGGCGGCGACGGAATATACAAATTACCGCCCACCAGGATATCGTTGGACCAAATGACATTATTGTCCTTATCTAAGAATGTAATGTTATGGGAGTCAGCGCTGCCGTAAACCGCACGGACATCCAATGTCAGATTGTTTCCTGTGATATTGGTGTAATTGTCCACGGGAAGCCACCTCTGCTTGAACACCTGGCCGCCTATCTCCTTAGGCAGTTCATCGAACGCTCCCGCCGCATAAAGCGCGTTCACATCTATGGTGCTGCCCTCCGCCTTGTTTTCCTCCGTATGGACATACTGTTTATTGCCATCCTCGTCCTCATAATAGAAATTGATGGTATAATACCTCATGGCGTCCTCATGCTGCCACTTCAACTTTGGATGATCCGGATTATTGTTGGAAAAGCGCTCTGCCAAAGTGCCCTCCGCACTCCAAAAGGTACAGTAATTCCGTGTCGAAAGATCATCAAACGCAGAACTCTCTATCCCCACCAGATAAGATGCGCCCCTCAGATTCCGGATCGCACTTTTCTGAAACGCATAACCATCAATATACTTCGCCGTGTTGGGAAGCGTCACAGTAACCAATTCCGGCGTATTTGCAAAGGCATATTGAGGGATCGTTTCCACGGTAGACTTGCTGAAATCAGCTTCCTCTACATCTGTTCCCTCAAAAGCATGCGCGCCGATCTCTGTCGTCCGTTCCAGTACCGTGTCGGGAATGACATGATAGTCCGCACCAGCCAGATACTCGATCAGCTTGGTGACGGCGCCATCGCTGTTGACTCCAGCTCTGCCATACAAAACTCCTTGATCGCAGACAAAATTCTGATTGGATCCCATATAGTTAAAGTTGATATTTTCCAATCTCTTACATCCGAAGAACGGCACCTCCCCCATCTTTTCCAGATTGGGAGCGATATTCACCGTCTCCAGATACACACAGCCCTCAAAGGCATTGTCGCCCATGGTCTTAGAACCGTTTTGGATATTGACAGTCTCCAACATCTTGCAGTCCGCAAAGCTCCTCGCGGCAATATCCTCAAAATTAATGAAGAAAGTCTTGCCTACGGGTACGGACACAATCCCATGATCAGGGTCCGACTTGGAAACCAGACGCTCGGCATCTTCATTCAAGATACCTCTCTCTATCAGATACGCGTAGTCGCCATCCCTCTCCTTCTCCGCAAACAGACCCGGCTTAATCGCCACGACACCTTCCGGCACGTTCACAGTTAAGGTATTCGAAACAATCAAATTCTCAGCTTCGACTCTACTCGCCTGTGTGAGATAATCCTCGTATGGGCCTGAATAATTCTGCACATAATCATCATCGATCACACCAAAGTATTTCCAGAAGGCGAAATAGGCCGCCGCCTCCTGTTCTTCAGTCATGTAGGGATAATGATCCGTGGTAAACTCCGCTGTACCGCCCTGAGTAGGATCAAGGGCATTACTCTTTCGCATCAACTGCTGAATGGTCGGGTAATTGGTCAGCGTAGCTTTTCCATCTATACATTCCACCGTCAGATTTTGAGGCCACCCGCTGTAATAGACAATCGTAGTGTCCGGCTGACTTGAGTTATTAATCACATTCACCGGCTTATTCTCTGCATCAGCAGCCATCGCATAGTTAAACTGACTCACCTCGGGACCGATCTCTCCCGTAAAGTAAAGTTCCGGCTTTTGCGCCAACGTCTCTCCACCATGTTTCGTACTATCGACAAACACCTGTGTGCGGAACGCGTCCGTGCCGATCGCCGGATTGGCTCCTACCTCAAATATCACGGACTTTAGATTGTGACAGCCCTTGAAAGCCGCGTCTCCAATTCTAGTGATCGTGGACGGAATGTTCACACTCCTCAGGCTGCAAGTATCCGCAAAACTTTCGTTTCCGATCTGTCTGATCGACAGAGGGCCCACCCGTCCCGGGAAATCCAGATGGCTCAAACCCTCACTCAGCTTAACAGCAACTGTTTCGCCATCGTCGGTCTCCCCGATGCGCTGCACCGTAAAGTCCGCGTACAACTTATAATACCCCTCCGCGTCAAGTTCGGAAGTAGTGTCCGGCACTATCTTGCGATAGATATTTTGATTGGCATATTTATAAACAAAATAATTCTTGACAGCCGTCTCCTCCAAACCAAGTCCCCGTGCTCCCTCAAAGTAGAAAGTGCCATGACCGTTATCTTCCAGAAATTGCTTAAAGGAATAATCCGAATCCTGTCCAATATTGAATCGAGTCGTGCCTCCTGTCGCATAGATGTGTACCAGACTCTCACAATGCTCAAACGTACTGGCCATTATGGTCTCCTGGAACTGAGCAGGGAATATTATCTCCCGCACATTGGTGAAGGCAAACGCATAGTATCCCAAATTTTGCAGAGCGCCCCCGCCATCCGCTGAAGTGACCAGATTGAAATTATTTAAACTCGTACAGCCTTCAAACGCGGAGTCGCCGATCTTTGCAACACCCCTGGCGTCAAAAGCCCCCAACTGAACACAGTTGTAAAAGGCATGATCCCCGAGCACCACCCCCTGGGCGTTCTCGCCGACAGTGACGCTTGAAAGCTTTGAACAGTTGCTAAACGCAGAGTTGCCCACTTCTTTGATGGAGTCCGTCAGGATCAGAGAGCCGATGCTGGATCCAACAAAGGCATAATTTCCGATCGCTGGGATATCAGGGTCAAATCGAACCGTTGGAACCGACGCGCCGCTAAATACGCCTCCATTTTCCTTGCTTGATGTCGTCACGGTAGATGGACTTATCACCGTCGCATTTGCCTCTACATACTGATTCGCGACAGCGGTAACGGCAATATGCGTGGCGCGCGAGGTGGAACTGAGATAGATATCCGCCCGTATCCAGCCTTCCTGCAGATCGATCGAAGATTGCGTATTGTCTTTTCTCGGCACCCAGTCAACGCCGATGTGATAAGAGCTACCTGAACTGACCGAACCGCTTGTGCCGCCCGTATTGCTTGTAATGGTTTTAATCGAATCTATGGTGAGATCCTGACGAAAGAAGAGTCCAATGTCATTGTCCGCCGTTGCGGCTGCCTCCAGTTTTTCCCATTCTGTTTTTGAGCTGAAGTAACAGGGATGATACTTATATTCCAGCGGATCGCCTCGGTCTATAATCTGCTTGCCATCCTCACCCAGTACGGGCTTGCCGTCGGCATCCACTCTGGGTATCTCCTCCCACTTGCTCACTTCCCTCCAGTACAGGATATGGCCCGCGTTGGTCACCGCACAGGAATATCCGCCAAGTTCCGTGTAGGCGTCCACAAACCGCGGAATCTCCAACGTGTTCTTGTCACCCGATTTGTTCGACTGCGCCACACTGTCATAGCCGATGATATAGGCGCGCGCCGTCTGCGTACCTGCGTTTGTAATAGCAAACCGTAGAACCAGATCCTCGGTGGTATATACTTTATCTGAAAAATTAGCCCCCGGCGATGGTGACGTATCTGTGATATCCAAAATGGTACTTTCCGCCCACAGCTTGTCGTCCGTGATTGTCGTATCCCCCGCCTCTTTTATGGACACTTTATAATCTTTCCTATCATCATAAAGTCTTTTGTCGGAATTATCCGCAGTGACCCCCCCGTTCTCCTCTGCTGCCTGCAATCCATCCACGGGGATCGCCGCCACCACGAGGGCAGACACGAGGAACAATGTCCCCAACGTCTTCCTAACCTGTCTCTTTAACCTTCTCGTCTTCTTTGTCTTCTTTACAGCCTTAGCCATTTCTCTTACTCCTTTGCCGCGACTTTTTTTGCCACCACCACGAACCTGCCGTTCTCCTCCTGATAATCGCAGGTGGAAAGCGTCAACAACTGATCGCCGTACTGAGCCGTCACATCCGTTTCGATCAGGGACATCTCAGCCATCTCCTGCATATAGGAGTCAAACTCCTGCTCGCTGGCAGCATCTATAAACTGATAATACTTGAAAACAATCTCATCCTCGCTGTACACCCTCGACCGGAACACGTACATGACCTGATAGGTCCCGTGCTCGTATATGGTGTCAAACTGTATATAAGGATGTTCATCGGCAAACTTCTGGTCCGCGTATTTGTCCAGTTGGCCGAACATCTGCCCGCTCTGCATGTGGTGCCCATACAGGATGAAGTTGGTGCTGGGCTTTAAGACATCGCAATCTTTATCCATAAAAATGGAACCGTTCTTGTCGTATTCCTGATCCAGATTGTGCGTCAGATAATATTCATTGTCCACCGTCTGCATCACAGGGTAATTTATCTTTGTATCGTCAATTATCAGCCATCCGATTAGCCTTTGGTTCTTACTTAAGAAAATTTTATATTCGTCCAGGACCTCTGGGATCACCATCTCCCCTGTGTCCGTGTAATGGATCACCGGCGTGTAGGTGGACGCCTCCACACTCATAGGGCCGCTGTTCTCCCGCAGGTCACTCCATCTCTCGTAGGTGGAGCGGGTCCTGTACTGATAATAAGAATATAATGTAAAATATCCCAAGCACACGACTCCCACCAAGCTGCACACGCAGATCAAGAGCTTTCTGCGCTTCTCCCGCTGCTTCAACTCCTCCTCCACATAGGCCGCCATCTCCCCCGACATCTGCGGAGTCTCACCGGCCTGCTCCTTGGCTGCATCCTGTCCGGCGGAAGTCGGACCCTGTCTGGAAGCTGCCCCCTCTCTGGAAACCGCCCCCTGTCTGGAAGCTATGCCTTGTCTGGAAGCTGCTTCCTTTCCTGCGGGAGGACTTTTAGAGGAAGTCTTTTTGTCCGCCTTGGAGACCGCGCTCTTTTTGCGGGAGGAACCTTTTCCTGCCCCGCCTTTCCCCGCCGTTTTCAGGCGGTCGTCGATCTCGTCCTTGAAATCCTGCCCTAAAAGCGTGAAAAACTTGTACTTTCCGTTATGTAGTTCTTTGCTTAGCTGCCTTAACGCCGCGGGGTCGTCATTTTGCACTGTCTGCCGCAGCTTATCAATCAATTCCTTATCGCGGCTGGCTCTGGCATAATCCGACTGTGTCCGAAACTGCCTGCCTTCCACCACATATGTCTTCTGCGTCATAATGCTACCTTTTCTCAACATGCAGTATTCTACATCTTCTATTTTACTCCATGTTGAAATTTATGCAAGTATTTTTCGGTCTAATTGGAAGAATTTCTGTCTGCCACATCTTTCCTCCCCACGGAAACATTGACATGCTATCGCGCATAGAATAAACCATAATAAATTTTGGAGGCAAAAAAGTATGAGCGATTTAACTGCTACGAACTGTGGCTGCTCCAACAATTCCTGCAACAATAACAGCGGACTTTTCGGAGGCAACAATAGCTGCATCTGGATCATCCTGCTGCTTTTGTTCTGTGGTGGAAATGGAAACGGCTGTGGCAACGGAATCAGCCTGTTTGGCAATGGCGACGGCAACGGAAGTTGCTGTGAGTGGATCATCCTGCTGTTGATCCTCAGCTCTTGTGGCTGCGGCTGCAACTAAACCCTTCGATAACGCATGATATGGATAGGCTCCCTCGGGAGCCTATCATTTTTCCTGTGACATTCTCATAGGATAGTACCAAGACACAAGAAAGAGGTTTGCTATGGAAGGAAAGGAAGAGGATAAGGTTGCGGCGTTCGACACATTGTTCACCACCAACCATATCCAGATGTGTAAGGTTCTCATAAGTTATCTGGACCCGCCGGCCCGCCGGATCATGGCCGTCTATATCAAGCTTGCAGAATTAAATTACACATTATCCTTTCTGAAAAGACATCCTCATGCCGCGTTTTCGGCGGACCCCTCTCCCACCAAGCCGGATATGGCGGCGATCTGTGAGGAGGTAGCGCCCTATCTATCTCCGGCGGAGCAGAACCGCCTGCACTCTGTCATGGGAGCCATGCAGAGCTTTCGCAATCTGCAGGATATGATGGAGATGATGCAAATGATGAAGGAACTTTTTCCGGAGGGCGCGATGGGCGAAGGAGACGCGTCCGACCTGCTGAAGGGACTTGCCGGTCTCTCCGGCATGAACGGTTCCCAAGGTGGGGAAGGCGGACTTGATATCGCCGCCATCTTGCAAATGTTGAAATAGCAAACTGCCAATTTCAGAAAGGTATGGTGAATTTATGAGCGAACTGCAGACTTCCGAGCTACGCCCCGCCTGGATGGAGGACGAACTGGTGCGGGGGATCCCGCAAAACAAACTGGACTTTTTGGGCCGCCTGTTTGTGGAAGGACAGGGAAAGAACCAAAAAGAGATGATGGCATATATGCTGCCGATGATGCGCCGCGCCAAGGCGGAACACCTCGCGTTCACTCCGGCGGAGATGAACGCCGCCATCGCCGCGATCAAAAAACACAGCTCCCCCCAGGAATTATCTCAGATCGACAAGATACTGGCGCAAACGAAACATGGAAACGCCCCTGAATAAGGGGCGTTTTGGGCAGATCATAAATTCCACCAGTTCCGCTTCGTCTGTTATCTCATTTGCAGCTACGGGAGTACGGACAGGACGGTTTTTGGGAGTAATTCATACTTCCCTATCTACATTTTATTATCTTATCGCGGTTAATACAACAAAACTTTTATGGTTTTTTGTAACCGAAAAAGCAGAATGTTTTGATTGTTAAAACACGAATCATGTGTTATACTCAACTTATGGGAAACCATAGAGCCATAGGCGGCTTTACCCCTCTTGCTTTTTTGCGGAGGGTTCCAGCAGCCCTCCGAACGGAAGAAAGGAGGGTGATACAATGATTACATATTCTGAGCTTATTCAGACAGGTATCTTCATTGTTGCCCTGGTAAGTTTGTGTTATACAATCTTCAAGGGAAGAAAATAGCCGCCACTACAGCCCTAGTGACGGCCGACGCTATAAAGCGTTAAGGCAATAATTTGGGGGTAGAGCCGCTTCTATGGCTTCCCTCTTTATGTCTCTACTATAACATATCAAACGACAGGATTCAAGAGCTAAATTAATTTTAGCTTCCATCACATCTGCCACCCTGCGCTCCACTTCTCGGAAACGCTCCTCATTATTCAATTTTTATCCTAAAACCCTCATATATTCCTACCGGAATTTCTTCATCCAAATTATATTGTCCCATTGTATCGCTTTCAAAACTATAAACTGTTACCATATTTCTTTCAGAATCAACAATCCAATATTCTCTAACCCCTGCTGTGCGGTATTTAAACAATTTAGTCATATAATCTCTTTGTCTGCTGCTCTGTGAAACAATTTCAATAATCCAATCCGGCGCGCCATAGCAACCCTTATCATTCAACTTCGTAGTATCACAAATGACAGAAATATCCGGCTCAACATAATTAAGATCATCTTCATTTAAAAAAACTGCAAACGGAGCTGCGTACACCTCACAATTTCCATCCTTACTATCAATATAATTCGCTATTGCCCGATGTAACTTTCCACTAATTTTTTGATGATTTCTGCTTGGAGGAGCCATATAATGAATTTTGCCATCGATTAACTCCGCTCTTTCTCCATCCGGTAAATCATAAATATCTTTAATCGTACAAACTTCATCTTGTTTTAAAATATTCATTCTCTTTAACACCCCCAACCCTATTTCTATTATAGACATTATACACAGCAAATACAACTATTTCTCACAATTTCCGTTTCGGTTCCGTTTCGGCTACTAGAACTTGCCAGTGACCAAGTGCCAGCGAGACGAAAAAACTCGAGACAACCGAAACTCGGCTGTCCCAAGTCTTTTCGCCCCGCTGGCACGTAGTCTACTGACTACTCTCACTTCGCCACAATATTGACAATCTTCCCCGGCACATAGATCTCCTTGACAATATTTCCCGTCAACTTATCTCCCAGCGCCTCCTTCGCCTGTGCGATAACCGCTTCCTTTTCCTCGTCGCGGGCAATCTTTACGGTAGCACGCACCTTGCCGTTCACCTGGACAGCGATCTCAATGGTGCTCTCCACGGTCTTCGCCTCGTCGTACTCAGGCCAGGTCATCTGATACAGTCTGCCCTCGTAGCCCGCCGCCTGCCACAGTTCTTCCGTGATATGCGGCGCCACCGGATTGAGCAGCGTAAGAAGCGTGGCGTACTCTCCTCTGGTGACCGCGTTTTTGCGGTAAAACTCGTTGATCAGCGCCATCATGGCCGCGATGGCGGTATTGTATTTCAGATTCTCAAAGTCGCCGCTCACCTTCTTGATGGTCTGGTGCATCTTGGTCTCCAGATCGGCGCTGTAGCCGTCGCCATCCACCAAAATATCCTGTAGCTTCCACACTCTCTCCAAAAATCTCCGGCAGCCCTTCACGCCGTCCTCGCTCCAGGCGGCGCTCAGATCAAATGCGCCGATGAACATTTCGTAAGTGCGGAGAGTATCCGCGCCGTAATCTCTCACAATATCGTCGGGATTGACCACATTTCCCCGAGACTTGGACATCTTCTCGCCATTGGATCCCAGGATCATACCGTGGCTGGTGCGCTTCTGATAAGGTTCAGGCGTATTCACCACCTTCTGATCATAGAGGAATCTGTGCCAGAAACGGGAATACAAAAGGTGCAGGGTGGTATGCTCCATACCACCGTTGTACCAGTCCACGGGCATCCAGTAATTTAACGCCTCCTTGCTTGCCAACTCTTTCTCGTTGTGAGGATCCGTATAGCGCAGGAAGTACCAGGAGGAACCCGCCCACTGAGGCATGGTGTCCGTCTCTCTCTTTGCCGGCCCGCCACAGCAGGGACAGGTGGTATTCACCCAATCCGTCATGGCAGCCAAAGGAGAATCTCCCGTGTCCGTGGGCATATAACTCTCCACTTCGGGAAGCTCTAAGGGCAGCTCGCTCTCATCCAAGGGCACATAACCGCATTTTTCACAATTCACGATGGGGATTGGCTCACCCCAATAACGCTGTCTGGAGAACACCCAATCCCTGAGCTTGAAATTGGTCTTGCGGGAACCGATACCCTTCTCCTCCAGATAGGAAATGATCTTCTCCTTGGCATCCGCCACGGACAGTCCGTCCAAAAACTCTGAATTGCAGAGGATTCCGGTGGCCACATCCGTGTACACCGCCTCCTGCACGCTGACGGGACTTCCTTTCACCACCTCGATGATGGGCAAGTCAAATTTCTTGGCAAAGTCCCAGTCTCTCTCATCGTGGGCCGGAACTGCCATGATCGCACCCGTCCCGTAAGTCATCAACACATAGTCGGAGATCCAGACGGGGATTTCTTTATCGTTGACCGGATTGACGGCCGTGATACCCTTTAACGGTACGCCGGTCTTATCCTTTGCCAGCTCAGTCCGCTCAAAGTCAGATTTCTTCGCCGCCAACTCTCTGTAGGCTGTCACTTCATCCCAATTACTGATATCCGCCCGATATTTGTCAATCAGCGGATGCTCCGGCGACAATACCATGTAGGTCGCTCCAAAGAGCGTGTCCGGCCTGGTGGTGTAGATGCGCAGCTTATCCTCTTTGCCGGTCAGACAAAAGTCCACCTCCGCGCCCTGAGATTTTCCGATCCAGTTTTTCTGCGACGCCTTGATATGCTCCATATAATCCACGGTGTCCAAGCCCTGAATCAGCTTATCCGCATACTCGGTGATCTTGAGCATCCACTGACTCTTGACCTTGCGGACTACCTCCGACCCGCAGCGCTCGCAGACACCGTTGACCACTTCCTCGTTAGCCAGACCCACTTTACAGGAAGTGCACCAGTTGATCGGCATCTCCGACTTGTAGGCAAGTCCCGCCTTGAAAAGTTTCAAAAAGATCCACTGCGTCCATTTGTAATACTCCGGATCCGTGGTGTTGATCTCCCTGTCCCAGTCAAAGGAATAACCCAGCGCGTGAAGCTGTCCCTTGAAACGCTCCACATTGTTCCTGGTCACGATCCTGGGATGGATCTTGTTGGCGATCGCATAATTCTCGGTGGGAAGTCCGAAGGCATCAAAACCCATGGGATAGAGCACGTTGTACCCCTGCATCCTCCTCTTGCGCGCCACGATATCCAGCGCGGTATAAGGCCTGGGATGTCCCACATGAAGTCCCTGCCCAGAAGGGTAAGGGAACTCCACCAGCGCGTAATATTTGGGTTTGGAATAGTCGTCGGAAGTCTTGAAGGCTTTCTCCTCATCCCAGGTTTTCTGCCATTTCTGTTCTACCTCATGGTGATTGTAAGGTGTTGACATGATTTTTCCTCCTCCATATTGTCATCTTTCATCCAAAAAATAGGGAAAGTCCTTTCGCTTTAGAGACGAAAGGACTTCATTCCGTGGTACCACTCTACTTCACAGAGCCGACATACAACCTCTGTGCACTTTACTATCGGTAACGGGATAAACCGCCTGACCATACACACGCACTCGCTTCCTGTCAGGGACTCCAAGGTCAGTTGGGAGTGTTGCGCTGCTGCCTCACACCGCCCGGCAGCTCTCTGAAAGACTGGCACTCTTACTACTCCTTCTCAGCGTCTTATCACTATGCGTCTTATCATTATGACGCCTATTTTATCTTGTTTTCCATCTTCTGTCAAGAAGCATGTGAGATATTTTACTCCACGCTACTCTCCGTCACTTTGGAAGCTCTCGCCTTCACCTCGCTCTCCTGCACATCAGAAGGAGCCTGCTCATAGCGCGCGAACTCATAGGAGTATTCGCCTCTGCCGCCTGTGATGGAGCGAAGATCCGTACAATATCCGATCAGTCCGCTCATGGGAATCTCCGCCTCTACTACCTGTTTGCCGCCCGCCATCGGATTCATACCCAGCACGCGGCCTCTCCTCTTGTTGAGGTCGCCCATGACATCGCCTGTGCTGGCGTCGGGCACCGTCACCTTCAGCGTCATAATCGGCTCTAAGAGCACAGGCTGCGCCTCCATAAATCCTTTTTTGAAAGCCTGGATCGTAGCCATCTTGAACGCCATCTCGGAGGAATCCACCGGATGATAAGATCCATCGTAGAGCACCGCCTTCACGCCCACCACGGGGTATGCAGCCAAAGGCCCTCTCTCCATGGAATCCTGCAAACCTTTCTCCACGGCGGGGAAGAAGTTCTTGGGCACGGCTCCGCCCACGACTTCCTGCGAGAACTCATAGGGTTTGGTCAAGTCGCCCGAGGGGGAGAACCGCATTTTTACATGCCCGTACTGGCCATGGCCGCCGGACTGCTTCTTATATTTGTACTCCACATCGGAGGTCTTGCGCAATGTCTCACGGTATGCGATCTTGGGTTTTCTCAGCTCCACTTCCACCTTGTACTCGTTTAAGAGTCTGCTCACCACGATCTCGAGATGCTGGTCGCCCATCCCGTAGATCAAGAGCTGGCCGTTCTCCGAGTCGTTCACGGACTTGAGGGTCATATCCTCATGGGTGAGCTTCTGGAGCGCCTGGGAAAGCTTATCCACATCGCCTTTATTTTTGGGCATATAGCGCATGTATGTGTAAGGCGTGGAGATATCGAACTGACCATATTTGATCGTGGTCGCCTTCGTGGAGAGGCTGTTGCCGGTCCTGGCGCCCGTAAGCTTCGCCAACGCGCCGATATCGCCCGCGTGCAGCTCGCTCACTTCAATAGGCTTGTTGCCCTGCAGCACATAGAGCTTGCCGATCTTCTCCTCGATATCCTTATCCACATTGTAGAGTAGATCGTCGGTCTTGATCACACCAGAATTTACCTTGATCAGGGAATATTTCCCGATGAAGGGATCCACGATGGTCTTCCAGATATAGGCCGACTTTGCCTTGGAAAAATCGTAATCCGCCTGATAGATCTCGTTGGTCTTCATATTGATGCCCGCCACCTTGCGGTTCTCGGGACTTGGCATGTATTTTACAATATCGTCCAACAGGGTGTACATGCCCTGGCAGAGCGTGTTGGAACCCATGGTCATAGGGACGATATTGCAATCGCACACGTTGGTGCGCAGAGCGGCGCGGATCTCGGCGTCGGAGAACTGCTCTCCGCTGAAATACCGATCCATCAGCTCCTCGCTGGTCTCCGCAACGGACTCCATAAGGGTGTCCCTGCAAATCTGCAGATTGGCCTTATTGTACTCCGGCACCTCGCAGGGCACCACTTCCTTGCCCTCCCAGCGGTTGCCTGTCTCTGTGATGACATTGACATAACCCACAAATTTCTCATTTTCACGGATCGGCAGATTGAAAGGAGCCATCTTCTTGCCGTAGAGCGCCGTCATATCCTCCACCACCTGACGGAAGGAAGCGTTGTCCACGTCGATATTGGACACATAGACAAAGCGGGGCAGTTTATACTTTTCACACAGCTCCCACGCTTTCTGGGTTCCAACCTCAATGCCGGACTTGCCGTTTACAACGATGATGGCGGCTCCCGCGGCGCTCACCGCCTCCTCCACTTCGCCCACAAAGTCAAAATAACCCGGCGTATCTATCACATTGATCTTATAACCTTCCCACTCGATGGGAATGACGGAGGCGCTGATGGAGAATTTTCTTTTCTGCTCTTCTTTGCTGTAGTCACTCACAGTGTTGCCGTCTGCCACCTTCCCCATGCGGGATGTGACGCCGGACAAGTAGGCAAATGCTTCCACAAGGCTGGTCTTGCCGCTGCCGCCATGCCCGAGCAGCACCACATTACGAATCTTGTCAGTTGTGTAAATATTCATATTCGTCCTCCATTTAATGTTTTTGGTGATTTTGACAGGCGATGAGCCATGCCCGAAAACCCCATGTGTCTATTTTACTAAAAATCGAATGGTTTTACAAGTAATAGTTGGTATTTTTGAAGGATATTGTAGAAGGTTGACTTTCGTGCTTTAAAGTGGTATAGTATAACACGATCTATTACCACCCAAAGGAGAACAAACTCATGGAATCTATTACCTGCGGCTTTATCGGACTGGGATTGATCGGCGGTTCCATCGCCAGGGCGATCAGAGACAGGATCCCCGACGCGGTCATCCTCGCATACGACATCAACAAAGAGGCTCTCGCACTTGCCTTAAAGGAGGGTGTGGCGGATGTCGCCGCCCAAGGCATCGACGAAAGTTTTTCCGGCTGCGATTATCTCTTTTTATGCGCTCCGGTGCAAAAAAATGACGACAATCTCCTCGCTGTCAAAAAAGTGTTATCCCCCAACTGTCTGCTCACGGATGTGGGGAGCGTCAAGACCGAGATCCACCGCGCGGTTCACAGCCTGGGCCTGGACGCGCAATTCATCGGCGGACATCCCATGGCCGGAAGCGAGCGCGTGGGCTTTGTAAATTCCAAAGCGTCGCTTTTGGAAAACGCTTATTATATTTTGACGCCCACAGACGAGGTTCCCTCCCACAAGGTTGACGCCTACAGGGATCTGGTGGCCAAACTGGGGGCGCTTCCGCTGGTCTTAAGCTGCGACAAACACGATTATGTCACAGCCGCGGTCAGCCATCTGCCCCATGTGATCGCAGCCTCGTTGGTCAATCTGGTGCGCGACAGCGACTTTGAGGACGGCATTATGAAATTGGTCGCCGCCGGAGGTTTTAAAGATATCACCCGTATCGCGTCCTCATCCGCCCCCATGTGGCAGCAGATCTGCCTCACCAACACAGACAATATCCGAGTCCTCTTGTCGGATTACATCGACTCCCTGACTCAGATCATGGACGCACTGGATGTTCCGGATGCGGACGCACTGTTTGAACTTTTTGACAGTGCGCGTATCTACAGAGATTCCTTTATCGCCGCTCCCAGCGGCCCCATCAAGAAGCATTATTCCCTGAATATCGATATTGCTGACGAACCCGGCGCGCTGGCCGCCATCGCCACGATCCTGGCTTTGAACGCCATCAGCATCAAAAACATCGGAATCGTACACAACCGCGAATACGAAGGTGGCGTGCTCCATGTGGAGCTCTATGACGAGATTTCTATCAAAAAAGCGGCAGAAATCCTCAAAAACAAAGGTTATACTGTACATGAGCGCGGCTAACGGCCGCGCCCATGCACTATTTTTTCCACTACAATACAAAACAAAAGACCAAAAACGCCTCCACATGTGTCTAACAACACATCTGCAAAACTGCCGCACCGGTCCGGTACGAACAGTTGGTGAAACTCGTCTCCTGCGGCGGACACCAATACCCACAAAATCGTGAGCGCGTACAATCGCCGCCCTCTCTCCCGCCAGGGCCTCCACATCACATAGACCAACACGCCCATGCAGGCGTACTCCGAAAAATGCGCCATCTTGCGAATGGGATGTTCCCAATACGCCGCTATGTCACTTACTGCCTCCTGCGACCATTGCCTGTCGGCGACGACGTTCACAAACTCCACGCACCACTCGGAAACTCTTCGACTTAAGCCTCCCGACTCTTCCCCATCCTGGGCGGAAAAGGAAAAGATTATGCAATATAGCAAAGAAAGAAGCAGCACAGCCAAGAGCGTGACCGCCTGTTTCCTTCTCTTATTCCGTATCTTCATCTATCATTTGCCCTCTATGATTCCACGCCCTCTGTGACGGTCTGATATGCGGCTATTCGGGAGGCGTCCGCCTCTGTCATGCCGATAAACACCGAACCGTAGGCGTTGGGATCTCCTTCCTCGACCCTCACAATCCGCAAAAATGCATGAAGCACCTCCTTGGTCCACAGGGTCAGCTCACAGGCATACACATCATTCACATTCAGTTTCTCCGTACACATAAAACCCACGCCGCGCTTCGACACATCCGTGATGTGGATCAAAACATTCTGTGGCTGTTCTACATCCAAACGATTCAGCGTGAGGTTCGCCTCCAGCTCCATCCTCTTGTTCCGTCTTCTCTCTTGCATCCTTCTACCCTTCTTCGATCGTCTCTGTTTTGTTTCCGCTGTGATCGCTCGGGACGACCTCTAACATATCATATCATTATCTGTCCGCTTGCACAAGAAAAATTTTCGCCATCCCGAAATGCTCAAAAATATTGCATTTCCGAATGGCGTATGCTACAATGCCAATAGAAAAAGGGCATCTGCTGATCACAGACACCCTTTAGGTATTACCGATAGACGGTTAGCCCGAATTATAAGCAGAAATGAAGTCGCTCAGTTTTACGGACCGGGGCGGCTATTTCTGTGTCTTTCCATGATGTAATCCTATCGTATATCCAATCCCGAAGCAGGTACCGCATAGTGCTAGCGCTGCTATCAGACCTTCTATAGTCAGCATAACACACGCCCTCCTTTTCACAAAACAACGCCACAATTCGGATATTCCCGCAACAAAAAAACATTTTAAGTTTTACCAAATGAACATCGCATCACCGATGGTTCGCCGTATCATTAAATTCGCACCTTTGTAACATACCCGCAGTCGCTCTACCGCATATATTTTCAGTCAACAATTTCAAACAATGTAGAATACTGCCAAAATATATGCTATACTGTTTTTTGTTGTCCTACCGATACCTGGCAACGGGAGGAGGTGTTCATATGGAAATTATGTTCTCGCTTTTTGTTACCGTCATGGGTGGTGTGGCCTGCCACTACATCATCAAATGGTTAGACAGTCGTAACAATAAGGACAACAAATAACCTAGTGGGTGCTTTGCCACTATAAAAGAAAAGAAGAAACCTCGGACTATGCTGACACATAGTTCGGGGTTTCGTTCTTTGTTCACATGGACTTATGTCCTCGCTTTGCCTATCGGCATTATAGCATATGCAGCTCCCGATTGCAATATTCCCATCAAAATTTCCCTTTACAAAAGTGCGATTTCGGTTTTTACAGGATGAGACAGGCATCCCCAAAACTAAAAAACCGATACTTCTCCCGAATCGCCTCCCTGTATGCCGCGAGCACCTGCTCTCTGCCCGCCAGGGCGGACACCAGCATGACCAGAGTGGACTCCGGCAGATGGAAATTGGTGATCAGAGCGTCCAGCACTTTAAATTGATAGCCTGGGTAAATGAAGATCTCCGTGTCGCCGCAGCCCGACCGCACCTTGCCCTGCTCGTCGGCCGCGCTCTCCACAGTGCGGCAGCTCGTGGTGCCCACGCAGATCACGCGGCCGCCCTCCTCCTTGGTGCGGTTGATACGCTCCGCCGCCTCCGCAGACACCTGATAATACTCCGAGTGCATATGATGATCCAGGATATTCTCCTCCTTCACGGGGCGAAACGTGCCAAGTCCCACATGAAGCGTCACATAGGCGATCTTTACCCCTTTTGCCGCAATCTCCGCCAAAAGCTCTTTGGTGAAATGCAGTCCCGCGGTAGGCGCGGCGGCGGAACCCTCGTACTTCGCATATACCGTCTGGTAACGGTTCTTATCCTGCAATTTATGCGTTATGTAGGGGGGCAGGGGCATCTCGCCCAATCTGTCCAAAACTTCCTCAAAGATTCCGTCATAGGTAAACCGAATCAGGCGGTTGCCCTCCTCCACAGTCTCCAGCACTTCTCCCCGCAACAGTCCCCCGCCAAAAACCAGCCGGTTTCCCAGCCTGCATTTCTTGCCGGGTTTTACCAAAGTCTCCCACACATCGCCGCTCTTGCGCTTTAGCAAAAGCACCTCCACATGGCCTCCCGTGCCCTCCCGCTCTCCTAAAAGTCTTGCGGGAATGACCTTGGTATCGTTTAACACCAGGCAGTCTCCGGTGCGCAGATAATCTGCCACCTCTCGGAACACGTGATGTGAGACCGCGCCGGTGCTTTTGTCCAACACCAAGAGCCTGGAAGCCGACCGATCCTCCAAAGGATCCTGCGCGATCAACTCAGGGGGCAGCTCAAAATAGAAATCCGATTTCTTCATTACAGGGAAGCTCCTTCCACAAACGCCCGATAGCCGCGGTAGGTCTCATACACATCCGCCTTGCTGGTAGCCTCCCAGGGCGCATGCATGTTTAACACCGCCACGCCGCTGTCGATGACGTTCATACCATAGCGCGCCAAAATGTAGGCGATGGTTCCGCCTCCGCCAAGATCCACCTTTCCCAGCTCCGCGGTCTGGAAATTGACCTTCTTTTTGTCAAAAATATGACGGATGTGCGCGATATACTCCGCATTGGCGTCGTTAGATCCGGACTTTCCGCGTGCGCCGGTGAATTTGTTGAACACCATGCCGCCGCCCAAGTACGCCACATTTTTCTTGTCAAAGCTGGCCGCATAGGTCGGATCAAAAGCGCTGCTCACATCGGAGGAGAGCATACAGCTTGACGCCAGACATCTGCGCACATTCAGCTCGCTGTACTCTCCGGTCAGATTCATCACCTCCGCCACGGCATTTTCAAAGAAATGAGACTTCATGCCTGTGGCGCCCACAGAACCGATCTCCTCCTTGTCCACCAGGATACAGCACAGCGTGCGCTTTGCCTCTTTGGTGTCCAGCATGGCCTTCATGGAAGTGAAAGCGCACACTCTGTCGTCCTGCCCGTAAGCTAAGATCATGCTGCGGTCAAAACCCGCCTCCCTGGCTTTTCCGGCGGGCACCACCTCGAGTTCCGCGGAAAGGAAGTCCTCCTCCTCAAAATCATACTGCTCTTTCAAAATAGCCAGAACGCCCTTCTTTACCGCGTCCTTACCTGCGCTCTGCTCCTCTTTGTCGTCCTTATCCTTCTTCTTTTTGTCCACAAAGATAGGTTTGTTGCCGATAATGACATCCAGAGCCTCCCCCTCGATCACCTTCGCAGCCTTTTTTTCCAACTGTTCCTGCGCCAGATGAATCAAAAGGTCGGACACAAAAAACACGGGATCGTCCTCATTTTCACCGATATTGATCTCCACCGTAGAGCCGTCCTTTTTCACCACCACACCGTGGATCGCCAGGGGGATCGTCACCCACTGGTATTTTTTCACGCCGCCGTAATAATGGGTGTCCAGATACGCAAAACCGCCCTCCTCGTACAGCGGATTTTGCTTGATATCCAGTCTGGGACTGTCGATATGCGCTCCCAGAATATTCATGCCGCGGCCGAGAGGCTCCTCCCCTATGCGGAACATGACGATGGACTTATTCATCCACACGCTGTACACCATATCGCCGGGATGCAGTTTTTCGCCCTTGCGGATCAACTCCTCCAGCTCTCGGTATCCGGCAGCCTCCACAGTATTCACGATAGTGTCGATGCACTCCCGCTCCGTCTTTCCTCTGTCCAGAAATTCTCTGTATTCGCCGCAGAGTTTTTCCAGCTTCTTCAAATCTTTTGCCTCATAGGTTTCCCATGTGTTTTTCTTTTCCATATTCCCTCCTATTGCCTCAGCTCAATGCCCATCTGCTCCAGGCCGTTTAAAATCTTTTTCATGGCGGCGGTGATATCGCTCTCCCCAAGCGTTTTGTCCTTTGCGCGGAACGTGATGGAGTACGCCATGGACTTAAATCCCTCCTTGATCTGTTCGCCCTCGTAGATGTCAAACAGCTCGTAAGACTCCAAGATCTTGCCGCCTCTTTGGGCGATCATCTGCTCGATCTGTCCCGCCAGCACACTCCTTGGCACCACCATGCTGATATCGCGGGTGACTGCCGGAAATTTCGCCACGCCGGTGTATTTTCTGTCAAAAGTGGTAAAAGGAATCACGCTTGGCATATCCAGCACCGCCACATAAGTCTTGGCTCCGATCTCGTAATTGTCCAATACCTCGGGATGCACCTCACCCAGATAGCCTACCTCAGTTCCCTGATATTTAATCAATGCCTGACGTCCCGGGTGCAGGAAAGTTTTGCCGGCGTTGGGATCATATTCCTTTTTCCCCTTCATCCCCACAGCGTCAAAGAACTCCTCCAGCACGCCTTTCAGAGTAAAAAAGTCTCCTTCCCCGTAAAACCCCAGCGTAAACTGCATCCTCTCGTCCGGATAATCCGTCACAGGCAGAGACTTGGGCAGATAAATGTTTCCCAGCTCATAGAGCTTCACATTCTTATTTCTATGGTTATAATTGAAGGCCAGACTGCTTAGCATACCGTTTAAGGAGATCGTCCTCATCACGGAGAAATCCTCTCCCAGCGGATTCGATATGGTGACAGTGCGGCGCAGTACATCGTCCTCGGGCAACAGCAGCTTGTCGAATACCTTCGGACTCTCGAAAGAATAGGTCATTCCCTGAGAAAAACCACAGTATTCCGCAATATCCCTGGCCTTGCTCTCAACGCGCATCTTGTAGGAAAGTTTGCCCGTGGTGGCTTCCCCTGTAGGCAGCGTGGTAGGGATCTTGTCGTATCCGTAAAATCTGGCCACTTCCTCTGCTAAATCCGCAATTCCGATCAAATCCTGGCGGAAAGAAGGGATCTCCACCTCTTTTGTCCCCTCGTCGTACACCAGATCCTCTCTCTCAAAAATGCGGATCATCTCCTGCGCCGACACATCCGTGCCCAAAAGCCGATTGATGCGCGCAGGGTCAAAGGGAATACGGCGCAGGGGCGCAAGCGGCTCTTTCACGTCCACCACGCCTCCGACCACTTCTCCGCAACCCAGCTCCTCGATCAACTGGCAGGCGCGGTCGATCGCCGCCTGAGCTGTCCTGGCGTCCAGACCTTTCTCAAATTTGCCGGAGGCATCGGTGCGCAGACCGATCCTGCGGGCGGATTTGCGGATGTTCGCGCCGTTGAAGATCGCCGCCTCAAAGAGTACGGTCTTCACATTGTCTGTGATCTTGGAATTTTCGCCGCCCATGATGCCGGCGATGCCGATCTCCTTCTCCGCGTCGCAGATCATCAGTACCTCACTGTCTAACTTGCGCATCTGTCCGTCCAAAGTCTGGAACTCGTCCCCGTCCTTGGCACGCCTCACGATGATCTTGTGACCCGCTATGGTGTCCAGATCAAAGGCGTGCATGGGCTGGCCGTACTCTTCCATGACATAGTTCGTGATATCCACCAGATTGTTGATGGGCCGGATGCCCGACGCCGCCAGTCTTCTCTGCATCCACTTGGGCGAGGGCGCGATCTTGATATTTTTGCACACTCTGGCCAGATATCTAGTGCACAGATCGGTGTCCTGCACATCCACGCTGACATAGTCCCGCACGTCCTCCCCGTTTCCGGTCTCCTTGACGACGGGCGGCAAAAAAGGTTTGCCAAAGGTGGCAGCCGCCTCTCTGGCGATTCCCAGCACACTGTAGCAGTCCACACGGTTGCTGGTGATCTCATACTCAAACACGGTGTCATGCAACCCCAGACATTCCACGGCATCCGCACCTACCTCCACATCGTCCTCGAAGATGTAGATGCCCATTTCCGGCGCTTCCGGATACATGTTCCGGTCGGAACCCAATTCTTCTATCGAGCACATCATGCCGTTCGACTCCACACCGCGCAGCTTGCCCGCTTTGATGAGGATGCCGTCCTCCGGCAGCGGACCGCCGTCGTGCCCACCGGCCACCTTGCCGCCGTCCAAGACCACGGGCACCTTGTCGCCCACCTTGACATTGGGCGCGCCGGTGACAATCTGGATCGTCTCTGTCCCGATATCCACCTGGCACACGATCAGCTTGTCCGCATCGGGATGACGCGCGATCTCCTTGATCTGCCCCACTACGATTTTTTCCAGGTTCTTATCTTTTCTCTCATAGCCTTCCACTTTGGTTCCGCTCATCGTCATCGCGTCGCGATACTCCTGAGGCGTGCAGTCAAGCTGCGGCACATATGCTTTTATCCATGATAACGCTGTGTTCATATCGTTTCCTCTCTCCTTTTCCTTATTTATGCTTAATTGATCTCAAAATACAAATCTTGCAATCCGCACAATGACACTTGCCTTAGAAACGAATTTTTTATTCAAAATTGCCTCAAGAACCGGATATCGTTCTCATACAAAAGGCGCATATCGTCGATCTCATATTTCAACAGCGCAATGCGCTCCAGACCCACGCCAAAGGCAAATCCGGTGTATTGCTCAGGGTCGATCCCGCTCATCTCCAGCACATGGGGATGCACCATGCCGCAGCCCAATATCTCGATCCAACCCTCGCCTTTACAAAACCGACAGCCCTCGCCGCCGCATTTGAAGCAGGTCACATCCATCTCCGCGCTGGGCTCCGTGAACGGGAAATGATGCGGTCTGAATTTGACTTTGGTCTCCTCTCCAAACAACTCTCTGGCAAACTCCGCAAGCGTGCCCTTCAAGTCAGCGAGCGTAATGTTTTTGTCGATGACAAGTCCTTCGATCTGATGGAAGGAGGGGGAGTGCGTGGCGTCCACTTCGTCCGCGCGGAACACTCTTCCGGGGGCGATCATGCGGATGGGCAGCTTGCCCTTTTCCATCTCATGCACCTGTACGCCGGAGGTCTGTGTGCGCAGCAGGATATCTCCATTTACATAGAAGGTGTCCTGTTCATCCTTGGCCGGATGATCCGCCGGAATATTGAGCGCCTCAAAATTGTAATAATCCTTCTCAATCTCCGGGCCTTCCACCACTTCGTAACCCATGCCGATAAAGATCCTCTCCACTTCCTCCAAAGCGATGGTGTTGGGATGACGGTGTCCGATCTCCGCCTTTTTGGCGGGAAGGGTCACATCGATCACCTCAGCCTTCATCCTGGCCTCCCGAAGCGCCCTCTCCATCTTTGATTTTGCTTCCTCCAACACCTTCTCGATCTCCGCGCGGGTCTCGTTCACTAATTGTCCCACCTGGGGTCTGTCCTCCGGCGCGACCTCCTTCATAGACTTTAGTACGCTCGTCAACTCACCCTTTTTGCCGAGGATATTCACGCGGATCTCATTGAGTTTCTCCGCTGTGTCACAACTTCTGATCTGTGATAGGGCCTGTTCCCTGATCTGGTCTAATTTGGCTCTCATGGCTTCTCCCTTTCTCATTGTTCTTTTTGTCTTTCGGGCGGATCTAAATACATCGGAAGATCATCCCTCGCGGCAAGCGCCAAATATTTGTGCAAGCACGGCATTTGGCGAATTGCTCGTGGAAATCGAGTAGGGGAGATTTTCTCTCCCCTCTCACACCACCGTACATGCCGTTCG
>JAMPHU010000023.1 GCA_023663225.1 Candidatus Gastranaerophilales bacterium
TCGTCCTGATACCTTACTTCTTTCAATTTTTCATAGTAGAATTTCTCATGTGCATTGCTGATAAAAATAATCGCTCTCTCTGCTCCTAACGCTGTACTACTCATGCTTTTTTCCTCCATTCTTTGATGATTGACCATAACAAAAAAGGACACTTCTCTAAAATCTTCTTTTAGAAAAATGTCCTTGTAGGTACAAATATTAGAATGTATCAGCACAACAATAAACGTACATGGAAGTATTATTCCGTATTATTCGTTTAAAATTTGTTGCACTTTTGTTGCAGTAGCATGATAGTAGGTGCTTCAAACCCGCATAAACACTGGCTTTATTTGTCCAACGACTTCATTGTCGGGAACAACAGCACATCCCTGATCGCCGGACTGTTTGTGAGCAGCATCACCAGCCTGTCGATGCCATAACCGATCCCACCTGTGGGCGGCATACCGATCTCCAACGCGTTTAAGAAATCCTCATCCGTATGGTTGGCCTCCTCGTTGCCCTGAGCCAACTGCCTCTCCTGCTCCTCGAAGCGCGCTCTCTGATCGATCGGGTCATTCAACTCCGAATACGCATTGCACATCTCACGCCCATAGATAAACAACTCAAAACGCTCCACGTATTCCGGCTTGTCCGGCTTTCTCTTGGTCAAAGGTGAAATCTCCACCGGATGATCCATGATAAAAACAGGCTGAATCAAATGTGACTCCACGTATTCCTCAAAGAACAGACTTAAGATGTCCCCCTTGGAATGACGCTCCTCATAGTGCAACCCTTTTTCATCCGCCGCTTTCTTCGCCGCATCGGTGTCCGGAATCTGGTCAAAATCGACGCCTGCATATTTTTTTACGGCATCCACCATCGTCAGCCGCTCAAAAGGCTTCCCCAGATCGATCATTTCCTCCGCATAGGGGATCAAGGTCGTACCGCATACCTCATTCGCCACATAGCGGAACAGATTCTCCGTCAGATCCATCATGCCATAATAATCTGTGTATGCCTGATACAGCTCCATCAAAGTAAATTCCGGATTGTGCCTGGTGTCCAGACCCTCATTGCGGAACACCCTGCCGATCTCAAAGACGCGTTCCAATCCGCCTACGATCAGTCTCTTTAGATACAATTCCAGCGAGATGCGCAGCTTCACGTCCTCATCAAGTGAATTGTAATGGGTCTCAAAAGGTCTCGCCGCTGCACCGCCCGCGTTGGGCACCAGCATGGGAGTCTCCACTTCCAAGAATCCCTGCCCCTCCAAAAATGTCCGAATCGCGCTGATGATCTTGGAACGTTTCACAAAAGTGTCCCGCACCTCCGCGTTCATAATCAGATCCGTATAGCGCTGACGATAACGGATATCCGTGTTGGTCAGACCGTGAAATTTTTCGGGGAGTATCTGCAAGCTCTTGGACAACAGTACCATTTCCGTCGCATGTATAGAGATCTCTCCGGTCTTGGTGCGAAATACCGTACCTTCCATACCGACGATATCCCCTACATCATATTTCTTAAAATCCGCATAGGACTCCTCACCCACGCTGTCCCTCGCCACATAAGCCTGAATATTGCCGGGCAAATCCTGGATATTGCAGAAAGACGCCTTGCCCATAATGCGTTTGGACATAATGCGCCCTGCAATACGGACGCTCTTCCCTTCCAACTCATCAAACTGTTCCTTGATGTGGGTACTGTGATGAGTCACATCATATTTTGTTATCTGGAACGGGTTCTTTCCCGCCTCCTGCAATGCCGCCAGCTTTTCACGTCTCACCTTTAAAAGCTGGTTGATATCCTGATTCTGATTCTGTCCCTCTGCCACGCTTCTTCTCTCCTTGCTCAGTTACTCCTCTGGATCTCCAGGATCTTGTACGCGAATGTTCCCGCTTGTGTCTCCACTTCCACCGTCTCGCCAATCTTGCGTCCGATCAACGCCTTGCCCACAGGACTCTCGTTAGAAATTTTACCCTTCAGGCTATTCGCCTCCATGGAACCCACGATCTTGTACTCCAGCTCCTCGCTGTACTCGATGTCCAACAGTCTGACCCTACAGCCGATGTTGATCTGGCCCAGATCCACTTCATCCTCCAAAACCACCTCGGCGTTTTTCAAAATTTTCTCAAGTTCCTCAATCCTCGCTTCGATATCCCGCTGCTCGTCTTTTGCCGCGTCGTACTCCGCATTCTCCGACAGATCGCCCTGTTCCCTTGCCTCCTTGATCTTTTGAGCTACCTCCTGACGCTTTACCACCTTCAGCTCATGCAGCTCGTCCTCATACTTTCTCAACCCCTCATAAGTCAAGATGTTCTTTTTCTCCTGCATCTTAATACACCTTCCTATCCTTCTATTTCTTTCAAATTGCCTTCCGCTTCTTCCATTTTCTTCTCATTAACTTTCGTATTATACCCATTTTTCACCTTAGTGTCAAGGCGGAGCGGGTTCTTTTTGCGCCTGTTTCCATTCTTTTTTTAGAGAAACATAACGCACACTGCCGCCCCGAAGCTCCATGCGCCGCCATTTTTCCCAATCGGCCGAAAAATCCAGCCATATGCTGCCCGGCGGCACAATGGAGGAAGAAATTTTCTCCTCACCGGAAAAATCCAAAACATTACATGGGAACGGACAGAGCATCTGTAGCCTCCTGTAATCCGACTGCTCCTCCAACGGCAGGATGTTGGCCGCAATGCCGTATTCCAAAAGCAGTTCCTCCAAAAGCTCCTCCAACGCCTCCGTGATATCCGTCTCGCGCAGCACAAAGCGCAAGCCCTTCATCCTCCGGGCATACCGAGGGAGCACATACGGCAGACATTCCGCATTGCCCAACACCACAAAATGCGGTTTTACAGCATACGGCATCAGCCGTTCTACCCACTTCTCCTCTCTGTAATCGGTAAACTTCCAGCCGGAAAACAGCTCCAAAGGCGGCTCGCACACGCACCAGGTCTCGCAGGGCGACCCCCACAATTCCTCTATCTGCGCCAACAGTTCCTTCTTTTCCTTTGCCGCCTTTTTCTTTCTCGCCCGCCGCTTCCAGGGCATCTCCAAGCGCTTTTTTACATACATCCTCTCCCCGTTAAGCAGTCCGATCTGTCCGGCGTTCAATCCGATTCGTACCAACGTATAGTCTGATAATTGATATGCCTTTGAGCAGATCCGATCAAAAGATTCGTTTTTTTCCTGTGTCTTATAAAAATAGAGTATCGTGTCCATGCCCTAATATATGTGGTTTTCTCTCTTTTTAGACCGGACACATTCCCTATGCTCCAAAAATCCTGTTCACTCCATCTATCAATTCTTCCATCTTCTCCATGGTATTGATCATCTGACGAAAACGGGCAGAATGAGGCATACCGGAAGTATACCATGATAGATGTTTTCGCATCTCCCGCACGCCGGTGTATTCTCCCTTATATTTTAACTGCAACGCTGCATGGCGCAGGATCATCTCCCTCTTCTGTGACGGTTCCGGTCGCTTCGGAATCGTCCCTGTCTCCAAAAACTGGACGACCTCTCCAAAAATCCACGGATTCCCCTGCGCTGCACGTCCGATCATTACCCCGTCACATCCTGTCTGTGCCAACAGTCGCGCCGCCGCCTCGGGACTGTCCACATCCCCATTGCCGATCACAGGAATCTTCACCGCATCCTTTACCTGTGCGATAATATCCCAGTCCGCTTTCCCGCTATAATACTGCTCTCTGGTTCTGCCATGCACCGCTATGGCCGACACGCCGCAACTCTCTGCCATTCTGGCGATATCCACGGCATTGACATGCGCATCATCGAATCCTTTACGAATCTTCACCGTGACAGGCTTATCCGTGGCTTTCACCAGAGCGGTCAACACCTGCTCCGCCAACCTGGGATTTCTCATCAACGCCGATCCCTCCCCATTGTTTACCACTTTCGGCACAGGACAACCCATGTTAAAGTCCAATATGGCAAAAGGCTGCTCCTCTATCCTTCTCGCCATCTCTCCCAAGATCGCGGGATCGGAGCCAAAAAGCTGCAGCGAGGTGGGATGCTCATCGGGATGCATCTCCATCAGACTGTCCGTATTTTTATTTTTGTAATAGATTGCCTTGGCGCTAACCATCTCCATGCAGACCAGCCCCGCCCCCTGTTCCCGACACAGCAAACGAAAAGGCAGGTCTGTCACACCTGCCATGGGCGCCAAGATCACGTTATTCTCCAACACCACGTTACCTATTTGTAGTCTCTTCATCCTACTCCTCCATGTCAGAGCAGTTTACTGCAATGACACGCGATGAGAAATTCGCGAAGGCGATTTCTCGTCTGCCATCAAGGCTATTTCCGGTTTTTGTCATAAATAATGCGCAGTCCATCCAAGGTCAGGGAACTGTCATAGATATCGATCGCATCCGTCTCATCCGCGATCAGCCTCCCCAACCCTCCGGTGGCTACCACTTTCAGATTGTCTATTTTACTTTCTTCCTTCACTTTTTTGACGATATATTCTGTCTGCCCGATCTGACCGTAGACCAGGCCCGCCTGCATACTGCTTATCGTCTCCTGCGCCAGGATCGTCCTTGGCTTTTTGATCTCGATATTGGGCAGCTTGGCGGTCTGTTTCCACAGCGCTTCGGAGCTGATACGGATGCCGGGCGCGGTGATCCCCGCGGCAAACTCTCCCTTTTCTGTGATCAAATCGTAGGTGGTCGCCGTGCCAAAATCCAGCACCAGAACCGGCCCTCCATGTTTCTCATAAGCAGCGACCGCATCCACAATACGATCCGCGCCGATCGCCCGCGGATCCTCCGTGATAATGCGGATGCCTGTCTTGATCCCCGGCCCCACAATCAGCGGCTGTGTTCCGGTGTAACGCACAATGCCTCCCACAAGAGCGTGCATCACATCCGGCACCACACTGGCGATCACAGAACCTTCCAACGCCTTCGCATCGATATTACGGTTTTGCAATAATTGTGTGATCACCACCCCGTATTCATCAGAAGTTTTGGGAGTCTTGGTGGTCAGACGAAAAGTGGCCGCCAAATCCTGTCCGTCAAACACTCCGAGCGTCAGGTTCGTATTACCCACATCTATCACTAAAATCATAACGACCTCCACTCCGGATTCTGCGCAACGCCTTCCTGCAGCACCATCACCCGATAATATAGACTTAAAGACTCAAAAAGCTCCTGCCTTTGCCTGCGGATCTCCGAAATCAAAAGGCCGCTGGACACTTCATCATAATAAATATCGTCCTCTTCCGCATCGGTCTCCATGGCGATCGTACCATCCTCCTCAAAGACGATCGTGAACACACCTCCCACTTCCTCCGTAAACAGCACGCATATAATATGCAGCTCGTCCTTGATCGAATCGGGAATCTCCTTGAACGCCTCATTAAAATAATATTTTTTCTCGTAGGCACTGGCGCCACAGAGCACCGTTCTACCCTTCATTCTTCCAGACTCCTTCCGTCACGCATATCCATAGAGACCGCGCACGGACACTTCTCCCGCGAACACTTCTCTGATCGTGCCGTCCGCCAGTTCCACGATCAGCTCTCCGATGTCGCTGATCCCCTTCGCAACGCCTTGATACTCGCCGTGGGGATCCAGGACGCGGACCTCCTTGTCTTTGTTGACCAGACGCTTATTATAATCCTTGCGCTGTCCTGACAGATCCCCCTTCCGGCAGAAGGTCTCGTAGTCCTTCTCAAAACTTTCCATGATATTGGCGATCAAAGTACATCTGGATATCTGTACGCCGCTCTCCGCCTCGAGGCTGGTAGCCTTCTTGGCAAGCTCTGGTTCAAACTCCTGCTTTTTCACATTGATTCCCACGCCCACGACAACATTTTGAATATAATCATGCTCGATGCTCATCTCCGTCAGGATCCCGCACACCTTTTTCCCATTGACCACCACATCGTTGGGCCATTTGATCTCCGGGCGAAGCGCCTCATCACCTCTGTCGCCAAATGTTTTCTCCATCCCCTTCGCCACGGAAAGTCCCATGAGAAGCGTCAGCATAGGAGCCTTATCCGGCGAAAAATCCGGCTTCAAGATCAAAGTATAATATATATTTGTGTTAGCAGGACTGCTCCAAGTGCGGCCTCTCCTCCCTCTTCCGGCGGTCTGCATATCCGCCACAATCAGTGTGCCGGCCGCCGCGCCGTTTTCCGCCTCAATTTTCGCCTGAGCATTGGTGGACCCCAACTCGCTGTAAAACTTCGACTTCTGCCCCACCCACTTTGTCCGCATACGGCTGCCTAACTCATTCCGCCCATATACATCCTCAGTCTCCTCCATCAAACGGTAACCACGATTCTGCACCGCTTCGATGGGGTATCCTTCCTTCTTTAATTGATTGATGGCCTTCCAGACTGCGGTGCGGGATACTCCAAAATATTCGCTCTGCTCCTGCCCTGACACATAATCAGCTCGTTCCCTCAAAAGTGCAAGTATTTTTGCCTTCATAATCTCTCCACTCTTTTACAATGTAGCAGCCATCACAGCCTTAATGGTATGCATACGGTTTTCAGCTTCTTCAAATACCTTTGACTGTTCGGACTCGAAAACCTCGTCCGTCACTTCCATTTCAGAGATCCCAAAACGTTCGCCCATCTCAGCGCCGATCTTGGTCTTCAGGTCGTGGAAAGCGGGAAGACAATGCAGAAAGATCGCCTGCTTTCCGGCACGCTCCATAACAGCTCTGTTGACCTGATAGGGGGACAGCTCTCTGATACGCTCCTCCCATACTTCCTCCGGCTCTCCCATGGAGACCCATACGTCCGTGTACACGACATCCTGATCCTTCGTACCGGTCTGCACATCTTCCGTCAATGTGATGCTGCCGCCGGTCTGCGCGGCAATCTCTCGGCATTGCTGCACCAGCTTTTCATCCGGAAAATACTTGGCTGCGGTACAGGCGGTAAAGTGCATCCCCATCTTGGCGCATGTCACCATCCAGGAATTGCCCATATTGTAGCGCGCATCACCCATATAAACCAGCTTGATGCCCTGCAGACGCCCAAAATGTTCTCTGATCGTCAACAGATCCGCGAGCATCTGCGTGGGATGAAATTCATTGGTCAATCCGTTCCACACGGGCACTTTGGAATATTTCGCCAATTCTTCCACAATGGACTGCTCAAAGCCGCGGTATTCTATCCCTTCAAACATTCCCGCAAGCACTCTCGCCGTATCGGCAATACTCTCCTTCTTGCCGATCTGAGAACCCGTCGGCTCCAGATAAGTGGTGCCCATTCCCAAATCATGGGCCGCCACCTCAAAGGCACAACGCGTGCGGGTACTGGTCTTTTCAAAGATCAACGCCACGTTTTTCCCCCGTAGAGTGTCCACGGCAATGCCTCGCCTTTTCTTGTCCTTCAGCTCGGCCGCCAAATCAACCAAATAAACAATCTCTTCCGAGGTAAAATCCAATAGTTTCAAAAAATCCCGTCCCTTTAAATCCATCTGTCGTGCCTCCTCGCTTGTCTTTTACCTGTCTCCTACTTATTAATATACTGCATTATAGACGGTTTATCAAGTTAAATTTGTCATATACGCAAAAATCCGGTAACATTTCAGACGCGGCGGTTGAACCAACGCGCAAAAAGGAGACCGCCTCCTTGGGCAATCTCCTGCTAATGCGAAATATTTTGACTTTGATCGTCATAGTTCTGCGTCCGGTTCCAACAACACTCTCTCGTAATGCTCCAGAATGATCTTTTGAATATTGTCCCGCGTATGGGAATTGATCGGATGCGCAATATCCCTGTACTCGCCGTCCGCAGCCTTTTTGCTCGGCATAGCGATAAACAGACCCTTCTCGCCCTCAATCACTTTGATGTCATGCACTACAAATTCGTCGTCTAACGTGATTGACACAATAGCCTTCATCTTTCCTTCTTTCGTAATTTTCCGAACACGTACATCTGTAATCTGCATATGCATGCCCCCTTGCTCAATGGTGCTTTTGCTATGTTACCAGTGCTATAACCAATACCTCTCGCCGCGCTCCACCAGAACTCGGATACTGCCCTCGCCCGTGAATCTGGAGTCCGCGCGTATCGTACTGCGGCTTTCAACGATACAGTCCGCAATACAGGCATTGTCGCCAATGTATACATCATTCAAAATAATAGAATTTTTTATCACACAATTGTTTCCAATATAGCAATTTTGGAAAAGAATCGAGTGTTCCACCTTGCCGTTCACGATACATCCGCCGGAGATCAGGCTGTTCTTCACATCTGCGCCCACATTATACTTGGCAGGCGGCAGATCCTCTACTTTAGAGTAAACATTCGGATACTGCCTGAAAAAATAATTGCGCACCTCGGGTTTTAAAAAATCCATATTGGCGCCGTAATAATCTTCCACGGACGCGATATTCCTCCAGTAATCTCGGATCAGATATCCATATATCCTCTTAGCGCCCTTATAGCGGATCAAAATATCCCTCACAAAATCATATCGTTCTTCCCGCGCACACCGCTCGATCAATTCAATCAACAAGCGACGGCGTATCACATAGATCCCGCAGGATATGGTATTGGTCTTTGCCTGGAGAGGCTTCTCCTCAAACTCTTCTATCCGGTTCTCTGTATTCATACTGACAGTGCCGAAGCGTTCTACGTTCGCGCCTGGCTCCATATCACGGCACACCACCGTGATATCCGCCTTTTTATCAATGTGATACTCCAACAGCTTGTTAAAGTCCAATTTGTACACACAATCACCGGAGGAAATGATCACATAGGGCTCATGGTTATCCTTCAAAAAGCTTAAATTCTGGTATATGGCATCCGCAGTCCCCTTATACCAGTTGCTGTTGTTCGCCGCGGCCGCCGGCGTATAGACAAATACGCCTCCCTGCTTACGCCCGAAATCCCACCATTTTGAGGAGTTCAAATGTTCACTCAAGCTTCGGGCGTTATACTGTGTGAGTACCGCCACCTTCTGGATGTGGGAATTGGACATGCTGCTCAGAGTAAAATCGATACTGCGGCAACTGCCCCCGACAGGCATCGCGCAGATCGCCCTGTCTTCCGACAACTCCTTCATTCTGTGGTTATTGCCGCCCGCCAAAATCATTCCGATCGCTTTCAACGCTGTTCACCTGCCTTAATCAGAGTCTTGCCGCCCGCAAGATGGGCCGCCTCATAATCCGTTATGACAGTCTCCCCAAAGATCACGGCATTTCTACCCACGATCACACCGTCCGGAATAACGCTCCTCTCTCCGATCGTGACGATACCGTGATTATATATATGCGGCGCCGTGTTGTTGTCTATTTCCTCTCCGATGCCCAGCTTCACATTGCCGCCCATTTTCACATTCTCTGCCACGATTGCCTTATCCAGCTCACAGCCTGCCCCGATTTGGGTCTGGTTCATAATGATGGAATCCCGTACTACCGTGTCCTCCCCGATCATAACGCCACGGCCAATGACGGAGTTGTATACTTTACCATAAATCTCTGAGCCTTCCCCTATGATGCTGCGCTCCGCCACACTTTGCGATGCCAGATACTGCGGCGGACAACTCTCACTCTTTGTATAGATTTTCCAGTATTCCTCATAGAGATTAAACTCCGGAACAATATCGACCAGTTCCATATTAGCCTTCCAGTAGGAATAAAGCGTACTCACATCCCTCCAGTAGCCGTTGAACTCATACGCACACAGCGAAAAACCTTTCTCGCGACAATAAGGAATCACATGCCTGTCAAAATCTAACATCGGCTGATCCGCCAAAGCCGCCAGCACATCCTCCAAAACCTTCCTGTCAAAAATATAGATACCGATACCGGCGAGACGGTCAGTACCCTCCGAACCAGCCATGACTGCGACAGTCACATCGGCTCCATTCGCCTTGTGAAAATTCAGCATCGCCTCATAATCCATCTTGTAAATATGAGCGCCGGACAAGATAAGCACATAGTCTGGATCGTAGCTCTCTATGTATTCCAGATTGTGATAAACATCATTCGCCATGCCGGCCTGCCATTCGCCGCTGTCGGCTCTCTCACAGGGTGGCAACACCGTGATCCCGCCGACATTGCGATCCAGATCCCAAGGAATACCGATACCGATGTGTGCATTTAACCGGAGGGGCCGGTATTGTGTCAGGACGCCGACGGTATCTACCCCCGAATGGATACAGTTAGAAAGAGGGAAATCTATGATACGATACTTTCCTCCAAACGGTACGGCAGACTTGGCCATTCTTGAAGTAAGCACCCCCAGACCATTTCCCTGCTCTCCCGCCAACAGCATGGCAATCATTTCCTTCTTGATCACGACCTCACCTCTATCCTCGCGAACAAAATACTATTTTGTATCTAATTATATCACAATAAATCTCGAAAGTGAATATTTATCGCCAAAAAAATCTTAAAAATTTTCCTTTTTATCTCCATTTTTTATACTTATCAGTCGTTGATCTGCACCTATTAAAAAAGGATGACTAAATATAAGTCCTGTTTTTGCTCTATTTTTGTGCATCTTTTACAATTAGTTTGCGAGCGTTGCAAATTGTTGTTTCCGGTTTGTTTTTTTGAAAAGATATGTATATAATGTAAAGGAATAGGATTCTAAGACAAGGAAGTGTCAATATGTACAAAATAGACTTTAATCATCCCATTTCCATCTATTTTATCGGCATCGGAGGCATCAGCATGAGCGGCCTTGCCGAGATTTTGGCAAATGCCGGTTTTCAAGTATCCGGCTCCGACCGTCAGGCTTCCGCCATCACCACAGCGCTGGAGGCAAAAGGCATACAAGTCCAATACGGCGAGAGCGCAGATCATGTGACGGACGATATCGACTGCGCGGTCTTGACCAGCGCGGTTCACGACAATAATCTGGAATTTTGCGCCATTCGAGAGAAGGGGATTCCCTATCTGTCCCGCGCGGAACTTCTGGGGCAGATAATGAAAAACTATGATACACCCGTCGCCATCAGCGGCACTCACGGGAAGACCACTACCACCTCCATGGCGTCCGAGATCTTGCTGCGCGCCGGCGCGGATCCCACACTCTCCATAGGCGGCATCCTAAAGACGATCGGCGGCAATGTGCGCATTGGCGGATCCGGCTGCTTTGTGACGGAAGCCTGCGAATACACCAACAGCTTTCTGAGCTTTTTCCCAAAAATAGGATTGATACTTAATATAGAAGAAGATCATCTGGATTTTTTCAAAGACCTCGCTGATATTAGACATTCTTTCCGCCGTTTTGCAGAGCTCTTACCTGCAGACGGCTGTCTGATCATCAATCGAGATATTCCCGATTACCGTGAGATCACAAACGGACTGCCCTGTCGCGTGATCACTTATAGCCTAAGCGATCCTAGCGCCGATTACTACCCCGCAGACGTTCGGTTTGACGATCACGGACATCCTTCCTTCCGGCTGCACAGCTCTTACTGCGAGGAGGAAACTTTCACACTGAATGTCCCCGGTCTACACAATGTAAGCAATGCCATCGCCGCCATCGCTCTTGCAGATCTGTTGCGGGTGGACAGAAAAGTCACCGTCTCCTCCCTCGCCGCATTTGCGGGTACAGACAGGCGTTTTGAATACAAGGGAACCATGGCGGGCGTGACCATAATAGATGATTATGCCCATCATCCCACCGAGATCACTGCCACCCTGAAAGCCGCGGCCAACTATCCGCACAATACGCTCTGGTGCATTTTTCAGCCCCATACCTACTCTCGAACAAAGGCCTTCTTGAAAGATTTTGCCAAAGCTCTGACGCTGGCAGACAAGGTCGTGCTGGCAGACATCTATGCGGCGAGAGAGACGGACACGCTTGGAATTTCCTCCAAGACGCTGCAGCACGAGATAGAAACTCTGGGAAAGGAATGTTACTATTTTCCCTCCTTTGAAGAGATTGAAAATTTTCTTAGAAAAAATTGCATAACCGGAGACTTGTTGATAACTATGGGCGCCGGAGACGTGCTTAAAATCGGGGAAAACCTTCTTGAAAAATAATTTTCCACATATCCACAGGCGGATGCATATTTTTTTGCTTCCAAACCTGTGGATATTTTCCATCTTCTATGTGGATATCCTCCATTCCAAATTTTTGATTCCAACCAGTGTCATATATGGTTTTCTCCAAAACAATATTTAGTTTATCCACATTTCCACACTATCCACAGTTCATCGCAAGATCCAGCGCCCGCAAGGCTTTCCGGCAATTTGTCTCTTTTCTTTTTGTCACCCCTATGCTATACTATGAATTGCTTTTGAGGGGAATCGGATTGAAGAAAGGATTTTGCAAGGATGGCTCGCTTGACGATATACAAAGACAACAACACAGACGCGACTACTGTTCCCAATTTATTTATTGACAAATATATGAGCGACGCCAACGACGCGCAGCTCAAGGTATATTTGTACCTTCTGCGCATGTTCGGTGCAGGTCAGGCTACCAGTGTATCCGATATAGCCGACAAGTTCAACCACACCGAGAAGGACGTGATCCGCTCATTGAAATATTGGGAGAAGCGCCAACTCCTGAATTTGGAGTATGACGAGAGCAAGAACCTCACAGGTATTCTCCTGCGCGATTTGAGCCGCACCGCCGCACCGGCATCCGGAGAATCCCTTTCCTTGGCGTTGTCCGCACAGCCCGTGCCCGATCAGCCTATGCCCAATCCGGAAGACAGGCGTTCTATGTCCAATCCGGAGGACGGACGACCTCTGTCCAATCGCATATCAGACTCCGCAGAAGTCTCTTATGAGTCTGCTTTTGCCAAGCCTGTCTATTCGCCCGATCAGCTCCGCGCTTTCAAGAGCCGTGAGAATACCGCGCAGTTGCTTTTTATCGCAGAATCCTACATAGGTAAGCCTCTGTCTCCTTCCGAGATGAAGTCTATCCTTTTCTTTACGGATGTTCTGCATTTTTCGGATGACTTGATCGACTACCTGCTTCAATATTGCGTGGATCGGGGCAAGAAGGATTTCAAATACATAGAAAAAGTGGCGGTCAACTGGGCGGAAGCGGGCATTACTTCCCCCAAACAGGCTCAGAAATACGCCACCCGTTATGATAAAAATGTGTATGCCATTATGAACGAGTTGGGCAAGAGTGGTTCGCCCACCTCCAAGGAGTTGGAGTTCATCAACCGTTGGCTCAGAGAATACGGTTTTTCCATGGATATCATAGCTGAAGCCTGTGAGCGCACGGTTCTCGCCACGGACAAACATCGTTTCGAGTATGCGGAAAGCATTTTGAACAGTTGGAAACAGGAGAACGTACATCAAAAGGCTGATATCCACAGGATTGACGACCTCTATCAGAAACAGAGAGCCTCCCGCTCCGCAAAGCAGAGTTCTTCCAACAAGTTCAATCAGTTCACACAGAACCATTATGATTTTGACGCTCTGGAGAAAGAGCTTCTCAGCAACTAGGAGGAGACCGGCCGTGTCACTAAACAATACTCAATATGAAGCTATTATGAAAGGCTATGGACTCACCCGCGACAAAAACCGTAGACTCCTGGAGGAGCGCAGGCGGCAGATTTACGCTCTGCTTCCCTCTCTGGAGACATTGGACGCTTCTGTGGGCAGTCTCTCTGTCACACAGGCAAAGCTTTTGCTGGACGGGGATGATGCCGCCCTCGCCAGGCTGCATGATTCGCTGACAGATATCTCCTCCCGCAGACGCACTCTACTCGCTCAGGCAGGCTATCCTGAGGACTATTTAGAACCGATATACGACTGCCCTGATTGCCAGGACACAGGTTATATACAGAGGGCGGACGGCACACGGGCAAAATGCCGATGTTTTCTCCGCCAGGAGATCGCGCTGCTATATGAACAGTCCAATATTCAGGCAATGATCGCCAAAGAAAATTTTTCTACGCTCTCTTACTCCTATTATCAGGGAGAAGATCTGGAACGCTTTCAAAAGGCTGAGCAAATCTGCCACAATTTTATACAAAACTTCAAAGAGGACTACCAAAATCTCTTTTTTTATGGTACAGTAGGTACGGGAAAGAGCTTTTTGTCCGGTTGTATTGCAAACGAGCTTTTGCACAAGGGCATTTCCGTGATCTATTTCAGCGCTGCCGGATTGTTTGAGACTTTGGCAAGGTACTCCTTTCACAGCAAAGAAAAGGAGGCTCTTTCTGATTTTTACAACGACTTATACAACTGCGACCTGGTGATCGTGGACGATCTCGGCACAGAGGTAACCAATGCATTTGTCGCCTCCCAACTGTTTGCTTGTCTGAACGAGAGACATTTGCGCCGAAAACCCACCATAATCTCCACCAACTTAAATCTGGAGGAACTGCGGGATCGCTATTCTGACAGGGTATTTTCAAGAATTACCAGCAATTACACCCTCTGCAAGCTTACCGGCCCCGATGTACGCATGTACAAAAAGCGAACTCACCACGCAGACCAAGACTAAAACAAGACAACTCAACGTTAGAAAGCGAGGATACTTCTTATGCCTAACCGTGAGGAAAAGCGAAATCTGGAAACAATCCCTGTCGGATCCCTTGGGATTATTGCTCTGACAGGATGTAAACCCCTGGGAGAAAAGGTCGATGAATTTCTTGTGAAATGGAGAGCCGAGCGAGAGAGCGAACACAAAGGTTCCCTCGCGTTTTCCGGCTACCAGAGAGACTCCTATTTATTAAACGCCAATCTTCCCCGTTTTGGATCGGGTGAGGCAAAAGGCATTATCATGGAATCTGTGCGCGGCACGGATCTGTATTTACTGGTGGATGTCCTAAACTACTCTATGACCTACTCTCTCTGCGGACATGAAAACCATATGTCCCCTGACGACCATTACCAGAACCTAAAACGCATCATTGCCGCCGTGGGAGGGAAGGCCCGCCGCATCACGGTGATCATGCCCTTCTTGTACGAGAGCCGCCAGCACAAGAGATCTTCGAGAGAGTCCTTAGACTGTGCCTTGGCTCTGCAGGAACTTGTGCGTATGGGCGTTGACAATATTATCACCTTCGACGCTCACGACCCCAGAGTCCAGAATGCGATCCCCCTGCACGGTTTTGAGACAGTACAGGCATCTTATCAGTTTATCAAAGGTCTGCTCAAGCATGTGACAGATTTGCAGATCGATTCCAATCACATGATGGTCATCAGCCCTGACGAGGGCGGCATGACCCGCGCTATCTACATTGCCAACGTACTGGGCCTGGATATGGGCATGTTCTACAAGAGACGAGATTACACCAAGATCGTAAATGGCCGCAATCCCATTGTTGCCCACGAATTTCTGGGAACCAGTGTGGAGGGCAAGGACATGATCATCATTGACGATATGATCTCCTCCGGCGAGAGTGTGTTGGACGTGGCAGCCAATCTAAAGGAGCGCAAGGCAAACAAGATTTTTGTGTTTGCCACTTTCGGTCTGTTTACCAACGGATTGGAGAAGTTTGATCGGGCTTATGAAAATGGCATCATCGACAAAATACTCACCACCAACCTGATCTATCAGACCCCCGAACTGCTGCAGCGCGAGTGGTATATCGACTGCGACCTGAGCAAATATATCGCTTATCTGATCGACACCTTGAACCACGATTCTTCCATCAGTGATCTGTTGAATCCGAATGAAAGAATCCAAAGTATTGTATCCCGGTACAAAAACGGAGAGTTGTGATGCAGTCTTAAGATAATCGTGCCGACCATTACATCCGATATCCCTTTCAGTCAACAACCCCGATACAAGCATGGCGATTTGCTCATTGCTCGTGGGAATCAAACAGCCTCTCCTTGCTACAGACTGCCAAGGAGAGGTTGTCCAGTTTTCACGATTGTTAAAATATATTGTCTTAATATTGATTATTGTCAACCATCACCATTAACGATTGACAATTTATTTTTGCTGTGCTATGATGACAACACTAGAGAGGAAATTACTATGAGCACAAAAACAATCAGAGACAGTAAAAAAGTTCTTAACCTTTCCTATATCGCGGTTTCTGCAGCCTTGATGGCAATCTGTTCCTGGATTTCCATTCCCACTGTGGTACCGTTCACTCTGCAGACATTTGCCGTATTTTTGACCGTTGGCTTCTTGGGCGGAAAACGCGGAACCGCCGCCGTGGTCATATACATCTTGCTGGGCGCGATCGGGATCCCTGTATTCAGTGGTTTTTCCGGCGGCCTCCAGGTATTGCTTGGCAACACGGGCGGGTACATCATCGGTTTTGTGTTCTCTGCCCTGATCATGTGGTTTATGGAAATCATGTGGGGACGAAAAACATGGGTTCTCAATCTTTCCATGATTCTTGGACTCATCGCCTGCTATGCGGTCGGCACCGTCTGGTTTATGACGCTTTATATGAAAACAGAGGGCGCGATCGCCCTCTCCACCGTGCTTGGCTGGTGTGTGTTTCCCTTTATCTTGCCGGATCTGATCAAGATCGCATTGGCCAGCGTACTTGTCAAACGATTGAGAAAGGTAATCCCCGACTAACCCCCGTTAGCCTGCAGGCTCACGAGAAACGCCGCTACTCTCCCCATACATAGGTGATAAAACTGTTGCCATTCTCCGCAAACCACTCTGTGGAATCGTTCATGCCTTTTTTGTATAAAGTGCCGGTTACGGGATCCATGATCACCACATTATACTCGTTAAAACCTGTCACCAGTACAGCCTCCCCGTTCTTCAAGAGCGCCAGCACCGGAATATCCTGATTCACATAGTACAGGATTGAATCCAGATTACAACCGGTCAGATCCAGTACCTGCGCTCCATCCAGATTCCTCTCTAATATCTCTTTCACAGACTGACCTTGTCCCAACAGATACTCCGAATTGCGGATCACTCCCTCAAACTTTAACATCGTATCCAGACATACTGCCAAACTATCTTTCGTTCCTGTCACGGTCTCCTCTTTGATCGCCATGATCTGGTTCCTCAACACGCGATTTCCTTTCAGCCAGATACATTCGCCGTGATCTCCGATCACCACTCCCGAAATGTCGTAAGCAAGGTTGACTGCTGTGGCAGGAGCGCTGTAAATCCCACTCACACCATATGGCCCATAGACATAATATCTTGGCGCACTGCTCTCCGTGTCCAGAATCAGTTCACGTCCTCCCTCAAATACGACTTCCTTGGGCGTCAAAATCTTTATATTTTTACTGTCAATCGTAGTTCTGGTCTGTATCTGCACATACCTCTCGTACACATCGATATCTGCCGCCACGATCACATTTTTCCCATTGTCCGTCTCCATATTGTTCATGATCTGGTCATCCGCGGTATCTATATAACTGCCATCCTCCAACCGCTTCTGACGGATCAGACTGATCTGATTGCCCACAATCGTGCAGTCTGTCACATAGATATCACTCTGCTCATAGGTTTTTAAAAGATTTCCGTCAGAGTCACAGATACATACCTTATACATAGGGAAAACGATTCTCCCTGAGTTCTCCTCCACAATATCATTTGTCCGAGCGACGCCATATATGATATCCTCTCCCATAAACCCTAAAGGCCGAAGGGCCTCCCCCGACCTCACGGAAATAACGTTCTGCGTCTCATTGTTTAAGTTCTGCACGCTCATTTGCGTACAATGGTAAATATCTGTCCCTTTATCCCAGAGCAGGGATACTAATATCCTGTTGTTGTCGGATACCTGAACCGTGTTGTCCTGCGTGACAGTAGTCATCTTCTGATAAGTCTTCTCCATCAGATCGATACAATAAATGGAATTTTCCAGAGACAGATATAATTTCTGCGCTCTGTTCAGATACAACAGCCGATCCATCTCAGCCTGAAGCACCGCGTAGTTTTTGTCATAAGGCAAGTACACGCTCTCCTCGATGGTGTTTAACTCGCTGTTATAATTGTATAGCGCAATGCCCACTTCCCCCTCGTGTCTTCCCCTGTTCATATAGCCATACACGGCAAACCATACATTGCCGCCTTCGTCCACATCCAGAATCTTGACGCGGTGAGCGTCATACAGCGTCCTGTAATCCGCATTTTCCTCGTCATAAAAACTGAAAATAACAGCCAGCTTGTTGGTAGTCACATTGTAGCTGAGCAACCGATCCGCTACTTCAAATACTATAATATTGCCATCTTCACTCTCCCGCATGGGAACGTTCGTATCCGTGATTCCCAGCAGGATCTTATCATTGCCATACATATTGTCCACATCAGGGATCTGTGTCATGGTTCTCTCATAATCCAAAAGATATACACGATCTGTCGTGTATCGAATTCTATAATACTCTTTTACTCGATAATAGACCCGACTTTGTCCCTCTCCGGTGGCCACCATATAATCCACCAGCATGGAAGATGTCTGACTGGCAATTTCGGTCAACTGGATCATAGGGGCGTCGATCTCCGACACCGGCAGTTCTCCCCATGTGATCTGTCTGAAACTGCTGTGTATATTTACCGTGTGAAAAGAACTGTTATCCTCCAACTGGCCGTTGGTCTCAAGATAGATCGCCAATTCCCTCGCCGCTTCCCTGTCGTAAAGCTTCCCATGGAAATCCAACACAAAAGCCAGTTTTTCATCTGTATACAGCTTGTCGCTCCAGATCACTCTGGTATAATAGCGCACCTCCTGCTCCTCGTCCAGCTCCAAAAGGATCGTCATCATATATTCCGTATCGCGATCGATCAAATCTTTCAACGCGATCGCGCCGCGGATCAGATCACCATCCACCGTATAATCCTTAAGCGGCGTGCTCTCGATCAGCCGCGTGCCGTCTATATTTCTGACTTCAATGGAAATCCCTGTCACATTTCGTCCATAAGTATTCACAATATACCCCGTACCGCGATTTTCTGTCAGGGGAGTAACCACATCCCGCTGAAAAGCAGGATTCATTGCATTGTTATAACCATGGAGGCGATTATACTCCACACCGTTCCTCTCCATCGTGATCACAGGCAGAGTCGCCTGAGTCATCTCCATGGTGATATTGTCATGTCCTTTATTCATAATCTTTCCGATGACGATCAGCGACACCATAAATGTGATCACAAAGAGCGCCATCTTGATCAATTTTTTTTTCATTCCGTCCTCTTTTATTCTAAATCATTTTCTTCGAGTATTCTTATTGTAATAACTTTGCGGAAAATGTACAACTATATTTTTTAATGTTTTAAAAAAACTTTCTTCTCCCTCCATGTCTTCTCTTGTATATCTCATCACACAAAAGCACTTGTATCATATCTGTGATCCAGTTCCACTTTTCTTCGGAAGTCGCTTGCCCCTCCCCCAACTCTTCCTGCCTGATGACGCGCATGATACTGTCCGCCAAACGCTGCAGGGAATAGCGGTCTGGAAACTCATCGTATATCATACTGCCCTCATAATCCAATTTATCCAATATTTCCGCTATCTTTCCCTGATAGCGCCTCACGTCCTGGGGATATGTCTGTTGTAAATATTCCAGATCTTGAAGTATCGCACTCTCCTGTGCGGAACTAAGATAACCCGGATAAGTCATATAGAATGGTAAGGGATGTAATAATCTTTTACTAAAATCCATACGCAGTACCTCATGCCAGAAAGAAGCGATCGTGTGATCACTTTTTTATAGCATATTCGTACTGCGTATGAGTTGTTACTCTATTGTCGTTAAAATCCGTTCACTTTAAAGCCTGTATACGTGCCATTGCACGCAGCAGCGCCGTCTCTGCTCTGGCGATATCCGTCTCGGGCGTCTTGTTCTGCAGACGCTCTTCCGCACGGCGTAACGCCGCCTCAGCGCGCTCTACGTCGATCTCTTCAGGCCACTCGACGATCTCGGCGAGAATGGTGATGCCATCCGGCAGGATCTCTGCAAAACCGGAGTGAAGTACTGCCTTCTTTTCCTCATTCTTCTCGTGGATACGCAGGATGCCGGGTTTGGCGATGACAGTCAGCGGAATATGTCCGGGAAGGACGCCTATCTCTCCCTCCGTGGTGTTAAACTCCACCATATCCGCCTCGTTCTCATAGAACACGCGCTCCGGTGTAATAATGCGCAGCCTGAACTCACGATTGTCTGCCATACTTACACCTCCACACTATTTCACTTTTGCAAGCACATCGTCAATACTTCCCGCATTCAGGAAATAGCTCTCGGGAATCTCGTCGTGTCTGCCTTCCATGATCTCCTTAAAGCCGCGGATCGTCTCATTGATCGGTACATACTTTCCTTCCAGTCCGGTGAACTGCCCTGCCACGAAGAAGGGCTGGGACAGGAATCTCTGAATCTTACGCGCGCGGGACACCACCAGTTTATCGGCCTCGGAAAGCTCGTCCATACCCAGGATGGCAATGATATCCTGAAGCTCTTTGTAGCGCTGCAAGATCTCCTGTACACCTCGCGCCACCTGATAATGCTCGTCACCGACGATCCTGGGATCCAAGATACGGGAAGTGGACTCCAGCGGATCCACAGCCGGATAAATTCCCAGCTCCACAATGGCACGGGACAACACGGTGGTCGCATCCAAGTGCGCAAATGTGGTGGCCGGCGCAGGGTCGGTCAAGTCATCCGCAGGCACATAGACAGCCTGAACGGAAGTAATGGAACCGTTTTTGGTGGACGTAATGCGCTCCTGGAGAGCGCCCATCTCCGTCTGCAGCGTAGGCTGATAACCCACCGCAGAGGGCATACGCCCCAACAGTGCAGACACTTCGCTGCCCGCCTGTGTAAAACGGAAAATATTGTCGATGAACAACAGCACGTCCTTGCCGCCTTTGTCACGAAAATACTCCGCCATCGTCAGTCCGGTCAAACCGACTCTCATTCTCGCTCCGGGCGGCTCGTTCATCTGCCCGAACACCATGGTAGTCTTATCGATAACGCCGGACTCTCTCATCTCGTGGTACAGATCGTTCCCCTCACGAGTGCGCTCGCCCACGCCCGTGAACACGGAATATCCGCCGTGCTCCGTAGCGATATTTCGGATCAACTCCTGAATCAGCACCGTCTTACCTACGCCGGCGCCGCCAAACAACCCGATCTTACCGCCTTTTTGATAAGGGCAGAGCAGATCTACCACCTTGATACCGGTCTCCAAAAGCTCTGTCTCTGTGGACTGCTCCTCAAACTTGGGGGCCGGTCTGTGAATCGGCTCATAAGACACTCCCTCGGGCGCCGGCTTGTTATCAATGGGCTGTCCCAAGACATTAAAGATACGTCCCAGTGTATTCTCTCCTACCGGCACAGAAATAGGAGCTCCTGTTGCGATCGCTTCCATGCCGCGCACCAGACCGTCGGTGCTGCCCATGGCGATACATCTGACCGTGTCGTCGCCCAAATGCTGGGAGACCTCGATGGTCAGCTCTCCGCCTTCTTTGGTAGGGATGCGGATCGCTTCGTTAATCTCCGGCAATTTCCCCTCGTCAAAGCGAATGTCAAGCACCGCGCCGATGACCTGGGTAATCTTGCCCTTATTTTCTCCTGCCATTTCTACCTCTTTCCTGTCCGCAGAACGGACGTTTTATGAAATATCTTTTACTACTTATCCAAGTGCTTCCGCGCCTGCTATGATCTCCGTCAACTCTTGTGTGATGGAGCCTTGTCTTGCCCTGTTATACTTGAGCGACAGATCGCTTATCATCTCCTCGGCATTGCTGGTGGCATTGTCCATCGCCTGCATACGCGCTCCGTTCTCGCTGGCCACCGCCTCCATCATCGCGCCGTAGATCAGGCTTGTGATATACTTCGGAATAATCATATCCAAAGCCTCCACATCCTCCGGCTCAAAATTCATCAGCGCATTGCTGCCTGCCGTATCCTTCTCAGGATCACACTCCACGGGCAGAAGCTTTAACAGCTTCGGTTCATGGCTGACAGTGTTCTTAAAGGAAGTGTACGCTAAATAAATCTCACCGATCTCATTGGCGGCAAAAGCATCCAACAATCTCTTTGACAAGAGCATGGCATCCACATAGGCCGGCTCCTCGATGATGTCAGGGATAGCCTCCTTGATCTCGTAGCCGTTTCTCTGCAATGCATCCCGACCTTTGTTTCCGATCGCATAGATCAAAAGATCTTCCTTCTTCCACTCCGGATGTCTGGTGATCAGCTTCACGACATTGGAGTTGTAGCCTCCCGCCAGACCTCTGTTGGACGTGATGACGATCACAGCCTTTTTGCTGACGTCACTGGGAAGAAGAAATTTGTGCTCCACATGCCCTACTCGGGACAGGATACTGTTCACCGTGTTGTACATACAGTCGAAATATGCCTTGGAACGCTCCGCACTTGCTCTTGCACGCTGTAGCTTTACCGTAGAGACAAGCTTCATGGCCTTTGTGATCTGCTGAGTACCTTGAATACTGCTTCTGCGGCGCTTTATATCACGCATTGATGCCATAGTTTTCCCTCACTTCCAACTGCTTATTTGAATGTTGCCTTAAATTCCTCTATCGCCTTCTGGAGCTTCTGATCCATCTCATCGGACAGCACCTTATCCTGCGCTATAGAACTCGGCACCTCGGGGTACTTGGTATCCAGGAATTCAAAGAACTCCTTCTCAAAGCGTGTGATATCTTCCACGGCCACATCCAACAAATACTTGCGAGTCACCGCGTAGATGATAATAACCTGATACTGCACAGGCATGGGTTGATACTGAGGCTGCTTGAGCACTTCTTTGATACGCTCGCCCTGTGCCAGCTTCTCCTTGGTGTCCGCATCCAGCTCGGAACCAAACTGCGCGAAAGCGGCAAGCTCACGATACTGTGCAAGCTCGGTACGAATGGGCGCGGCAATCTTTTTCATAGCCTTGATCTGCGCGGCGCCACCCACACGAGACACAGAAAGTCCGGCGTTGACGGCGGGGCGGAAACCGGAGTTGAACATCTCGGTCTCTAAGTAGATCTGCCCGTCTGTGATAGAAATAACATTGGTAGGAATATACGCGGACACATCACCTGCCTGGGTCTCAATGATAGGCAGGGCGGTCAGAGATCCTCCGCCGTACTCATCGCTCATTCTGGCTGCGCGCTCCAACAATCTGGAGTGCAGATAGAATACATCGCCAGGATATGCCTCACGCCCGGGCGGACGACGAAGCAGCAAAGAGAGTGTGCGGTATGCGGTCGCATGCTTGCTCAGGTCGTCGTACACCACCAGCACATCCTCGCCGTTCTCCATCCACTCTTCACCGATCGCACATCCCGCATAGGGTGCGATATACTGCAAGGGAGCCAAGTCGCTGGCTGTGGATACCACCACGGTGGTGTAAGCCATTGCGCCATACTCCTCCAAAGTTTTCACAATATTGGCTACGGTAGATGCCTTCTGACCGATCGCCACATAAATACATTTTACGTTCTGTCCCTTCTGGTTGATGATCGTGTCAACCGCAATCGCAGTCTTACCAGTCTGACGGTCGCCGATGATCAACTCACGCTGTCCGCGTCCGATCGGGATCATGGAGTCGATCGCCTTGATACCGGTCTGTAAGGGCGTGTCCACACTCTTTCTGGTGATAACACCGCTTGCCACACGCTCGATCTTGCGGAATTTGCTGGTCTGAACGGGTCCTTTGCCGTCGATCGGCTGACCCAGAGAGTTCACAACACGTCCCATCAGAGCGTCGCCCACAGGCACCTCAACCACTCGTCCGGTTGTCTTTACTGTGTCTCCCTCATTAATATTCTTGGCGCTTCCAAGAAGTACAACACCAACATTGTCTTCCTCAAGATTGAGCACCATGCCGTATACCTCGCCGGGAAACTCCAAAAGCTCACCCTGCATTGCATTGTCAAGTCCATGCACACGGGCAATACCGTCCGCAACCTGGATGACTGTGCCCACATCGGACACATCCAGCTTGGTCGAATAAGCCTTGATCTGCTCCTTGATTACAGAACTTATTTCTTCTGGTTTTAAATTCATTGTTCTGTAGCACCTTTCTTCCAGCAGGTTAACCCAACTGGATTTGTAATAATTGTTTTGTTAAATCATTCAACTTCGTCCGAATACTGCTGTCCACCACTCTGTCGCCGATACGGATCACCATACCGCCGATGAGCGATGCGTCTGTCCGGTAGTGCATCTCCATTGTCTTGTAGGAGGTCGTCTCCAAAAGGCGCGCCTTCACGCTCTCCTTCTGCGCATCCGAAAGCTCCGTCGCGGCGGACACGTACGCGATACCGATCCCGCTCACTTCCTTCACCTTGTCAATAAAGTATTGGAAGATCGCTCCCAGATCTTTGTAGCGTTCCTTGTCCACGACCACTCTCAAAAACCCGGCCAGCTCATCGCTGACCCGTCCCTGAAAGATCTGCTCCATGATCCGAATCTTTTCCTGCTTGGGAACACTGGGATGCTTCATCAGCTTGTCAAACTCCGGATTATCCTTCAGTATATCGGATACTGCCTGAATCTCCGTCAGAAGCTCCTTTTCCTTATGACCTTCCATGGCAGTTTCAAACAGCGCTTCACCATATGTCTTTGAAACTAACTTAGCCATGTGCTATCACCCATCTCCTTCAGAGTCTCATCGATCAACTGATTCTGCACGGTCGTATCGATGGAAGCGGACACGACCTTACCCGCCATAACCGACGCAAGGACTACCATTTCCCGCTTCACCTCATCCGACAGCTTTTGTTTCTCCAGCTCGGCTTCGACACGCGCTCTCTCAATGATGCGGGCGGCCTCCTCTTTGGCCTGGGCGATAATCTGATTCTCATTTGCCAGAGCACGCTTGCGGGCGTCGCTCAAAATGCCTTCCGCTTCCTTATCGACATTTTTCAGCTTGTCCTCATACTGTGCCTTCAGGCTTTGAGCATCTTCCATGCTCTGCTTCGCCTCTTCCAATTCGCCGTGGATCTTCTCCTTGCGGGCATTCAGCATCTTTCTCGCCGGATTGAACAAAAAATAGCTCAGCGCCAGGAACAAGACGAAGACTGCAATAATGGAGAGACAGGAATCAGCCAAAAGCTGCCAGTCCAGGTCAAACAGCCTTTCCATGGACTCGCCTGTTAAAAGTATCATTGTTGCCTCCTTTCCACCATCTCACAAAAATCGTAGTCGATTCTGCTATTATGGCAGTAAGGGTTTTACGAATAACAGCAACATAGCGATCAACAGACCATACAGACCGGTGGTCTCTGCAACTGCCTGTCCAAGTAACATGGTGGAAGTGACATCTGATTTCGCTCCGGGGTTGCGGCCAACTGCTGCTGCTGCATGTCCTGCAGCAATACCCTGACCAACGCCAGGTCCGATACCGGCGATAACTGCCAGACCTGCACCGATTGCGGAACATCCTAAGATAAAGTTATTATTGAAATCCATTGTGTTTCCTCCTAAATATAGGCTTCTAGCCTTTTTACTGTTTTTTAGTTCTCATTTCTCGAATTGGAAATGTAGGTCATAGTCAGCATACAGAACACGTATGTCTGGATCGCTCCGGAGAACAGATCAAAGTATACATGCAATGCCGCGGGCCATGCCGTTGCTATCCATCCCAACAATCCGTACACCAACGCCATCATAACAGTGCCGGACAGCACATTGGCAAACAGACGCAGAGACAATGACACAGGGACCGCAATGTCGCTGATGATATTGATCGGCAGCCAGATCGGCAGCCAAGGCGGAAGCGGCGAACACTTATCCTTCCAGATATCGCCCAGTTTATTATACTTAAATTCCGCAAAGTGGATCAGTATAAAAGTGACAATACCCAGCGGCAGCGTCACGCCATAATCAGCGGTCGGTGGCCGTAATCCCAGCAAACCTGAGATATTGCTAAAAAGGATAAAAATGAAGATGGTCCCGATGTAATTGTAATATCTTGGAGCACCTTTGCCCATAGTGCCATCGATCATGCCATCCAGCTTCTCCACGATCAGCTCGACCACGTTTTGAAAGCCCGTCGGTTCTTCGCTGGCCTTCGCCATAGCGCGGTTTGCTGCAATCGCAAAACCGATGAGGATCAACAGTACGATCAAGACGCTCACATGTGTCGTTGTTATCCAGACCTCATGACCCAAAAAGGAATACTTGAAAATTCCATGTACCATAAAGTCAATGTTATCGGCTCCGGATAACAAAATTCCATGTCCCATAATTTCACCTCCTTATTCTATTTTTGTGGAAATCAGAGTGGACACTCCCCCTTCTTCCGGAATCTCAGCCCCATTGTCCGGCTGCGGAGAAATCTCCTCTTCCGGCTGCGGGACAGGGTCCGTCTCATGAAATATAATATTATAGAACTTATGGGTAAACGGCTGCATAAGCGCCGTCACTTTCAAACTCATATACGCCATAAAGACCACCAGCGGATTGAGGACCTCGGTCACCATTATGATACCCAAAATGATGATGAGCGCCGCGTACCGAGTCATATATCCTCGAAACATCAGCTTGGAGGCTGTCTTCTCTTCAAAATCTAACGCCCTGTCCAATGTGCGGTACATATGCAGAGTACTCACCATAGCAAGCAGGATTCCAAACCAGAGACTCAACGCGTAATCAAGCTGATCCTTTACCAAAAAAGCTCCCACCAACTGACAGATCACTCCCAGCACAAGGATACCGGTCCACATCTCCAAAAGCGTCCTATTCACCTTTTTGAGCGTCTCTGCCACCTTCCTCCCTGCCTCCCGATTTTTCCTGTTCAGCGGCACCTGCTACCTCCTCCGTCGGCTTATCATAGACATGCTTCGCCATACGGTAGACATTCTGCCCGCCGGCGATGGCGCCCACAAAAAACAGAATGATCATAACGTAAGAGGTGCCGAATTTCTGATCCAAAAAGATCCCCAATGCCGACATCATACAGATCGGAACCAGCATATTGATGCCAAACTGCATGATCAACGCAAAAGATCGGTATACGCTTTTGTCAAAACCTCTCTTTTTCCTCCCGGCCATGTCAAATCCTCCCACATTGGGACGGTCATCGGTGAACTTGGTTCACCCACTAGTTTACCTTAGTAAATTATACCTAAATATTTCCTGTTTGTCTAGAAAAAAACGACACATAAATCAAAAAAGCTAAAAGCTTTCCTCGAAATTTGTTGACGGAGATACCCGCCTGAGAGTAAGATAGAAAAAAGGAGGTAGTATCCATGGCAGATCTTCAGATATACCGCAAACGCATTATTCCGCAGGAGTGTATTCTATTAAAGGATGACATCATCATAGAGCAGAACGACAGACAGATTATCACAAAATGGAATACTTTAAATCCCAAGACTACCTTTTCTCATGGCTGCTCGTGCTATTTTTTGAAAGAGGGCATCAAGGTCGGCAAATTTTACCGAGATGACAATTCCCTGCTCTATTGGTATTGCGATATCGTAGATTACGATTTTGACCAGGAGGCAAACACACTCACTGTGACAGATCTGCTTGCAGATGTGATCTTGTATCCCGACGGCAGAGTGAAAGTAGTGGATCTAGACGAACTTGCCGATGCCAAGGAGGGCGGTCTGATAACAGATGAACAGATGTGCCTATGCCTGAGACGCCTGAACAACCTCCTGACGCTGATCGACCGAGACAAATTTGACAAGTTGCAGGCTTGCCTGGACGTACACGGCTTATAGCTTGTTAAGTCAATACCTCACTGCAGGCATGGCCGCCTGGCCCATTGCCCGCAGTGGGGGTAACAGCCGTTATGTATTAGTCGCACTCCCCGCTGAGCATCCTGCCGAGACAGCATCCGATCATGCCCAACAGCTCGATATCGTTGTCCGACCACTTGCGGGTCTGATTGAGGATATCAAAGTCTATCATAGCAAAGGGCTTGCCGCCTTTTTTGGCGATACATTGAACCGTTGCGCCAATCTCCTGCCTGGTAGCCACCTCATATGCCGGATGATTGATTACCTTCAACTTTTCCATCGTGGGTATGGCAAGCACATTTTTCTCACCGAACATTTCCATATATGCAGCATCCTGGAAGGCATAACGGATATCCTCCGGCTCGCAGACATAATTGCCGTTGCGGCATAGCACCTTATTCCCATACTCGGAGTAAATGGTCAGACCATCCAAGTCAAACAATCCCCGGATATTCTTCTGCACGTCCTCCTGATCGATAATATAACTCGCTCCCTTGAGATACAACTTGCTCATAATATCGATCAGCGCATCGCGCCTCTTCTCTCTGGACATGGCGTAAGTCACAGCCTGCGCGTTGACACTGTCCTCCGTGTATGCGCCATGAAGTCTTTCCTCGTAGATCACATGACGGTTCTTCCCCTTCTCCTTGGCAATATAAAGCGCCTTGTCGGCCATGCCGAACAATTCTTCAAAATTAGTGCTATTCACCGGATACTGACTGACACCGATGGACGCCGTCAGCTTACATTTGGGATCAAATGCCGCCGCCAGCCGTTTGACCACCGTCTTGATCAGCATTTTCAGATCTTCTCTGCTCTCCACTTTTTCCAGCATCACAAAAAACTCGTCTCCGCCGAAACGTCCCACAATGCCTCTCTGTCCGACCACGTTCCGCAGCGTATTCGCCACTTCGCGCAACACTTCGTCTCCGAACAAATGTCCGAAGGAATCATTGATATTTTTGAAATCATCGATATCCATGACCAGAAACCACATAGTCTTGCCGGACGCCGCCTGTATCTTTTCAATCGCGTACTCGGTGGACGCCTTCTTGTTGAGAAGTCCCGTACCCGCATCCTTGGCAGCCTCCGTCAGATAATAGACCTCTTTGACGTCTCTCCTGTCAGGCATGAAAATACCCGCCAGCAGTTCCAGATTCTTGTAACAGACTCCACCCTTGACACTGCAAGTCCCAAATTTTCCGCTGGGATCCTCTGTAAATTCCATCTCAAAAAATCGACTGTTATTTTTCAAATGAGAACGGAATGTGTTCAGTTGGTCGATACTTTCCTGCGTGTGTTCCGAATCCTTGATCTTCTCATCCACAAAATCATCCAGATCAGCATCCAACACCTTTATCGCGCGTTCATTCACATACTTATAAACCTGCAGCAGATTGTTCTTCTGTGTGTATTCAAAATAATAATCCTGTTTTAATGTCAGGAAATAGCGATATTTAGCTATATGCCGCTCCATGTAGAATCTGCGGGCCTCCAAATCCAGAACATCCTGCATCGTGATCTGATAGAGACGATTGCCGTCCTCCGTGAGGTCACAATTCTCCAGACGGAGATAAATGTTGCGGAAGCCATCTTCCCTGCGATTCGCAATCCTGGTGTACACTTCCACAGGCTCGGTCAGGTCTGCGATCGCCTCTTTTAAGACGGCGGCGTCTTCCTCATCCACCAGATCCGTGACAGGCAGATAGGAATTGATGCCCACATATTTGTAGTACCACTCGGAAGCGGAGACGACTGTAAAATCCTGCCGCACAAAAATCTCGCACTGTAAAAGCTGCCCCCCTGTCCGCACTTCACCCGTTCTCAGAATCCTCATACCCTCTCCTTCTCCGCCCTTTTATGGACAGCAAACGGCAAACTTGCAGGCCGCTCAAGGTTTAATAAAATACATGACCGCCTATATTGATTCCCGACAATCCCTCTATCGGCGTTCTAAAATAGACACAGTTCCCCACATTGGTCACACCGGACATGGCCTGGTCAGCCGCCCGATAACAGCGCTCCGTCGCCCGATTCTCAGCCAGCGCCAACGCCAGCCTGCCGCTGGCAACCGGTGAAAATTGCCTGTTTTGATAAATCACACCCGTTACCGTATCTGGATATACCGAACTCAACACCCGATTGATCACCACACTGCCCACGGCCAACTGCCCTTCATCCGGCTCTCCGCCGGCCTCGCAATAGATCAGATTTGCCAATAAATAACGGTCTGTATCTGCGAAAGTAACTTCGGAAATATCCCGCCACGTGGAACTTGCCGCCTGTTGCGACATCGCAATCTCCTGCGCCAACCGTTGCCGCAATGTTTCCAAATTTTCGTCGGCTTTGCGGATCTCCTCTTCCTTCTCTAATATCTGTCTTTCCACATCGGAAATATTGCTTTCATACTGAGCGATGCTGTTGGAGGTCTGACTGATCAGTCCGTTTACGCGGTTCTGCTCAGCGAGCACCTGAACCTTCAAATTCTCAAGCTCCGCCTTGTCCGCCTGAAGCACAGCCTCCCATTCTTCGATCAAACGGCGGTTCTCTCTAAATTCATCCAGCTTTAACTGACTATACTCGGCAATTCTTTCAAATCGATCCGCTGTCGTGACCATATCGGAAAAACTGCCCGCGTTCAACACAGCATCCATGTAACTGATGTCACCATACTCGTACATATTCCGAATCCGCACGATCATACTGTTATACTGCCACTCTTCTATCTCCCTGGCTTCGTCCAGAGCATCCTGCGCTTCCGCAATTTCCTGTTCCTTGTCCCTGATCTGTTGTTCCAGGTCGCTTAAGTTGTCACTCACAGCCGTCAACTCTTCGTTCAGATTGCCCAACTCTCTCTTCAGCGTATTGCTCTCTCCCTGAAGAGTCTGCAGATTATTTTGGTTTTGATTCAACTCGTTTGCCAGCTCTTCACGTTCCTGCTCCTGCTGCTCGATCTCCTGCCTGGTAGTGGAAGTCGCATTGACCTCCAACTTTTCGTGCGCAGATCCAAAACCGCCTATCAGAATCGAAACAGCCAGCACAGCAGCTATTAAAACCCTTTTTCTTCTACGAAACATCTTCTATCATCCCTACCCTGCGCAAATGCTTTTCCTCATTGGAAAAAGGCGTGTTCAGAAAAGTATCCACAATCTCTTTGGCAAGATTGACTCCCACGATGCCGCCGCCCAACGCAAGCACATTGGCGTCATTGTGAAGCCTGGTCATCCTTGCCGTCAAAGGATCGGTACAGACCGCACAGCGGATCCCCTTCACCTTGTTGGCCGCCATACTGATCCCGATGCCTGTCGTGCAGATCAAAATGCCCTTTTCACACTTTCCGGACACCACCTCATCGGCCACCGCCCGCGCAAATACCGGATAATCACAGCTCGCCAGACTGTCGCATCCCAAATCTTTTACCTCGATACCCTTGTCCGTCAGATGCTCTATCACTTTCTGCTTCAGCTCATAACCGCCGTGATCACTTCCGATCGCTATCATTTTGCGTCCTCCCGTTTTTGCATATTCATCATCTTGATTAGCCTCACACCCGCGAGAATACACTTTTTCAAAGAAATTTATAATTATAATTAGTATACCACAGCTTAGGGAAAAATGAAAGAGTACATTTTTACAGATAATAGATGAAAACCATTCAGAAAGTCATAGATCGGGCTGCAAAACAGACAGAATGATCCGAAACGTTCCCTCGTTGACCTCAGCTTTCACTTTTCCGCCCATTTTCTCCGCAAGCTCCCGCACAATAAACAACCCAAGCCCGGAGGATCCTTTCCTCCGAGCTGAATCTGCCTTGTAAAATCTGTCAAACAATAATTCCGTATCCGGATGACTGTCCTCCGAAAGAGCATTTTCAAAAATAAGGTTAGATCCTTTCTGTGTGATGGATAATCCTCCCTCACCGTGAATCAGCGCATTTTGGATCAAATTCAGGAAAATCCGTCTCAGCGCCTCCTCATCCGCCAATATCGAGAGTTCTTCGGATTCAAATTCCACCTTGGGCGTCACACCTTTTTCTTCAAAACAGTCATACAACCCCAAAAGACAGTCGCTCAGAAGTGGAAAGACTGGTATCTTTGCCACAGAAAGTTCAAAGTCTTCGCTGATAAGCTTGGTATACAAAAACATCTCCTCCAGCATGTCTCCCAACTCCGCAAGCCGTCTCTCCGCGGCGCGCAAATAGCGTTCACGTCTGCCTTTCTCCTCACATTCCCCGGCCATCTGTACATATCCGGACGCCCCGGTTAGAGGTGTGCGGATATCATGTGCCAACCCTGCGATATTCTGTTTTAACTGCAACTCCGCCCTCTCATACAGGATACGATCCGCGTCCCTGGATGACAGCACTTGATTCAGTCTGCGGCACAGCGCAAGCAAAGGCTTTTGACGGCAGTTCACCGTGATCTCCATATGACTTCCCCGCTCGATCTCTTCTAATTGTCCGCAAAGAAAAAAGATCTCTTTTCTAAGCCTGAGATAAAAAACGCACAAAACAACCAAACCAATGCCCAATACCGCCAACATCACTTCCATTTCCGCCCTCCGCTCAGATATCCTGCTTTGTTATAGACCATGCAGCCACCAGAGAATAAACTCCCACAAATATCAGTCCAAGAACATACGGCTCCAGATCCTTCGCAGACGAAAAACTGGCGGAACCATCACTCAGGCTAAAATAAATGGTGTACTTGGCCCAACCTCCCGCATGAAACAGGTTCATAATGGAAGACAGCGCAACCACTACCACCCCGCTTCCAAAGAGCACCACCGTCATAACGCCTGCCACAGCGCTTTTGGTGAGCACACATACCATAACCGTCAACGCCGCAAATGCCGTTGTCAAAAGCCACGCCCACCCCATATAAAACAGCGTGTCTCCCAAGCCGGAAACCGGCACCATATGACGAAACAACACATTTAACAGCAGACTCCATGCATAATTGAACGCCAGATAACAGAAATTCACGATTCCCGCCGTGATCAGCACGCTGACGATGTACTTCCAACGTTTTCTGTGCAAAGTCATAATATTTTTCATATATCCGCTATGATAGTCCATACAGACAAACAGCACCATAAGCGTCCCCAACACGACACAGTACATTCCGCCGTCCATAAAAGATTCTCTGAACATCTCCAGAGTATCCACACCCTCCAATATTTCAGTGCCCTCCACCACCTCCGACAAAGTGGCCATTCCAATTTTGACAGCCACTCTCTGCCCGTCCGGTGTGCCCATCAAATATAACATTCCATAACACAGCAAGACGATCCCCGCCAAAATAGCCAGACATACATAGAAAGCCTTGCTTCGTTTCACCCTGTACAGATCCATACGCAATAAATTAATCATTCTACTTTTCCTCCTGCTCTTCTATGCGGCCGTTGTCCATCCGGTTTAAAAAATATTCCTCCAGATCCATACAATGAAATCCCGACGAATAGACCTGCACCTGATTTTCGACAAGAAGCCTGTTCACCCATGTGCCCTCTTGCAGATCATAGAGGCGGATCGAGCGCTTATCGCACACGCTCGCCTCCACCTGTGGAGCCTGCTCCAGGATCAACGCCAGAGCGCGCTCCACATTGTCCACCTCCACCTGAAAATAATCCCGACATTTTCCTTCCAGGACTTCTCTGCTCATCTGCTCCACCAGTTCTCCGTCCCGTATAATGCCATAGTGAGTGGAAATCTTGCTCAATTCTCCCAAAATGTGCGAACTGATAATAAATGTCTTGCCCGCTTCATTCAACTGAAAGATCAGTTTTCTGATCTCTCTGGTCCCCTCCGGATCCAGGCCGTTGATCGGCTCATCTAAGATCAACAGATCCGGATTGCCCAACAAGGCCAGCGCGATACCCAACCGCTGCTTCATCCCCATCGAAAAATGTCCGGCTTTCTTATTCCCTGCATCCGACAGGCCGACGATATCCAACACTCTATCCACACTCTTATCGTCAATAAGTCCCATACATTTTGCCTTCGCCACCACGTTCTGTCTTGCGGTCATACGAGGATATAAACCGACCGACTCAATCAGGCAGCCAACTCTTCTTGCAGCCATTTCGTCCTCCACCGGTCTGCCAAACAATCGCACTTCTCCCGAAGTAGGCCTTGCCAGTCCGCATAACATTTTCAAAGTCGTAGATTTTCCCGCGCCGTTTCTTCCAATAAAACCATAGATCGCACCCTCTCTCACCTTCATATCCATATGGCTTACCGCCGCCTTGGCGCCATACATCTTGGTCAGACCGGACGTCTCCACGATGAAATGCCCCTGCTCTCTAGTCATCACTTACCTATCTCCTTCCGTATTGATATGATACCTATTGTAAACGGGAAAGGTTTAAAAAGTGCTCAGAAAGGTTTAAGAAAGATTAAAGATTTGCCGTTCAAAAGACATCAGGACAGCTTGAAGCCTATGCCCCAAACCGTCTGAATATAGGAATCCGTTCCGCTCTCCTTCAATTTCGCCCGAATATTGCTGATATGCACATTGATCGTCTTATCCTCCGCCAAATATTCCTCACCCCAGGCATACTCATAGATCATCTGCTTGGAAAACACTCTGTTCGGATTGCGGATCAAAAGCTCCAAAATCAAAAACTCATGCTTTGTCAGTTCAATTTTTTTACCTGCTGCCGTCATCTCCTGCGCGTCCGGATCCAACATCCAATCTTTGTATTGACGGATCTTTTTCTCGTCCTGCACAGTTCTCCCACGACGCCTAAGCTGAACCTGGATCCGCACCAGAAGCTCAGGCAACTCAAAGGGCTTACAGATATAATCCTCCGCCCCCGCCGTAAGCACATCCACCTTACTGTCCAATCCGGTTTTGGCCGACAATACGATCACCGGAACCTGTTTTGAGAAAAGAGAGACCAGTTCCTCCCCCGAAATGCCAGGAAGCATCAAGTCAAGCAACACCAGGTCAAACTCTTCCATGGAAAAGAGCAGCTTTCCCTCGCTGCCGGAAAATGCCTGCGTACAGACATACCCATGCTCCTCCAAATATTCCTTGAGCATCTGACTGTTGGAGGCGTCATCCTCCACGAGCAGCAAATGTTCCATATCAGTCCACTCCTTCCAGCAAATACGCATCATCCGCAGAAATGCGACGTTCTTTCGTATAGATCAGCCAGTCTGTGATCCGTTCAAAGGGATAGGCGCCCTCGCTGCCCTCATGCATATCTTTCACATAGTAAGGTTCTTGCGTCAATCGGCAGAACAGACTCTCTCCCCTGACCTCCAAGAGTTCAAACCAGATATGCTCCCACTCGTTCTGCTCCTCTCTAAATTCTTCGTCGATGGCAATCCCGATCTTCACCAAGATCTTATTCTCCGGATTCTCAGCCGCTTTCAACATATAGGGCAGACGCTCTGCCGCCAACAGTTTCATCCGCTCCGTCTCACGGTTCGTGATCATATAGATCGGATTATTCTTCAAATATTGGTCAAAAACCGATATGGGAGAACAGACCTTATCCTTGATATTTTGATTGGAAATATAAGCAAAAATGCAACAGGTATTCTGATTATGCCCTTCTTTGCGGTCCGCTTTGCCGCCCAGCATATCCTCCGGAAACCATTCCACCGCTTTCTCCCATTCCGTCAGGGTGATGATCATAGGAAGATTCGGCGCCACATTCGCCAAAAAGAACGGTTCTCCAAAGTCCGGCGCCTCTTTTTCCTCCAAAAGCCGGTTTGCAAGGCACTCCAAAATATTATAATGTTGGTTGTAATTTTCTTTTGTGGAATTTAACACTTCCAGCTCCGTGATCCCACAGCGGTTCAAACCATGGCTGTGCAGCCAAACACAGGTATCCTCCCCTGACACAGCCTGCACCGTATAAATATATCGGGGAGCAGGCGGCACCTTGGACCCCGCTGCCAATACCACCCATTTGCCGGACAGGATCTTTTCGGAGCTATAATCTACAACGGCCAGCATATCAGGCACAAGAGCCGCCATGATCCGCAGTTGGGCATGGTAGGACTGCAGCGCATCCTCTCCAAACTCCATCCCCACTTCTAAGCCTACGCTCGCACTGTCTAACGCTTCCACATCCACATCCGGAAAAATATGCTGCGTTCTAAATAACTGCGGCATCTTCCATTTGGTGGGATACATTTCTATCTCATATTCCGCCTCATCCACCGTCAAAGCGATCTTGAGACCTTCCTCCATCTCGTGAGATAAAATTTTGATTCCGCGAGCCTGAGATAGTTGTTCTATCATATCTACCGCGGACTTCAGATCGGCGGCCCTTCTGGGCACCGCACACATATATGATTTTTCCTTAGTCAATGGAAGCCTCCTTCTCTGCCGCTTGCTGCAACGCCGTCGAGCAGTTCGAAAAATTTTCTTTCCTTATAATATCATATTTTGATGCAAATGAAAACCCTGGGGGAACACCCCTATTCCTTAAAATTGGAATATTAAAATAGTATAGAAGATAATCAAAAATTATGGTAATATAAGATTAAACAAAAAGAAATATAATAGTATTTGACAGAAAGGCGAAAATTTGAACAAGGATAATCTGAACCAACCCAAAGATTTTATGAAAAAGATTAATATAACTGATGTGGCGATCAGCAAAGTTCCTTATATAGAATATAAAGGGTTTTCAGAAAAGCAAAATATTATTATGCGGAGACTGACACAAGAAGTGCTCATTCTGTCAAAAGAAGAAAATCACAACAATGAAGTAGCGATCACTTTTGACATTTTCTCTGACAACCCTTTAGAAAATTATGGCATCAGTTATGGTGATGAACATAGTGTAACAATCGCGGCTGATACACTGTCAAATCATCTACTTGTATCGCAGGACAGTATTGCGGTTGTCATCTTGCATAATCATCCGTCGATACAAACATTTTCTTTGACAGATATTTCTTTTTTTCTGCAATATGATAACGTGAAAATGATGTCAGTAGTTTCAAATTATGGCAAAGTACACTATTTGTATAAAGATAAAAAATTTGACTTAAACGAGGCGATTATTCTTTGGAAAAAATGCACCGCAGAACTTGACAGTAAATCAACAGTAAAAGAATTGTATTATGCAGCGCTTTCTTTTCTTGCAATATGCAGTGAATCCGGAATATATTATAATTAGATAGATAATTCCTTACTGCCTGTAAAAGGTATTACCAATAATATATTGTAGTAGGAGGTATGATTATGTCAGCAGATATTATTTTAGATGATTGGGCATTACCTGCACCAATTGATATTCTTAGAAACAATCAATCGAAGTATAAAATAGACAAAAGTGAATTAGACAAAAATATTCAGCAGAACCAAGAAATTATAAAACGTATGCGAAATAATGTGAAGTATAAAAAAATGTTGCAAGAAGTATAAAGAGACGTACCATAATATGATGAAATACGAGATAGACCGCGAATTAACCAGGCTTGCAAAGCTGACAGCAATATTTGGGAAAGCGTATTTGAGAGATCAAGAGCCTGAAATGAAAGATGATCAACAAGGAGGTTATTATGCAACAGGTTACGGAACAACAGATTCAGGCCATGGCTCCCAACGCGGCAGCCGCGGCAAACGGCCGGAAAATATCCCAAAAGGGCGGTTTTGTGCGGTTGGAATGTTCTGCGGACGACACCTTTTATCTGGGAGAATGTACCGGCAGCGGGAAAAGCAACTACATTACCACCGTGGATTTCATAGACCCTGACAATCCCGTGTGCCGATGCTCCTGTCCCAGCCGTCAATTTCCCTGCAAGCATGGTCTTGCGCTTCTCTATGAGATTCTTGCAAAAAAGAATTTCGGTGTCTGTGAGATACCGGAAGATATCCTGAAAAAGCGGGAAAAGAAGCAGGCGAAAGAGGCAAAGAGCGCCACGGCTCAGAGCGCGGACGAGTTGACCGTCAGCGATCCGGAGGCGGCCAAAAAGAAAGCGTCCGCCGCCAAGAGCGCGAAGACCGCCAAAGCCAAAAAGTTAAAAAAGCAGTTGGAAGGTCTTGATCTGGCGGCCAGACTGATACGGGAACTGACCAGAGCCGGACTCGGCGCCATGGGAGGCACGACGCTGAAAAATTATGAGCAGCTCGCCAAACAGTTGGGAGACTATTATCTGCCCGGCCCGCAACGACTGCTGAACGGATTGATTTTGGAGATCGCCGCTTTCCAGAAGGATGGCAGCGAGGGACATTACGATGCGGCGATTGCCCTCTTGGAGAAGTTCCGTACACTGGTCAAGAAATCCCAGCAATATCTGTCGGATAAATTAAAACAGGAGGATGTGGAACAGGACGATTCCCTTCTCTATGAAGAGCTGGGCGGCATCTGGAAGCTTTCCGAGCTGGAAGCTCTGGGCAGAGGAAAAGCGGATATGGATCTGATCCAACTATCCTTCTGGGTCGATTACGACGCCGCCAGAAAGGAATACATAGATACCGGATGCTGGGCGGATCTGGCGTCTGGAGAGATCTTCGTCACACACAACTATCGTCCGGTCAAGGCGTTAAAATATGTCAAGCAGGAGGATACTGTTTTTGGCGTGGCGCATGTTCCCATGGCCGTCTGTTATCCGGGGGAGGGTAATCTGCGCGTCCGCTGGGACGGCGCAAAGCTTCGTCCTGTGGAGAGCGAGGATCTGCAGAAACTCCGCACGCTGTCGGGCACTTCCCTCACAGCGGAGGCAAAGACCGCCAAGAATCTGCTGAAAAACGCCCTTGCCGATCCCTTGCATATACGCCTGATCTCATATGCCCTGTTGGGCCAGGCCGAAGAAGGCTTTGCGCTAAAGACTGAGGAAGGAGAGACTATTGCCCTGGGGGATGCGCCGGGCATGGAGCCTTCCACGGACAGGCTGGCCCTGCTGCCTGATCAAGATTTATTACAACATCAAACGCTGCTGGGAGCCTTTTATTATGACAGCGAGGCCAGACGCCTGAAAATACAGCCTCTCAGTATCATCACCCAAGAGACCATCGTGCGTCTGCTGTATTAAGAAGGATAAGGAGGAAAGCATCAATGGATATTTCACCGTTATATGAGCTGCGTGCAAGACTCCGCGCCGCCATGATCGCAGGCGCCGGTCTGCTCTCGGAGGATTTCCGCCTGAGGCGGGCGGCGGAATCTTTCGCGCCTTTGGAAAAAGCTTCGCCGATTTTTGCCAAGATCGGGCAGTTGACAGCCGCGCTCTTATCGCCGGAGACGGAGGACAAAGAGGACGCTCTGCTGGACGCAATCACCCTGACGGATGCTGTGCTGTGCACCCAGGGAACCGTGTCAGTGGAGGGGGAAATAGAACCGATTGCCTGCAGCGGATGGGGCAGCGTCGTCACCAATGCGCCTTATTCCGTGGTCAAGACATTGACAGAGTCTCTGACGACTTCCGGCAGCGGACATTACAGCTATGTGGAAGAAATCCACAGAGACCACCCCGAACTTTTTAAGGATTATCGCGTCAAGGCCGCCATGATCCAGGCGCTCGGCGCTTCCTACACAGAGCTTGCGGACGCGGTGACTGGATGGCTGAAAGAGGAGGATGCATCCATTCTGCCCCTGTTATGGAAAGACTTTGATCCGAAAGGGAAAAAGGAAATGGTTCGCCGCATCCATGTGATGTCGGCGATAGACGCGAAAGCATCCAACGCATTTTTTGTAAAAATGCTGCCGGAAGCGGAGAAAGAGGTACGCCAGGCTTTGATTTTTGCGCTGCGCTGCCACCCCGAAAATATAGATCTGCTTCTGGATCTGACTAAGACGGAAAAAGGAAACGCCAAAAAAATCGCCTACTACGCTCTGGCATATATGGAGGACGCGAAAGCGGAAGCTGCTTTCACAGAACTTTATGAGAAAAAGCCTGAGGAGGCCATGCAATATCTGGTTTATGTGGAAACGAAATGGGCTTCTCGTTTTGTAGCCCAAAAGCTAAAGGAACAATTATCGCCCTGGACAGAGATAAGCGCCGAACCTGTATTGACTCCAGAACAGGAAATCCTGTTGGGCAAGATTCTGGCGGCTCTGCCCGGCAAGAGCGGCGAGGAAATCTGCGATAGTTTCCGCATGGCTGCCAATTTGGAGGATCGTCTGCATGTCGCTTATAAGGGACAAGTCACTGTGTGTGTTGTCGGCGGCGTCAGAGACATCATCATGGCAGGCATGAATTTGCGAAACAGAGAAAACACTTTTACGTTTCAGACCGCGATCCCCTATCTGCTGCACCAGGCATTGCACTGTCACCCGGATGAAGCGCTCTGCGCCCTTGCCGTGGAACTGTACGAGGCAGAGGGCAGGCGAGAGGGCAAACGCAAGGCATATTTTCCCGCCGCGTTGACGGCACAGCTCTTGACATCAGGAGACTGCTGCGACTGGCTGGAAGAACAATTAAAAAAGAAACTGTTGCAATCCAATCAAGACTTCTATCCTCTTCTGGCCAGAGGAATCGACGGTCTCAGATTCAGCGAGAGGGAAAATGCATATGTGCTGCGCATAGAGCGGCCCCACCGCCCCCATCCTTCGGGAGAATCGATGCCGGAATATTGTCAGCCGGTCAAACAAGATATCACCGGACGCTTTACGGACATTCTCACTCGCTGTCAGGATCAAGATATCGATCAGGGATTGATGAACTGCATCAACAGCGAGGACGAAGCCTACTGCCGCAAGTTGGGGGATTATTTTTACAAGCGCGCTCCCAAAATAAAAGCTTCCAGAGATTATCTGCTGGCCCTGAAACGTTGCAAGTATCCCAAGTGTGAGGGTCTCGCGGTCAGTTATTTCTCCGATATGGGTTATACTCACTATTTCTCGGAGATTTATGGCTACGCGGCGATATTGCCGGGAGACAAGGCTGCTGTCTATGAGGAGATACAGAGAGTCTACGACCTATATAAACAGGGACGGATCAAAATGCGGGACTCCGCCCAGGCGGAAGAGCGATTTTTGACCTATTTAGAGGAATTACGCACTTCATAGCAAGTGTCATTATGCGAATGGTATAAAGAAAGGAACCCTACAAAGTTATGGAAGAACAATTACAACGGCTGCCGGCCGAGCAGCTTTTTCAAAGAGAACTTGACGCGCTGGCCGCTGCCGAGAAAGATCCCGTTCCCACGGGTTGGCGGATGTCTCCCCGCTCCGTCCGCACATACATCTGCGGAGGCAAAGTGGGGGATATGGAGATCACCCCAAAATACATCGGACATGAACGGCTGGTGGAAATTGCCATAGCCACTTTGGTCACAGACCGAGCGCTTTTGCTGATCGGAGAGCCGGGCACGGCTAAGAGCTGGCTCTCAGAGCATCTGACCGCCGCCATCAACGGGGATTCCACCAAAGTGATCCAGGGCACGGCCGGAACCACGGAGGAACAAATCCGCTATTCCTGGAATTACGCCATGTTGATCGCAAACGGCCCTTCCAGGGAGGCCATGCTGAAAAGTCCTGTGTTTCACGCCATGGAGACGGGAACCATCGCCAGACTGGAAGAGATCTCCCGATGCGCTTCCGAAGTGCAGGATGCGTTGATCTCCATTTTGTCGGAAAAAAGGATCTCCGTGCCGGAACTCAGTATGGAAGTTCCCGCCAAGAAGGGTTTTGCCGTGATCGCCACAGCCAACACCAGAGACAAGGGCGTCAATGAAATGTCCGCGGCGTTGAAGCGTCGTTTTAATATCGTAGTGCTCCCCACTCCCGCCGATCTGGAATCTGAAATGGAGATCGTCCGCACCAGAGTGGCACAGCTTTCCGCCGGACTGGATCTGAACGCCTCTCTGCCGGAGTCCGAAGTGGTGGAAAAGGTTTGCACGATTTTCAGAGAGCTTCGCAGCGGAGAAACTTACGACCGCAGTCAGAAGTTAAAACCCACTTCGGGTGTGCTCTCCACTGCGGAGGCGATCTCTCTGTTATGCAACAGTATGGCTCTGGCGGGGAGTTTTGGCAGCGGGCATATCAGCGACGAAGATCTCGCCGCCGGACTGCAGGGGGCCGTCATCAAAGACGAAGAAAAAGATAATGTAGCCTGGAAGGAATATCTGGAAAATGTGATGAAGAAGCGGGGTTCCCATTGGAGCGGATTGTATCAGGCATGTAGAGGATTATTATGACACACCCTTATGTATTTGGTATTCGTCACCTGTCGCCTGCGGGCGCATGGCATCTGCGGCGATTTTTGACAGAGAAACAACCGCGTCTGGTTCTGGTGGAAGGGCCCGACGATCTAAGTGAATTGATGGCGGATATCACTCGGCCGCAGACAAAACCCCCCATCGCCATCCTTGCCTACACAAAGGAGGCTCCCGTGCGGACGATCCTTTACCCTTTTGCGGAATATTCCCCGGAATACCAAGCGATCGTTTGGTGCAAGGAGCATGGGGTACCGTGCCGCTTTATCGATCTGCCGTCCGATGTTTTTCTGGCGCTGCCATCCGGCCGGCGGAACCAGACGGAGGGAGAGGAACGGCGCGTGAACGCTTATGAACTTTTGGATCGCCAGACAGGGGCGGACGGGCAGGAAAGTTTTTGGGAACGAACCATGGAACATGCGCAGGACGCGGACGGATATTACAAAGGCGCCGCGCTGTTTGGCTCCAATCTGCGGGAACTCAACCAGGAATCGGGGCAGGATGCAGACTGGCCGGAGACTCTGGTGAGAGAAGCATATATGCGGCGTCAGATACAGACTGCGCTGAAGGAAGGATTTGCGCCGGAAGAAATCGTAGTCATCACGGGCGCTTATCATGTGGCCGGACTTTTGTCGGAGGACGCTCTGCCCATGACGGCGGAAGAATCGGCCTCTCTGCCCCGAGTGGAGGCCAGCCACACCCTCATGCCCTATTCCTATTACCGATTGTCCGCCCGATCCGGATATGGGGCCGGCAATAAAGCGCCGGCATATTATTCCCTGCTGTGGGAAGCCTTGCAGAGAGGTGATTTGCACTATGCGTCACAGGCTTATCTCTCGCGGATCGCCGGATATCAGAGAGAACATGGAACCCCCGTATCCTCTGCAGAGGTGATCGAGGCTGTCCGCCTGGCTGACTCGCTGTCAGGAATCAGGGGCGGCAAAGCTCCCGTTCTGCGCGATCTGCGGGATGCGGCAATCACTTGTCTGGGCGGGGGCAGCTTTTCTGCCGTCAGTCTGGCCGTAGCGGACACAGAGATCGGCGCCGCTATCGGTTCTCTGCCGGAGGGTGTCAGCCGCACCAGTATTCAGGAAGATTTTTACAGACAAATGAACTACCCCGCAGCAAGCTGCGGGGTATCGAAGCTCCGCGCTCGTCACATA
>JAMPHU010000024.1 GCA_023663225.1 Candidatus Gastranaerophilales bacterium
TCAGTACACAGGAAAAAGAAGTTTTGGTTCGGGAAGAACCATTGGTTTTTTATTCGGACGGGGATAATATCTTTTATGTCCCAAAGAGAGAATCCGTGATTTATGAGTTGGAGGCTGAAGGGGGCAATCCAAAGGAGGTAGGAACAAAAAAATCTGCGCTTATTTATCCGTTTTCATCTTATGAGTACATCTTCGTGCCGGATATGGAGTCGGGAGGAGTGGTGGAATATATGAAATGAGAAATCAAGCAAGTGTGTTCTGAATACTGAAATACAATCAAAATGCGGGTTATGAAACATATGGAGACCCTTGCCTGCGCCGATATGGAGGCAGTGAGTGGTAAAATATCTGAAAGAGGAAAGGAAGGACAGAGATGAACGATAAAAAAATAGATGAGGTTTTGCGACAGGTCTTGGTAGCTGACAAAGAGCCGGAAAGAAAACTTAATGAGGCAATTTTATGTAGAGTAGAAAAAATGGCAAGAAAAAGGAAACCAATGTGTTCTAAATGATAAGGGATAATCTTTTCAGCCGGGTGTCCTTGTTGGAATCGTGTGCTAGAAACAGTCTACCTTGTAATTGATGAGCGTTAGAAGAGCGGAAAAACGTTTATCATCACATCAAATCTCTCTTTGTAGTAATTACAGGGTGGATAAAGGCAGGGAAAATATGAAGAACGCTGCGAGCATTTTAAGGAAATGAAATAAAGCAGGGAAATAACTGATTGTTCAGAAAGTTTCCCTGCTTTTTTGCAGCATTTTAATAGTAACTTATGGATATGGTGTTGGCTTCCCTAAATTGCTGATAAGTGTAGTAGAGTTATCTGCCATAAAAAATCTGAGCGATAGGAGAGTCGGGAGACAATATGACAGTCTTGTCATCTCCTTGCATGGAGGCCTTTAGGGCGTCCAGACTTCTGACGAAGGAATAGAAATCCTGTCGGCTCTCATCGGCGTAGGCTTCCGAAAGGATCCGCATGTATTCGGCCTCGCCCTCTGCGATCAGAATAGCGGCTTCTTTATCGGCGTTGGAGAGGAGGATGGTCACTTCCTGATCTGTGCTATTGCGGATCATCTGCGCCTCGGAACTGCCCTCTGCGGTATAGGTGGCGGCGATGTTGTCGCGTTCAGAGATCATGCGCTCGTAGACGGCGGCTTTGTTGTCGCTGGGGAGATCTAATTGTTTGGTCTCAAAGGCCAGAAGCTCGATGCCGTACTGATCCAGCGTGTTTCCGATATTGGTGATAATGGCTTGGGACAGGGCGCCGTTTCTGCCGGAGATCACATCATCCTGCGTGGTGCTGCTGATGATATTTTTGGTGGAATTGTACACAATGGTATCCAACCTGCTCTCCGCATTGGTGATGGAAGAGTTGAGGGTCTGAGCGAATTTCAGGGGATCTGTGATGTGCCAGAGAATATAGCTGTCACAGATCATCGTTTTTTTGTCGCTGGTAATGACATCCGAAGGGGACAGATCATATAAAAGGATGTCTTTGGGCAGGGTGTCCACGCTTTGGATAAAGGGAATCTTAAAACTGATTCCGGCGGTATCCACGACATAGTATACTTTTCCAAACTGCCGTATCAGGCTGTATTCATTTTCGTTGGTGATCACGATACTGGACGCGCCGACCACGAGGACGACAAACAGTAGCATGATCAAAATCACTTTGCGAAATGTTTTCATAATGGCGCCTCCTTATTCGTTGGTCGAGTCATTCTCGCCCGCACTATTTTCGTTTCTATTGTTATCGGTGTCAGAGCTGCCGCTGCCGGTAAAGGGTTCGATGGGGTAGATCGTCTGCATGTTTCCGCCAGGGCTTTCGATAATCACCTTTAGATCAGGCAGTACTTCTTCCATGGCCTCATAGAACATGCGCTCTTTGGTGACGGTAGAATTTTTAATGTATTCCTCGTACATGGAATTGAAACGGGCAACCTGTGCGGTCGCTTCATTGATCCGCTCCGTCATCTGTGCTTCCGCCGCTTTGACGATACCGTCCGCCTGCGCCTGCGCCAAGGGAATCTGTTCGTTGCGGTACTTGTTGGCATTGTTTATGGCGGTTTCCTTGCCCTGCTTGGCGCTCTCTACTGCCATAAAGGCTTCCATGACTTCCGCGGTGGGAGGTTCCGAGTCCTGAATGGAGATGTTGACCAGTTGGACGCCGATATCCTGCGTGTCCAGTTTTTCCATGATCATTTCTTTGATAGTGGCCTGGATCTCGTTTTTACCGGTAGTCAGCACATCGTCCACAGGGTAGCTGCCGATCACGGTACGAATACAGCTTTGGCTGATATTATACAGAATTTCAGCCGGTTCTCTGGAGGCGTAAAGCGCTTTCACGGGATCGCTGTAGCGGTATTCCACGAAGAAGTCTACATTGACGAAATTGTAGTCCGAAGTGATCATAAGGGAATCGTTGGACAGGGACTCATTGGAGTCTGTGCTGTATCCGATGGCGAAACCCTGTATGGTGGTGTTGACTTTCCTCACCTGCTGGATAAAGGGGATTTTGAAGTGCAGTCCGGGTTCGGTCACAGCCTGCGCCCGCCCTAACGTGATCAGTACAGCCTGTTCCTGTTCTTTGATCTGGTAGGTGGAATTAAAAGCAAGCACAAGGACAATCATCACAAGACAGATGATGCCGATGCTTTTGCCGGCTGAAAAAGACCCTTTGGGAGAACCTTGAGAAGCCTCGCTATCCATGGTAGTAAAACCGTTTCGACGGTTTCGGGCAGAATCTTTTCTAAACATAGGGAACTCCTTTCCATCCGTGTCGGACGAGAGATGATATCATGTTTTTATTGTACTAAATGCGGATGGAAGAAACAATTAAAAAAGGATAAAAACAAATGAAAAAAAGAATGTGCGGATAAAAATAGTTGCGAGAACCGTAAAAAAGTACTACTATTATAGGGAAAGTAAATAATTGGCGCCCAGGGCGCAGAATGGAGCAAAGATGAAGGTATATATTTGTTTTCCGGAGGGAAAAGCAAAGGCTCTGACGATGAGCTATGACGACGGCAAAATAGAGGATGTCCGGCTGCTGGAGATTTTTAACAAATACGGGATCAAGGGAACATTCAACATAAATTATGGCATTATGTTACATGAGACGCCCGGGCAGAAGCATCCCCGCATTTTGAAGGAACAGGTGAAGGAGCTTTATGCGGGGCATGAGATTGCCACCCATACCATGACGCATCCTACGATCGAGCGCTGTCCCCTCACGGAGGTCGCGGCGGAGATTTTGGAGGACAGAAAGGGATTGGAGAAACTGACCGGAGGATTGGTGCGAGGGCACGCTTATCCCAACGGTTCTTACAGCAAGGAGATCAAGCAGCTCTTTCATCAGCTTGGGATCGCATATGCTCGTGTGGTGGAGACGGTTCCGGACTTTGCGCTGCCCAGAGATCCTATGGAGTGGCATCCCACCTGTCATCATAACGATCCGGATTTGATGAAACACGCGGAATTTTTTGCAAATTTCCAGAAAACACAATATTTGAAGTTGATGTATGTGTGGGGACACAGCTATGAATTTGCAGATCGGGACAACTGGGAAGTGATCGAGGAGTTCTGTAAATATATGGGCGGCAGAGAGGATATCTGGTATGCGACCAACATTGAGATCATCGATTACATGGAGGCCGCGCACAGTCTGAAGTTCACGGCGGACAATGAATCGGTCTACAATCCGAACGCCATCAGTGTATGGCTGCAATTAAACGGCAAAAAATGCGTGGAGATTCCGGGCGGAGCTTTTGTGAATCTCAACACATTGTTGGAACAGTAGAGTCATATGCGGAGACGCCCTCTGAGGCGTCCGAGAACGGAGGCGGGTATGCAGAAATATATTATGGCATTGGATCAGGGAACGACCAGTTCCAGGTGCATTTTGTTTGACAAAAAAGGTAAGATATGCTCCATGGCGCAGAAGGAATTTGGACAGATCTATCCCAAGCCGGGCTGGGTGGAGCACAATCCCATGGAGATCTGGTCCTCTCAGTTGGCTGTGGCGATCGAGTGTATGGCCATGGTGGGAGCGACGGCGGCGCAGATAGATGGTATTGGTATCACCAATCAGCGTGAGACCACGATCTTGTGGGACAAACATACGGGGGAGCCTGTGTACAATGCGATTGTGTGGCAATGTCGCCGCACCGCGGACATGATCGATGCACTGAAGACGGACGGCTTTGATCAGGTGATCAGGAAGCGCACAGGGCTGATACCCGATGCGTATTTCAGCGCCTCCAAGATTGCCTGGATCCTGGAGAATGTACCGGAGGCAAGACAAAAGGCGCAAAGGGGCGATCTGCTCTTTGGCACGGTGGATACCTGGCTGATCTGGAATCTGACCAAAGGCGCTGTACATGTGACGGATTATACCAACGCTTCCCGCACGATGTTGTTTGATATCCATAAGCTTGCCTGGGATGAAGAGATACTGGAGAGATTTCATATTCCTGCTTCTCTGCTGCCCAAGGTGTGTTCCTCCAGTTGTGTGTATGGGAAGACGGACGCCTCGGTATTGGGCGGGGAGATTCCCATTGCGGGAGCCGCGGGAGACCAGCAGGCGGCGTTGTTCGGACAGTGCTGTTTTGAGCAGGGGGAAGTGAAGAATACCTACGGCACGGGATGTTTTCTGTTGATGAACACGGGGCAGGAAGCGATCGCCTCCAAGTCAGGCCTGCTCACCACGATTGCGGCGAGCACCTCCGAGAAGGTGGAGTATGCGTTGGAAGGAAGCGTGTTTGTGGCGGGCGCGGCGATGCAATGGCTGCGCGACAGTATGCGCATGGTTCGGTCTGCGCCGCAGTCTCAGGATTACGCGGAGCAGGTGGAAGATACCGCGGGTGTGTATATCGTTCCGGCCTTTGCGGGCATGGGAGCGCCCTATTGGGATCAGTATGCGAGAGGCACTGTGGTGGGGATCACGAGAGGCTGCACCAAGGAACATTTTGTCCGCGCCACGCTGGAGTCCATCGCCTATCAGACGGCGGATGTGCTGACTGCAATGGAGCAGGACAGCGGGATTCATTTGAGGAGTCTGAAAGTGGACGGCGGTGCAAGCGCCAACGATTTTTTGATGCAGTTCCAGGCGGACATTGTAAATACGCAAGTCCACAGGCCTGAGTGCATTGAGACGACCGCCCTGGGAGCCGCATACCTGGCAGGATTGGCTGTGGGGTATTGGAAGGACAAGGATGAGATCCGCGAAAATTGGCAGATCGGCGCACATTTTGAACCGGCTATGTCAGAAGAAAAGCGCGGAGAGCTCTTGAAAGGCTGGAAGCGAGCGGTCAAGTGCGCGCTTGCCTGGTCGGAGGACGATTGACGAAAAAGCGCGAAACGCTCAGAAAGCAAATGGAGAGATTAAGAGATTGAGATTAAGATAGAGATAGAGGGAAGGTTTGTATTATGCTTGTTCAAAAGTATAAAGATATGCTGTCGGGCAAATCTGTGATAAGGCAGTTGTCGGAGTTTGCCACGGCGAGAGGGCAGGAGATCGGTTATGAGAATGTGTTTGACTATAGTCTGGGGAATCCGTCTGTGCCGGTTCCACAGGAATTTACAGATGAGATGGTGAGGCTTTTGACAGAAGAGGATTCCGTGGCGCTGCATGGTTACAGTCCCACGCTGGGCATCCCCGCCGTCAGGGATGCGATCGCCGCATCCTTAGAAAAACGGTATGGGATTCCCTACCGCAGGGAGCATATTTTTATGGCGTCCGGTGCGGCAGGAGCGTTGTCACATGCCTTTCGTCTGGTGACGGAGCCTGGCGATGAGATTATCTGCTTTGCTCCCTTTTTTCCGGAATATCATCCCTATGTAGATTTGACGGGAGCCTCGTTGAAAGTGGTACCTCCTGATACGGAGAGTTTTCAGATCAATTTTGAGGCTTTTGTGGAGATGCTGACAGAGAAGGTGATGGCGGTGTTGATCAACACCCCGAACAATCCTTCGGGAGTGGTGTATTCTGCAGCCACCCTACAGAGGCTTGCGGATATCCTTCGTGAGAAGTCCGCACAGTACGGACATGTGATCTACCTGATCTCCGATGAGCCGTACAGGGAGATTGTTTTTGAAGGGGTGGACGCCCCCTGTGTGTCCCGCTTCTATGACCATACGATCATGTGTTATTCCTTCTCGAAATCTTTGTCGCTTCCCGGGGAGAGGATCGGTTATGTGGCGGTTCATCCTGCATGCGAAGGTGCGGAATATATGGTAAATATGTGTGGGCAGATCTCCCGCGGCATTGGACATAACTGTCCGCCGTCCATCATCCAGTTGGCGGTGTCTAAAGTGCTGGACCGCACGGCGGATCTGCGGGTTTATGAGAGGAATATGAAGCTGATCTACGAGGAGCTGATAGCTTTGGGGTTCACTTGTGTAAAGCCGGGGGGAACCTTCTATATCTTCCCCAAAGCTTTGGAGGAAGATGCCAAGGTATTCAGTGAGAAGGCGAAAAAATATGATCTGGTGTTGGTGCCGGGGGATACCTTTGGCGCGCCCGGATATTTCCGCATGGCATACTGTATTAGCACCGAAAAGGTGGAACGGTCGTTGGAGGCTCTTCGGAAATTCGTGCGGGAGACCTATTAAAGGAAATAGAAAAGAGGGATAGGTTGATGTATCAGGCTGGACTTGTTTTGGAAGGCGGGGCTATGAAGGGGGTTTATACCGCCGGCGTACTGGATCTTTTTTTGGATAAGGGGATTTGGTTCTCCAGTGTCTATGGTGTTTCGGCGGGAGCGTGTCATATGTGCAGTTATCTGTCGGGGCAGCGGGGAAGGGCGCTGGATGTGGCCATTGATTACCTGGATACGGATCACTATTGCGGTGTCAAGAGTCTTGTGTCCACGGGGGATTTCTTCAATGTAAATATGTGCTATCATCTGATACCGGAATATCTGTGGCCTTATGATTATGCGGCGTACGATCGATATGAAGGCAAGGCCTACAGTGTGGTGACGGATATTGTGACCGGCAGACCGGTGTATTTTCGTATGCGGGATATGAAGGCGGACATCGACAAACTGCGCGCCTCTGCGTCTATGCCGTTGGTTGCCAGGAATGTGAAGATAGACGGAGGCTATTATTTGGACGGAGGTATCAGTGACGCCATTCCGCTGCAAAAATCCGTTATGGATGGCAATTTGCGGAATGTTGTGGTTATGACCAAAGAAGTGGGTTATGTGAGAAAGCCGGAGTCTTCTTTTAAGATGTCACTCATAAAGGCGCGTTATCTCAAATATCCTAAAGTGTATGAGCTGATGGAGGAGAGACATCTTCGTTACAATGAGACGCTGGATTATATAAAAAGGCAGCAGGTCAATGGTCAGGCATTTGTGATCAGGCCAGGAAAACCCGGAAATGTGGGGCGTATTGAGCGGGATAAAGAAAAACTTATGGCTTTGTATGAGGAAGGGTATCAAGACGCAGAGAATTGTTATGAGGATCTGATCGCGTACCTGGAGCAGGGAAAACCGCAGAAAGGAAAGAGTGATGATTGAATTTATCAAGGCGATTGTTTATGGAATTGTGGAAGGTGTCACGGAGTGGCTGCCGATCAGCAGCACCGGACACCTGATCCTGGTGGAGCAGTTGATACCTTTTGACGGGACCAGCGAGAATTTTTTTGATATGTTTGACGTGGTCATTCAACTGGGAGCGATCTTGGCGGTAGTGGTGCTGTTCTGGAACCAAATATGGCCTTTTGCGCTGACAGGAAAAGAGCGCCGTAAGAATAAAGGGCCGGTGTCCTGGATCAAGATGGATATCATGCAGTTGTGGTTTAAGATATTGGTGTCCTGTGTGCCGGCGGCTGTGATCGGCGTGTTGTTTGACGATGTGTTTGACGCGCTGTTCTACAATTATTTCTGTGTGGCGATGGCACTGGTGGTATTTGGCATTGCGTTTATCATTATCGAGAATTGGAACAAAGGGCGGCAGCCAAAGATCACGGCGCTGGCTGAGATCACCTATCAGACGGCGTTGATGATCGGCGTGTTTCAGTTGATCGCCGCGATCTTTCCGGGGACTTCCCGATCCGGTGCGACCATTGTGGGGGCGCTGCTCATCGGCGTATCCAGGACAGTGGCGGCGGAATACACCTTTTTTTTGGCGATTCCCGTGATGTTTGGGGCGAGCCTGCTCAAGCTGGTAAAGTTTGGTTTTGCTTTTGAAGGGTCGGAGCTGGCGCTTCTGGCGGTAGGAACGATCGTATCGTTTGTTGTGTCATTGTTTGTGCTGCGGTTTTTGATGAGTTATATCAAAAAGCATGATTTCAAGGTCTTTGGCTGGTATCGCATTGTGCTGGGGCTTATTGTGATCGGTTTTTCTATATGGGCAGCATAGTCGGCCAAAAAGGAGGAGTATGGACAAAATACGTGTTGGAGTGATTGGTGTAGGCAACATGGGGAGTAAGTACGCGCAGTTGATCGCGGACGGCAGCGTGGAGGGAATGGAGCTGGCCGCCCTGACCAGGGTGCGCGGAGAGTATAGAGAGCGGCTAAAGGCGGCGTTGGATGGCGGGCTGCCGTTGTACGATTCGGCGGATGCGCTGTTTGAGGCGGTAGAGAGCGGGCAGCTTTCTTTGGATGCGGTGGTGGTGGCAACGCCCCATTACGCCCATGAGGAACAGGTGGTGCGCGCTTTTGAAAACCTCTTGCATGTGTTGTGCGACAAACCCGCGGGAGTGTACAGCAGACAGGCCAGGCAAATTTCTGAGGCGCTTAAACAGGCAGATGGCGATTTGGTCTATGCCATGGTGTTTAACCAGAGGACGAACCCACTTTATGGGCGTATGAAAGAAATTGTGGAAAGTGGACGCTATGGGCGCATGAAGCGCGTCAACTGGGTGGTGACAGACTGGTATCGCCCTGATTTTTATTATGCTTCCAGCGCGTGGCGGGCGACCTGGGATCAGGATGGAGGAGGCACATTGTTGAACCAGTGTCCACACAATTTGGATCTATTACAGTGGATCTGCGGCGTTCCGGCCAGAGTGCAGGGTTTTTGTCACGAAGGCAAGTATCATCCCATTCAGGTGGAGGACGATGTGACAGCGTATTTGGAATGGGATAACGGCGCGACAGGTGTTTTTATAGCTTCCACCGGGGAGGCTGCGGGTGTGAATCGGCTGGAGATTTCTTTGGAAGAGGCGTTGTTGGTCTGCGAGGGCGGAGAACTTCGCGTGTGCGAGATATCAAAAGAGTTGGGGATGCCGGAAGCAGAATACCGTAGGACGGCTACGGAATCTTTTCGAAAGATAAACGGCGCATGGCACAGAGAAGACTGTGGCAGAGAGGACGCACCTTATCTGAAAGTGCTGCAGGGTTTTGCGGATGCGATACGCAAAAAAGGAGAGCCTGTGGCATGGGGAGAGGAAGGCAGATACAGTTTGTATCTGTCCAATGCTATTTATCTCTCATCCTGGCAGCGGAGGATGATTGAGCTGCCAAAACCCGAATCTGCGGAGGAATTGCAGTTTGAAAAAGCCTTTGAGGAAGGTCTGCGGGAGCGAATTAAACACTATTCCTAAAACTATTCGCAGTTTTGAGTTGACATTTGGCGAAAAATAGAATAAACTAAGCAATATCAAGTAGAAAGCTTGTGAGGAGACAAATTTTATCTATTGCAATGAAAGGCAATGAAAGAAGGGAGAAGTCATCATGGCAGCATCAAAAAAGAAAACATCCGATGTGACAACAGCGACTAAGGCTGTTGAGGATGCAGAGATTCAGGCAGTACCTTCGACAACCCCGGTTAAGACAGAAGAGAAAGAAGCAGTAAAGAAGGAAGAAGTAAAGAAAGAGGAAGCAGTTAAAAAGGAGTCTGCCAAGAAGACTCCGGGCAGGAAGCCTGCTGCAAAAAAGGCGACCGCTAAGGCCGCTCCCGTGCGGAGAGGCAGAGTGGCAAAGGACTCTATCAAGACGGACGTACATGTTCAGTTTAATGGGAAATCCTATTCTGAGGACGATCTGATGAAGATCGCCAAGGATGTATGGAAGTTTGACTTAAAGCAGAAGGTCAATGCTTTGACGAGCGTTGAGTTGTATGTGAAGCCGGAGGAGAATGTTGTTTATTATGTGATGAACAAGGAGTTTACCGGTCATTTTAACATTTAATCTTGGGTACAGATCTTACTTCAAAGGAATGAATCTGAGAGGTGGGGCATATTTGTGTTGAAAGGCATGGGTATGTCCTTTTTATGTTTGTATGTAAGTAGATTATCTGAGAATGACAGGGGTCTGGGCTTGCCTACTGTGCGGGCGGCTGCGGATATGCAGGGAAATATTATGAAACGCAAAATTACGTTTATCAGTTGTCTGATTGTGTTTGTCTTGTTGTTGGCAGGCATCTGGTTTTATCGGGACAATCTGGTTTATAAGGTGGTGCGTGCGGAGGCAGGGATGTTTGTGACCGCCTCTGATTTTTTGAGGGATCCGGACGGGACGGCTAGTTTTACGGGAGACAGCCCCGTGTTTGATATCAAGGAACCGGATGAATACAGTGTTATAGTGAGAACGGGACTGTTCACCTACCACTGTACGCTGATCATTGAGGATACGATTCCGCCGAAGGCGCAAGCGTCCTCTGTCACGATCCGAATGGGCGAGAGCTGTGAGCCGGATGTGTTTGTGTCAAATATCGAGGACGCAACACAAGTTGCGGTCTCTTATGTGGATGAGCCGGACTATGACAAAGGCGGCGCACAAAATGTGTCGGTGCGTTTGACAGACAGGGGCGGCAACGAGACGATCGTGGAGGCGGAACTTTTGATTATTCCGGTGGTGGAGGAAGTGACGCTAGAGGCAGGAACGGGTCCGGTCGGTCTGGATAGCTTTGTTATCTCAGCAGAAGAAGCAAACTTTATCACACCAATAAATCTTTTGGACGATACAGTTCCAGGAGACTATGAAATTTATATTAAGGTGGATGGATTGACATATACATCTATTTTGCATATTGTAGATACGGTTCCGCCCGAAGCGGTCGTTCACGATGTGGAAGGATATGCGCAACTGCCAAGGACTGCGGAGGAGTTTGTCACAGAGGTGTCGGATGTCACAGAGGTGGTGGTTGTATTTAGAGAAGAACCGGATCTGAACTTGATCGGCACACAGGAGTTGGAACTTCTTTTTACGGATCAAGGGGGAAATGAGGTCATAAAACAGGTTAATCTCACTTTGTGGGAAGATACGGAGGCGCCTGTGATCCATGGCGCAGCGGATCTGCAGACCTTTGTTGGCGATACGGTTTCGTACAGGAAACAGGTTTCGGTTACCGATAACAATCCTGACGGATTAGAACTGACAGTGGACACTACCGGCGTTGATCTGCAAAAAGAAGGTGTTTATCCGATCACATACACAGCGACCGACGCGGCGGGAAATACCACCAGCGTGACGGTGAATCTCACGGTGTCTGTCAGAACGCATAGTCAAGAGGAAGTGTTTATTTTGGCGGATGCGGTACTGGCGGGAATTATTACACCAGAAATGAGTGAGAGAGAAAAGGCGCAGGCCATTTATAATTATATCATCAGTCATGTAGGGTATCTGAGCCATTCGGAAAAAGGAGACTGGGTGCGGGCTGCCTATGAAGGATTGGCGCAGAGGCAGGGAGATTGTTATGTCTATGCGTGCACGGCAAAGGCCCTGCTGACCAGAGCGGGCATTTCCAATATGGATATCGCCAAGATTCCCAGCAGGGTACAGCACTATTGGAATCTGGTGGATATCGGGGAGGGTTGGTATCATTTCGATACGACGCCCAGGACAGATCATCCTGTCATTTTTATGTGGACGGATGAGGAATTGATGAATTATTCCGCGGCACATCACAACTCTCACAATTACGATCATACGGCTTATCCGCCGGTGAATTGAGAGGCAGACCAAGCGGATTGTAAAGGGAGACGCAAAAGAGGCAGAGTATGAAAAAATTGGGTGTGATAGGCGGCTTGGGGCCGATGGCGACGGCATATTTTTTGCAACTGATCACGCAGATGAGCGATGCAAAGACGGATCAGGAACATATAGAGATTTTACTCCACAGCAAGCCGCAGATTCCTGACCGCACGCGGTTTATTCTGGGGCAGAGTGCGGAGGATCCCGCCGGACAGATGGCGGAGATTGGGGAGGAACTGGTCGCGCGGGGGGCGGAATTGATCGCTATTCCCTGTATTACGGCACATTTTTTTCAGAGACAACTGGAGAGGGCGATCCGCGTTCCGATCGTGGACGCCATTGAGGAGACGGCGGTCTATCTGAGAGAAGAGGGGATCAGCCAGGCAGGGATACTGGCCACGGACGGGACGGTTCAGAGCGAGCTGTTTCAAAAGGTGTTTCTTCGTCATGGGATACGCTGTAGTTTTCCGGATCAGGAAGGGCAAAAGCTGGTCATGCATCTCATTTATGAGAGAATCAAGGTGGGAAAGGCTGTGGAAATGCCTTTGTTTGAGCAGGTATCCGGACAGTTGTCTGCGCAGGGGGCACAGACGGTGCTTTTGGCGTGTACAGAGTTGTCTTTGATCAAAAGAGACCAGACTCTCCAGGCGGGTTTTTTGGACGTCATGGAGGTCTTGGCGCGAAGTGTGGTTCGTTCCTGCGGCCACTTGAAGGAGGAATATACATGTCTGATCACAGGTTGAATGTCCTGAGTTACTTGGATACCACTGTTCAAAGGATGCCTGGAAAGGTGGCTTTTTCCGATGGAAAGGAGTCGCTTTGCTTTGAGGAGCTTTATCTACAGAGCCGCCGCGTGGGAAGTTATCTGGCAAAGGCAAAAATTTATAAAAAACCTGTGGTGGTTTTTATGCGTAAGTCGCCCAGAGAGGTTGCGGCATTTTTTGGTGTGATTGCCGGCGGAGATTTCTATGTGCCCATCGACGAGGAGATGCCGGCGGGCAGGATTCAATTGATTTTGGATAATGTACAGTCGCCGCTTGTGATCTGCGATGAAAGCACGGCGGAAATGGCGAAGACATTTCAGTTAAATGGCGGAGAGATCGCATTGTATGATCAGCTCCTGGAGACGGGGATCGATGACGAGGGACTGGCGAAGATCCGATTGAACGCCATTGATACGGATCCGATCTATATTGTGTTTACTTCTGGTTCCACGGGAATCCCCAAAGGGGTTGCCGCCTGTCACAGATCGGTCATAGATTATATTGAGGAGCTGTCCGAAGTGTTGGAATTTGGAGAAGATACGGTGTTTGGCAACCAGGCGCCGCTGTATTTTGACGCCTGCTTAAAGGAACTGTATCCGACGATCAAGTTTGGCGCGACCACTTATCTCATCCCCAGGAATCTTTTTTCGATTCCGACACAGTTGGTGGAATACTTGAACCGGCACAAGATCAACACGATCTGTTGGGTGGTGTCGGCGCTCACCATGATAAGCGCGTTTGGCACCTTTGAAACGGTGAAGCCGGAATATCTTCGCACGGTGGCATTCGGCAGCGAGGTGTTTCCGATCAAACAGTTTAAGCTTTGGAGAAAGGTTCTGCCCAATGCGGCTTTCACCAATCTGTACGGCCCCACGGAGAGCACCGGAATGTGCTGTTACTACAAGGTGGAGCGTGAATTTGCGGAGGATGAGGCAATCCCCATCGGACGTCCTTTTTCCAATCGGGAGATTTTGTTGTTGACCGAGGAAGGGCAGAGGGCGGCGGACGGCGAAGAGGGAGAGATCTGTGTCAGAGGTACTGCTGTAACCTTGGGATATTACAATGATCCGATCCGCACGGGGGAGGCATTTGTGCAGAATCCGTTGAACAAAGCCTATCCGGAGCTGATCTATCGAACCGGAGATATCGGGCGTTACAATGAAGCGGGGGAGTTGGTATTTGTGTCCCGCAGAGATTACCAGATCAAGCACATGGGACATCGCATCGAGCTGGGCGAGATCGAGGTCAATGTGGATATGCTGCCGGGGATCCGCATGGCTGCCTGTATTTATGATACGGAGAGATCCAAGATCATATTGTACTATGTGGGAGACCCTTCGGAGAAGGAGCTGGTGTCGGCGCTGCGGTCAAAATTGCCGCGCTATATGCTGCCTAACCGGACGATTCGGCTGGAGGAGATGCCGTTTACGGCCAATGGCAAGATTGACAGGGTCACTTTAAAGAAGAGATATGAAAGGATGTGAGGTTATGGAAGAACTGTTGGAGATTTTAAAGGATTTGCACCCGGATGTGGATTTTGAGGCGGAAGAACATTTGATCGATGATGAGATTCTGGATTCTTTTGACCTAGTCAGTTTGATCGCGGAGATCAACGAGGTGTTTGATGTGGTGATCACGGCCAAGGACATTATTCCCGCCAATTTTAATTCTGCAAAGGCTCTGTATGCGTTGATCCAAGAGCTGGATGATGAGGTCTGAAAGTTCAGGAGGCGTTGAGGTATGCTCTTTACATCATATGAATTTTTGGGTTTTGTAGCGGTGTTGTTTGTCTTGTATTATGTGATACCCAAAAAGTGTCAGTGGATGTTGTTGCTGGCGTTTAGTTATCTCTTTTATTTTATTGCGGGAGCGGATTACCTGATCTACATTTTGGCGACAACCCTTACTGTCTATTATGCCGCTCTCAGAATAGAGAAAAGTGCAAACGATCAGAGCGCCTGGCTGAAGGCGCACAAGAGTGAACTGACCAAGGAAGAGAGGAAGGCTTATAAAGATTCCAGGCAGAAGATCCGATTCAGGTGGAGCCTTGCCTGTATCCTGATCAACATCGGTATTTTGGCAGTCCTGAAATACACCAATTTTGCAATCTACAATGTGAACAGTCTGCTGGGAGCGTTTGGCTGGACTGATCGACTGTCTTTCGTCACCCTGGCGCTTCCCATGGGGATTTCTTTCTATACCTTTCAGGCGGTGGGTTATCTCATCGATGTCTATAGGGGGACCATCGCCGCGGAGAAAAATCCATTTAAATTTGCGCTGTTTGTATCCTTTTTTCCACAGTTGGTACAGGGGCCGATCAGCCGCTTTGGAGATCTCGCGGCCTCGCTTTATGCCGAGCATCCCTTTGACGGCGAGACTGTGAGCCGCGGTCTGCAGAGGATTCTCTGGGGTTATTTCAAAAAAATGGTTATCGCGGATCGGATCCTTTCGGGAGTCAATGTGATCATTGGAGACACGGATACCTATCAGGGCGCATATGTGTTGGTAGGGATGCTGTTTTATGCGTTGGAGCTTTATGCGGATTTCACAGGAGGCATCGATATTACCATCGGTATCGCTGAGACTATGGGGATTGCGATAAAGGAGAACTTTACTCTCCCCTACTTTTCCAAAAGTCTCAAGGAATATTGGCGCAGATGGCATATCTCCATGGGCACATGGTTCCGCGATTATATTTTTTATCCAATCTCTGTCTGCAAACCCATGCAGAAATGGACCCGATTTACGAGGAGTCATTTTGGAGAGGCGATAGGCAAGCGGCTGCCGGTGTACATGGCGTCTTTTGCCGTCTGGTTTGCCACCGGAATCTGGCATGGAGCCAGTTGGAATTTTGTGGTATGGGGATTGGGCAACTGGGCAGTATTGACAATCTCAGAGATAGCAGAACCCCTCTATGAGAAATTTCACAGAAGATTTTCCGTCAGGGAAAAGCTGGGATATCGGATTTTTCAAATCGCGCGCACTTTTATATTGGTGTCCTGCCTGAGAACCTTAGACTGTTATCGTTCCGTGTCGGTCACGTTTCGGATGTTCGGTTCCCTGTTTACGGCGGGTAACTGGAATGTCCTGTGGGACGGATCTTTGTTGGAATTGGGATTGACTGCGCTTGACTATTGGGTCCTTGCGGCAGGCGTATTGATTCTTGTGACGGTGAGTCTTTTTCAGAGGAGAGGGAGCGTTCGCGGGCAGATCGCAGGGTTGTGGTATCCGCTGCGGTTTGTGATCTGGTATGGCCTGTTTCTGATCGTACTTTTGATGGGAGCTTACGGTGTCGGGTATGACGCAAGCCAATTTATCTATAATCAATTTTAATGGTAGGAATGTTTTTTTGAGGGAAAGAATATGAAGTGGGATAAAAGGCGGAAAGCGACATATATAAAATGGGTGATCTCTGCGTGGATCGCGTTGACGGGGCTGTTTTTACTGCAAAGATTGCTTGTGCCCAAGTATGTGGACAGTACGGTTGAAGGAGCGCTGATCGCGGAATACTATGAAGAAAAGAAAGATTTTGATGTGATCTTTATCGGAGACTGTGAAGTATATGAGAATTTCTCTCCGGCGGTGCTCTGGGAGCAGTACGGCATCAACAGTTATATTCGCGGCAGCGCCCAGCAATATATTTGGCAGTCCTATTATTTGTTGGAAGATACTTTGCGGTACGAGACGCCGGATGTGGTGATTTTTAATGTGCTGGCCCTGCAGTATGATGAGGCGCAGAGAGAGGCGTACAACCGTATGACTTTGGAGGGGATGGAGTGGTCTCTGCCCAAGGTCAAAGCTATTTTGGCTTCCATGGGGCCGGAAGAAAACTTTTTGGATTATGTGTTTCCGATTTTGCGGTATCATACCAGATGGAGCGAGCTTGGACAAAGCGATGTGAAATATCTGTTTGACACAGAGCAGGTCTCCCACAACGGTTATTATATGAGAGTAGATGTGAAGCCTGCGGAGAATGTGCCGGAGGGCAGGATTCTGGGAGATTACAGTTTTGGGGAAAACGTGTGGAAGTATCTGGACAAGATGACTGCGCTGTGCGAGGAAAACGGTATTCGACTGATCTTGATCAAAGCGCCCAGCCTGTATCCCTATTGGTATGAGGAGTGGGAAACCCAGGTGGAGGACTATGCCGCAGAGCATGATCTTTTGTATATTAATTTCTTAGAATTGACGGAGGAGACCGGAATAGATTACAGTCTGGACACTTATGATGCGGGACTTCACATGAATCTGTCCGGAGCCGAAAAGCTATCCGCCTACTTGGGTCGTTTGCTTGCGGAGGAGATGGGGCTTCACGATCGTCGGGGCGAGGAGGTGCTCTGCGAGATATGGGAGAGAAAAATTACCGCATATGAGGAGGAGAAGCAGGAGCAGTATCGGGAGTATGGGATCTTGCAAGAATGAGAGGAGAGAGAGTATGAAAAAATTAATGGTAGTGTTTTTGGCGACAGGTTTGTTGACGGTGGCCGGCTGTGGAGACAGTGAGAAGGTTCTGGAGGGAGAGGTACAGAATATGGTGTCAAACGGAAGAGAAAGCGGGGAGGCGGAAACGCCGCAGACTTCTGGACAGACTTCAGGGCAGGGGGATTTGGAGGAAGCACAGATTGTACAAAAGGGATATTTGTTTGAAACGGAGGGTATTGTGATTGCGGTGGATGAGGATGCTGCGCCTCTGATCGAGCAGTTGGGAGAGCCGGTCTCCTATTTTGAGGCGGCCAGTTGCGCCTTTGAAGGCTTGGATAAAATGTACACTTACAGCAGTTTTGAGATAGACACCTACCCGATGGATGACAAAGACTATATTTCTTCTGTCATTCTAAAGGACGATTGCGTATCCACGGCGGAGGGCGTCTATATAGGAAATTCGATGGAGGCGCTGACGCAGGCTTACGGTAGTGAATACGCGGAAGAAGACGGGATGATTGTGTACGAAAAGGACGGGATGAAATTATGTTTTATCTTGCAGAATGGGGAAATTGTTTCTATAGAATACCGTTCCGGTGTGTTGGAGTGACAGGTGGCGGTTTCTTTATATTTATTTTAGAAATATTTTTTATGAAAAGAGTTGACAACAAATGGGCATAGTGATATTTTAGGTTATGAAAGATGTTAGCACTCCATTAAGGCGAGTGCTAATAACTGAAGAGGTGACAGGATGGAGCTGGATGAGAGAAAGACCAAAATTCTACAGGCTGTTATCCGCAATTATCTGGAGACAGGCGAGCCGGTGGGAAGTCGGACGATTTCCAAGTATACGGATTTGAACCTGAGCTCTGCCACCATCCGAAATGAGATGGCGGATCTGGAGGAGATGGGGTATATCTTACAGCCTCACACTTCCGCAGGTCGTATTCCTTCCGACAAGGGTTATCGCTTCTATGTAGATGTGATGATGGAGGCCAAGGAGCGAGAAGTCATCGAGATGAAGGATATGCTTTTAGAGCGGCAGGATAAGCTGGAGACCATGCTCAAGCAGATCGCCCGGGTGCTGGCGCAGAATACCCAGTACGCCGCTATGATCTCCGCACCTCAAACGCACCGCAACAAGGTGAAATTTATTCAACTGTCCCGTGTGGATAAGGGACAGATATTGGCAGTCATCGTGGGAGAGGGCAATGTGATCAAGAACAATATTCTCACGGTGGCGGAAGAACTTTCCGACGAGACTCTGCTCAAGCTGAATATGTTGTTGAATACGCATTTAAATGGCTTGTCTATGGAGGAGATCAATCTGGGACTGATCTCGGCTATGAAGCAGCAGGCGGGCATCCACAGTGGACTGATCAGTTCCGTGATCGACGCGGTGGCGGAGGCCATCAAGGCGGATGAGGATCTGGAGATCTACACCAGCGGCGCTAACAATATCTTTCGCTATCCGGAGTTGGCGGATCAGGAGCGGGCAAGCGAACTGATCAACACCTTTGAGGAGAAAAAACTTCTGACGGGGTTGATACAGGATGATACCGCAGAAAGCGGCACGGATATTCAGGTATATATCGGAGGAGAGGCGCCGGTACAGGGAATGAAGGACTGTAGCGTTGTCACGGCCACTTATGAATTAAGCGAAGGCATGAAGGGAACGATAGGAATTATTGGTCCCAAGCGTATGGATTACGATAAGGTTGTGGGGGCATTGAAGACCTTGCGCAGTCAACTGGATGAACTGTATAAGGATGGCGCCGGAGACGAGAAAGGAAATGATTAGTTATGGCAGAGCAGGAAAAGGAAAATCTGGAAGAAGAGATCGAGAAAAAGGAAATGGCTGAAGAGGAGCCTGGAGAGGCGGCAGAAGAACTTTCTGAGGGGGAAGCTTCTGATAGTGACAGCTTGGAAGGCGAGGCGGAGGGCGAGCCGGAGGCCGGAGAGGAAGAAGCCGGTTCCGGAGAGACGCAGGGCGGCAAGAGCTGGTCTGAGAGGAAGGCGGCCAAGAAACAGGCAAAGCAGGATAAAAAGGCGGACGCCTACAAGGAAAAGATCGAACAGTTGGAGGATCGGGTGAAACGCCAGATGGCGGAGTTCGAGAATTTCCGAAAGAGATCTGACAGAGAGAAGCAGGCCATGTTTGAAACAGGCGCAAAAAGTGTGCTGGAGAAGATCCTTCCGGTGGTAGACAATTTTGAGCGCGGTCTGCAGACCGTTCCCGAAGAACAGATGGAAGATCCCTTTGTGGACGGCATGAACCGCATCTACAAGCAGCTTTTGACTGAGTTGGAGAATCTGGGTGTAGCGCCCATCGAAGCGGTGGGAAAAGAGTTTGATCCCAATCTGCACAACGCGGTCATGCAAGTGGAGAGCGAAGAGTACGAGTCAGGCGTTATTGCTCAGGAGCTGCAAAAAGGATATACCTATCGAGACAGCGTGCTTCGGCACAGTATGGTGGCAGTAGTAGAATAAGATCATTTTAATATTATAAATCAGGAGGAAATTATTATGAGTAAGATCATCGGTATCGACTTAGGAACGACAAATAGCTGTGTGGCAGTTATGGAGGGCGGCAAGCCCACGGTTATCGCAAACGCAGAGGGAGCCAGGACCACACCTTCCGTGGTGGCTTTCACCAAGACAGGAGAGAGACTTGTAGGTGAGCCTGCAAAGCGTCAGGCGGTCACCAACGCGGAAAAGACCATCTCCTCCATCAAGAGAGATATGGGCACGGACAACGGCCGCACCATTGACGACAAGAAATATTCTCCTCAGCAGATCTCAGCTATGATCTTGCAGAAGTTGAAAGCAGACGCAGAGAGCTATATCGGCGAGAAGGTGTCGGAGGCGGTCATCACGGTTCCCGCATATTTCAATGACGCTCAGCGTCAGGCTACCAAGGACGCCGGTAAGATCGCAGGTCTGGATGTGAAGCGTATCATCAATGAGCCCACCGCAGCGGCGTTGGCATATGGTCTGGACAATGAGAAAGAGCAGAAGATCATGGTGTATGACTTGGGCGGCGGTACTTTTGATGTATCCATCATCGAGATCGCGGAGGGCGTTATCGAGGTGCTTTCCACCAACGGAGATACGCACCTGGGCGGCGACGATTTTGACAACAAGATCATCCAGTGGATGTTAGATGAGTTCAAGAAGGCAGAAGGCGTAGACTTGTCCGGCGACAAGATGGCTATGCAGAGGTTGAAAGAGGCGGCTGAGAAGGCGAAGAAAGAGCTGTCCAGCGCCATGACCACCAACATCAACCTGCCCTTCATCACGGCGACTGCGGAAGGCCCCAAGCACTTTGATATGAACCTGTCCCGCGCGCAGTTTGATGAGCTGACCAGAGACCTGGTTGACAGAACGGCCGTTCCCGTGCAGAATGCTATGAAGGATGCAGGTTTGAATAACTCTGATCTGGGTCAGGTGCTTCTGGTGGGCGGTTCCACCCGTATTCCTGCCGTGCAGGATAAGGTGAGACAGCTCACAGGCAAGGAACCCAGCAAGTCCCTGAATCCTGACGAGTGCGTGGCAATCGGCGCATCCGTACAGGGCGGTAAGCTTGCCGGAGATGCCGGCGCAGGCGATATCCTGTTGCTGGATGTGACTCCCCTGTCCCTGGCGATCGAGACCGCAGGCGGTATCGCCACTCGTCTGATCGAGAGAAATACTACGATTCCTACCAAGAAGAGCCAGGTGTTCTCCACCTACAGCGACAATCAGACTGCTGTGGACATCAATGTCCTGCAGGGTGAGAGACAGTTTGCAAGAGATAACAAGTCCTTGGGACAGTTCCGTCTGGATGGCATCGCACCCGCTCCCAGAGGCATCCCTCAGATCGAGGTTACGTTTGATATCGACGCCAACGGCATCGTGAACGTGTCCGCAAAGGATATGGGCACCGGAAAGGAGCAGCACATCACCATCACCGCCGGTTCCAATATGTCCGACGACGAGATCGAGAGAGCGATCAAGGAGGCAGCGGAGTTCGAGGCGCAGGATAAGAAGAGGAAAGAAGCCGTTGAGACCATCAACGAAGCGGATTCCTTTGTGTTCCAGACAGAGAAGGCGCTCAACGATGTGGGTGACAAGATTAGCGACAGTGAGAAGACACAGGTGCAGGCTGATATTGAGGCTGTCAAGTCCATCCTCAATGAGGTGAGAGGCAATGAGGCCAATGCCAGCGATAGTACGATCGATTCTCTGAAGGCGGCAAAGGAAAAGCTGACGCAGAGCGCTCAGACCGTATTTACCAAGATGTACGAGAATGTGCAGGCCGCACAGGGTGCAGCAGCACAGGCAGAGCCCAATGCAAGCGCGGGCGCATCCGCTGAAAGCGCATCTTCCGAGGAGGACGTGATCGACGGAGATTTTAGAGAAGTATAAAACATGAGGTGTCACGATGGCAGAGCAGAAGCGGGATTATTATGAAGTACTTGGCGTAGATAAAAACGCGGATGAGGCGACGATCAAAAAGGCGTATCGCGCCCTGGCAAAAAAATATCACCCGGACGTAAATCCCGGTGATGCGGAAGCCGAAAAGAAATTCAAGGAAGCGTCCGAGGCGTACATGGTATTGAGTGACGCCGAGAAGAAACGCCAGTATGACCAGTTTGGTCATGCGGCGTTCGACGGGGGCGCCGGCGGAATGGGTGGTTTTGATTTCAGCGGTGCGGATTTCACGGATATTTTCGGAGATATCTTTGGAGATCTCTTTGGTGGTGGACGAAGGAGCGCGCGCAGCAATGGCCCTATGAAGGGCGCCAATCTGCGAACCAGCGTCAGACTGACCTTCGAGGAGGCAGTGTTTGGCTGCAAAAAGGAGATTGAGCTGACCGTGAAAGAGACCTGTAAGACCTGTAACGGCAGCGGCGCAAAGCCGGGGACTACTCCGGAGACCTGTACGAAGTGCGGCGGCAAGGGACAGGTGATGTTTACCCAGCAGTCTTTCTTCGGAACGGTCCGCAACGTGCAGACTTGTCCCGAGTGTCAGGGAACCGGAAAGGTCATCAAAGAAAAATGTTCGGACTGTCGCGGAAGCGGATATATTCCTATGAAAAAACGCTATTCAGTGGATGTTCCCTCCGGTATCGATAACGGGCAATATGTAAATTTGCCCGGTCTGGGTGAGCCTGGCACCAATGGAGGCCCCAGAGGCGATGTGAGAGTAGAGGCGATCGTAGGGCGTCATCCCATTTTCCAGAGGCAGGACTTCAACATTTACTCTACCGTCCCCATGTCCTTTGCGGTAGCAGCATTGGGCGGTGAAATTCTGATCGACACGGTGGACGGCAAGGTGATCTATGATGTCAAGCCCGGAACCCAGACGGACACCAAGGTCCGCCTGAAGGGTAAGGGCGTTCCTTCCTGGAGGAACAAGGATGTCCGCGGCGACCATTATGTGACCTTAGTGGTGCAGGTGCCCGACAAGCTCAAGCCGGAGGCAAAGGAACTTTTAAAGCAGTTTGATGCCGTGGCCGGGGACACACTGAATGAAGTACAGAATGTCACCGACAAGCAGGATCATGGGGAAGCCAAAGAGCCGAAGGATAACAAGAAAAAGAAGTTCTGGAAATAAAGGTAAAAGGCGGATTGCGGCGGAAACGCAGCTTTCCGCTTTTTCGCAGTTTCTACTTATAGGATAGATGAGGTGTGGCATGGAGAATCGAGAGAGCAGCACAGGGGAATTTTTGGGTATTATGTGCAATTTGTACATTGTGGGGATCTTGGCAGTGCTTCCGCTTTATACGGGAGGCACTTATTATCAGATTGGAGATACAAAATATGCTGTTTTTCGGAACATTGCGATATTTTGCCTGACTATATGGGCAATCTTTTCTCTGGGCGAAGGTGCATCGAAACTGTTTCGGCATAGAAGAGAATGGATGAAGTCGGCTGTTGCCGGACTCAGCTCTGTGGATTTGGCGATGTTAGCTTATGTCTTATGTGTTTTGATCTCAACCTGGCACAGTTCTTATACCAAGACGGCGTGGCTGGGATATTGGGAATGGTATATGGGAGCGGTGTCGCAGCTATTGTTTGTGGGCACATACTTTTTCCTGTCCAGATGTTACACGGGACAGAGATACCCGATCCTTCTGGGAGAAGCGGCCTTTCTGGCGGCGATCTTGTTAGGATTTGCCAATCGGCTGGGATGGGATCCGCTTGGGCTTTTTGCAACATACGGGGAAGAAGATTGGGCGTACAGTCATATGTTGTCCACGTTGGGAAATATCAACTGGCTCTGCGGTTATATGGGAGTGATGATCGCATTTCCTCTGACCGGTTTTTTGAGCGGCAAAGATGGGCGCAGAAGAGCAGCCTATTTTGTGTTCAGCGCGCTGGGGGTTACTATGCTGGTATTGCAGGGCAGCGATGTGGGCATCGTGCTGGCTTTGGTGGCTGTGGGGTTGTGCCTTCTGGCGGGGTATGATCCTCTGTACAAAAAGCATTTTCGCCAGTATGAGGAGAATGGTCTTTTCCTGGCGGCTTGTGTGAGTCTTTTGATCGGTGTGATGGGACAGATCACTGCGCTTAGAGGAACGATTCAAGCTATGCCCTCGGATAGTCCTCTGCAAGGAATACTCACATGGTACGGCTGGTGGGTGATCGCGCTGATTTTATTTTTGCTCTCCTGGGTGGTAAAGGTATTGCCGGAGAGACTATGCAAGATTGCCATGACGTCCCTGTTGGGGGTGTCTGCGCTGGTTCTGGCGGTTTTGGGCGTCTGGTATCTGTCGCGTCATCCTTTTGACGGAAATTGGGGGAGCGGGAGAGGCAGTCTGTGGAAGGCGGCTCTGCGAGGTTTTGGCGAAGCCGGATGGGTGCAAAAACTGATTGGAGCGGGGCCGGACTGCTATGCGGAATATATCTACCGGATCATGCAAAGATGGGAGGTCTCGCAAATCGAAGGGCATTGGGAAGGCAGTGTCTTTACCAACGCGCACAATGAATGGTTGACGCAGTTGGTAAATCTGGGTGTGCTTGGATTGGGGGCGTATCTGGCGATCTTTGTGACTGCTTTCAAAAGATATCGCGGGATGTTTTTGGGAGTTTTTGCCTTGGCGTTGTATGGGGTAAATTCTTTGGTAAGTTTTCAACAGGTATTGAACGCGCCGGTTTTGTTTGTGATTCTGGGATTGTGTGAATATAAGGTACGTTGGACAGGAGAACAGAGAGATCGGCATCTCATTTGACAGGGAAAGCGGAATCGTATACTATGATAGAAAAGCCCCCGTTCGGGATGAAAAACAACAGATGACGAGAGATGGATAAGGAGAGCAGCGGCAGCGATGAAATGGGTAAAATTTCGACTCAAAACAATCACAGAAGCAGAAGACATTATTATCAGCACACTTTATGATATCGGACTGGAGGGCGCGCAGATTGAGGACAAGGTGCCGCTGACAGCGTTGGAAAAAGAGCAGATGTTTGTGGATATTCCGCCTGAGACTCCGGAGAATGACGGGGTTGCTTATCTGAGCTTCTTTGTGGAGCAGGAGGATGATAGCCTGAAGCTGCAGGGAGAGAAAACGGACAGGGAGACCGTTTTGGCGCAGATCTACAGTGAACTGGAGGAGCTGAGACAATTTTGCGACATTGGCGAGGGGTCTGTCACGGTGGAGGAGACGGAAGATCTCGACTGGATCAATAATTGGAAGCAGTATTTCCATCAGTTTTATATCGACGATATTCTGGTGATCCCTTCCTGGGAGGAGATCGAGTCGAAGGACGCGGGGCGAATGATATTGCATATCGACCCGGGCACGGCTTTTGGCACGGGGATGCATGAGACGACGCAGCTCTGTATTCGCCAGCTCCGCAAACACATTACAGAGGACACCGAGCTGTTGGATGTGGGCACGGGCAGCGGGATCTTGGCGATTCTCTCCCTTATGTTCGGCGCGCGCTATGCGGTAGGGACGGATCTGGATCCCTGTGCGCTGGAGGCTGTAGCGCAGAATTGTCAGGCAAACGGTATTGCACCGGATCGATTTGAGATGATGATTGGAAATCTGATCACTGACAGCAAGGTACAGGATCGTGTGGGTTATGAGCGGTATGACATTGTGGTGGCAAATATTCTGGCGGATGTGCTGGTGCCTTTGACGCCTGTTATTTTGCGTCAGTTAAAGTCTGGCGGGATCTATATTACCTCCGGTATCATAAATGACAAGGAACAGACGGTGGCGGATGCGGTGGAAGCCGCCGGCATGGAGATTGTCGAGCGGACTTACCAGGGAGAGTGGGTCAGCATTACCGCTCGAAAAAAGTAGCTTTTGCATGGGGGAGACTGTCATGTATCATTTTTTTGTTCCGTCGGAACAGATCAATATAACTGACAAGAGTGTCATTATAAACGGCAGCGATGTCAACCACATTAAAAATGTATTGCGTATGAAGCAGGGCGAGGAGATTTCGGTCAGCGACGGGCAAGACGGCAGAGAGTACCGCTGCGGGATCGTGGAACTGTCAGAAGAGCGTATTCGCTGCGAACTGCGCTTTATCAAGGAGGAAGGTGTGGAGCTGCCCGCAAAGGTGTATCTGTTCCAAGCTTTGCCCAAGGCGGACAAAATGGAGTACATTGTTCAGAAAGCGGTGGAGTTGGGCGTTTACCGGATCATTCCGGTGGCGGCGAAGCGCTGTGTGGTGAAGTTGGACGAGAAAAAGGCGAAAAGCAAGATTGCCCGATGGCAGGGGATCGCGGAGGCGGCCGCCAAACAGAGCAAGAGAGCCATTGTCCCACAGGTTGCGGATGTTATGACTTTTGCACAGGCGGTGGAGTGTGCCGGCAGTCTGGATCAAAAGATGATTCCTTATGAGTTGGCGGAAGGCATGGACAAGACCAGGATATTGATCGACAAGGTGGAACCCGGACAGAGCGTGGCGGTCTTGATCGGGCCGGAAGGAGGATTTGAGGAGGCGGAAATTGCGTCGGCGCTTGCCTGTGGAATAGAACCGATCACTCTGGGAAAGCGTATCCTGCGCACGGAGACGGCGGGACTTGTCGTGTTGAGCTGGCTTTTATACAAACTGGAAGAGTAGATGGCAGGACAGGCCGCCTCTGCATATGATAGAATTAAGAAATACAAGGAGAAGCATCATGGAAGTGTATTTGGACAATTCCGCCACTACGCGTGTATTTCCGGAGGCGGCGGAGTTGATGAAAAAGATAATGTGCGAGGATTACGGCAATTCGTCCAGTCTGCATATGAAGGGCGTCCAGGCAGAGCGTTATATTCGTTCCGCGAAGGAGACGTTGACCCGCATTTTGAAGATCAATCAAAAGGAACTGTATTTCACTTCAGGGGGAACTGAATCTGACAATCTGGCGTTGATAGGCGGCGCGATGGCAAACAGCAGGCGGGGCCGTCATCTGATCACCACGCAGATCGAGCATCCGGCGGTATTACAGACCATGCATTACTTGGAGGGGCAGGGTTTTCAGGTGACTTACCTGCCTGTGGATGCCAGCGGGCGGATCAGCTTGGAAGATCTGAGGCAGGCTATCACGCAAGACACGATTTTGGTGTCTATCATGCATACCAACAACGAGATTGGATCCCTGCAGCCTATCGCGGAGGCGGGAGAGTTGATTAAACGGGCCAACCCGTCTATCTTGTTCCATGTGGATGCGGTACAGGGTTTTGGGAAGAGCCATATTTACCCCAAAAAGATGAATATTGACCTTCTTTCCGCCAGCGGTCACAAGATTCACGGTCCCAAGGGTGTGGGACTGTTGTACGCAGGGGAACGAGTGAAACTCCAGCCTATTGTGTATGGAGGCGGACAGCAGCAAAATCTGCGATCCGGCACGGAGAATGTGCCAGGCATTGCCGGTATGGCAAAGGCGGCGGAAATGCTGTATGATCATCTGGATGCAGACCATGACAGACTGTGCCGGATGAAACATTCCTTTATAGAAGGTGTGAGCGGTTTGGAGAATGTGCAAGTCAACGGCCTTTTGCCGGGGAAGCCGGACGGCTCCGGAACAGCGGCTCATGTGGTCAGCGTATCTTTTGGAGGTGTGCGGAGCGAAGTACTGCTCCACGCTTTGGAGGAGGAAGGCATCTATGTGTCCGCGGGGAGCGCCTGTGCGGCCCGCAAGCCACAGCCGTCGGCGACCTTGAAAGCGGTGGGTGTGGATAAGAGTATGTTGGAGTCCACCATCCGTTTCAGTTTTTCGGTGTTTACCACGCCGGAAGAAATAGACTATACTTTGCGGGTGTTATATGATAAAATCCCTGTGTTGCGGAAATACACCAGGAGATAAGAGGGAGACTATGTTTACTGCTTTTTTGATCAAATATGCCGAGATCGGCATCAAAGGAAAGAACCGATATTTGTTTGAAGACGCTCTGGTGCGTCAGATCAAGTATGCCCTGAAAAAGTGCGAGGGAGAATTTCTCGTGCACAAGACGGACGGGCGTATTTATGTAGACGCCCTTTCGGAATTTGATTTTGACGAGGTGGTCGGATATTTACAAAAAGTTTTTGGTATCTCCGGCATCTGTCCCGTTGTACACGTGGAGGACGAGGGCTTTGAAAAACTCTACGACACTGTGGTAGGGTATCTTGGGAAGGTGTATCCGGACTGCCATAAGACCTTTAAGGTATATGCGAGACGTGCGCGTAAAAACTACCCGAAGGAATCTCCTGAGATTGCCAGAGAGGTGGGTGAGGCCATCCTTAAGGCGTATCCTGAAATGTCGGTGGACGTCCATGAGCCGGAGATCATGCTGCATATTGAGGTGCGGGAGAAAATCTATATTTATTCAAAGATCATCCCGGGACCGGGAGGTATGCCTGTGGGGACGGGCGGCAAGGCGATGCTGCTCTTATCCGGAGGGATCGACTCCCCGGTCGCGGGTTACATGATAGCCAAACGCGGGGTGAAAATAGACGCTGTCTATTTCCATGCGCCGCCTTATACCAGCGAGCGGGCAAAACAGAAAGTGGTGGATTTGGCGGAGACGGTGGCGCGTTACACGGGTCCGATCTATCTGCATGTGATCAATTTTACGGATATTCAACTCTACATTTACGAGAAATGCCCGCATGAAGAACTGACGATCATCATGCGCCGATATATGATGCGGATCGCGGAGCATCTTGCCAAGGAGAACGGATGCCTGGGTCTGATCACGGGTGAGAGTATCGGACAGGTGGCGTCCCAGACCATGAATTCTCTGATTGCCACCAACGAAGTGTGCGAATTGCCGGTGTACCGCCCTCTGATTGGTTTTGACAAACAGGAGATCGTGAAGGTGGCGGAAAAGATCGACACCTACGAGACTTCCATTCAGCCCTTTGAGGACTGCTGTACGATCTTTGTGGCAAAACATCCGGTGACGAAGCCCAATGTCAATGTGATCAGACGCCATGAGCATAATTTGGATGAGAAGATAGAAGAACTGTTTCAGAAGGCGATCGAGACGGATGAACTGATCATCGTAGGATGACAGCATCCGCTTTTCGCAAACCGATTCTGTGACAAAGAGCTATGCCATGTAGGGTTTTAAGACTTCCATAACTTCCTCGATGCCTTCCTCTGTATGGATATTCAATTCGATGGTCTTGGACAAATCCAAGCTGAAGATACCCATGATGGACTTGGCGTCGATCACATATCTTCCAGACACCAAATCAAAATCATAATCAAATCTGGTGATGTCATTCACGAAGGACTTGACTTTGTCAATGGAATTGAGAGAAATTTGCACTGTCTTCATAATAGCTACCTCCGTATTTTCTAATGATATCTTTCATATTACTGACAATGCGGTGAAAAGTCAAGGAGAAAAGCGTACAAAAAAAGCGAGGAATCCTATGAAGAATATAGCATTGCATAATCTTGGATGCAAAGTGAACTCTTATGAATTGGAAGTAATGCGACAAAAATTGGAGGAAAAAGGATATCATATTGTGCCCTTTGATGAAGTTGCGGATGTTTATGTCATCAATACCTGTACGGTGACCAACATTGCAGACAGAAAGAGCAGGCAGATGCTTCATCGGGCAAAGCAAAAGAACCCTGACGCCGTGGTGGTGGCGGTGGGCTGCTATGTACAGACCGGCAGAGCAGATTTGGAGAAGGATGAGAGTATTGACCTGGCTGTCGGCAACAACAAAAAAGCACAGTTGGCGGAGATCTTGGAAGCGTATCTGGCAAAACGGGAGATTCTTGCCGAGAAACAGGATAAGACATTAGGAAACACTACTGTCATAGATATTGACCATACAGACGAGTATGAGGAGATGACGCTGAAGCGGCCCGCAGAACACAGCCGCGCGTACATCAAGATCCAGGACGGCTGTAATCAGTTTTGCACCTATTGCGTCATTCCCTATGCCAGAGGGCGGGTCAGGAGCAGGCGTGAGGAAGATATTCTCGCTGAAATACGGGGATTGGCCAAGAAGGGCTACAAAGAAGTGGTGTTGACCGGTATTCACATCAGTTCCTACGGGATAGACTTTGAGGAAAAGCGAAAAGCGTATGTAGGATGGAGTCGTCTGATCGATCTGGTGGAACGTATCCAAGAGATCGAGGGGATAGAGCGTATCCGTCTGGGATCCTTGGAACCTCGCATCATTACGGAGGAGGCGGTGGAGCGATTGTCGGTTTTGTCGAAACTCTGCCCGCATTTCCATTTGTCTTTGCAGAGCGGTTGTGATGAAACACTGAAGCGTATGAATAGACATTACACCACAGGGGAATACTGTCACAGTGTCGAGCTGCTCAGGAAAGCGTTTCCACATCCGGCTATCACTACGGATGTGATCGTGGGTTTTCCGGGGGAGACGGAGGAAGAGTTTGCCAGGACAAGAGAGTTTCTAGAGAAAATACAGTTTTATGAGATGCATATTTTCAAATATTCCAGACGGGAAGGAACCTACGCCGCCCACATGCCAAAACAGGTGGCGGACGCGGTCAAGACGCGGCGGAGCGAGGAACTCTTTTCGTTGGAGCGAAAGTCCTCTTTGGAATTTCGGAAATACTACATAGGAAAAGAAGTTGAAGTGTTGTTTGAGGAGAACAAGAAGATCGGAAATGCCAATTACCTGGTAGGCCATACAAAGGATTATGTAAAAGTAGCCGTCTCTGTGGACGATAACCTACAAAAACTCGGTTCGGGGCAGTTGGCGGTTGTTCGGGTGGAGGCCGCGCTGGCGGAGGATACGCTTTTGGGTATTGAATTTTCCTGATAAATGAGGTAATATAAGAAATAATAGGTGTTTGCAAATGGTAGCTTGACGGAATATTGGATGCGAAATGAGAGGAGCTTATGCAGGACTTAGGGAATACACAATACTTTAAAGTGGAATCGGAGCCGGAGACCGGAGTGAAGGTGGTATTGTCCACCGTTTATGAGGCTTTGACAGAGAAAGGGTACAATCCTGTAAATCAGATCGTGGGATATATTATGAGCGGGGATCCGACCTACATTACCAGTCACAAGAGCGCCAGGAGTCTGATTATGAAAGTGGAGCGGGACGAGCTGGTGGAGGAGCTGTTGACGGAGTATATCAACAACAATAACTGGCAGTAGGAGGACGCTCATGCGCATTATGGGTTTGGATTTCGGCTCTAAGACGGTAGGCGTAGCGGTGAGCGACAGTCTGCTTTTGACTGCACAGGGAGTGGAGATCATACGTCGGAAAGAGGAAAATAAGCTGCGTCAGACGCTTGCCAGAATCGAGGCGTTGATCTTAGAGTACGAGGTGGAAGAGCTGGTATTGGGACTGCCCAAGAATATGAACGCTACAGAGGGCGTCAGAGCGGCGCTTACGGATGAATTTCGGGACAAGTTAGAGCGCAGAACCGGTCTGCCGGTTCATATGTGGGATGAGAGGCTGACCACCGTTGCGGCGGAAAAAGCCATGATGGAAGCGGGGATTCGCAGAGAGCGCCGCGGGGAATATGTGGACAAGATAGCGGCAGTATTGATCTTGCAGGGCTATCTGGATAGAAGGAATATGCAGAATGGGCAAGTTGGAGAAGATAACATTCCGTCCTGATGGAGAGGAACCGGTAGAGTTTTACGTGTTGGAACAGACCAGGATCGGCGGCAGCAATTACATCCTGGTGACCGAACTTGAGGAAGAGGACGGAGAGGCGTTGATCTTAAAGGATACTTCCCAGGACGGCGATCCGGAAAGTGTTTTTACTATTGTGTCAGATGACGACGAGCTGACGGCGGTGGCCGGCGTATTTGAGAATATGCTGGAGGACGTGGAGCTTGAGCGTTAGTTTGTAAAAAGCAATACATAGCGCCAACCTTCGATCTGTACAGGGCGCGGCGACGGTTTTCCCATACGGCATGGCGGAGTGCCGGGAAAGCTTACACAAAAGCCTTGTGACAGTTGTGATTGGGGGACTGTGTTATTGCGTGAAAAATGGAGGATATTTGATTGAAGAAGAAAAAAGAGAATAACGGTGGTTCAGGGTTGAAGATCATTCCCCTGGGAGGGCTGGAACAGATCGGCCTCAACATTACTGCTTTCGAGTACGAAGACAGTATTGTTGTGGTAGACTGTGGCCTGTCTTTTCCGGCGGATGATATGTTGGGCATCGATCTGGTGATACCTGATGTGACTTACCTGAAAGATAACATTGACAGAGTGAAGGGCTTTATGATCACCCATGGACATGAGGATCATATCGGAGCCCTGCCCTATGTGCTCAGGGATGTCAATGTACCTATTTATGCGACTCGTCTTACCATGGGGATCATAGAGAATAAGCTAAAAGAGCACAATCTGATGAAGAGCACAAAGCGCAAGGTGGTCAAGTTTGGCCAGTCTATCAATTTGGGCCAGTTTCGTGTGGAGTTTATTAAGACCAACCACAGTATCGTGGACGCGGCGGCGCTTGCGATCTATTCGCCTGCGGGGACAGTGGTTCACACGGGAGACTTTAAGGTGGATTACACACCCGTGTACGGAGACGCCATCGATCTGCAGCGCTTTGCCGAGATCGGTAAAAAGGGAGTGCTGGCGCTGATGTGCGATTCTACCAACGCGGAGAGAGAAGGTTTTACCCCCTCGGAGAAGACGGTGGGCAAGACTTTTGACACACTTTTTGAGGAGCACAAAAATACCAGAATCTTTGTGGCGACTTTTGCTTCCAATGTGGACAGAGTACAGCAGATCATCAATACTGCTTACAAATTTGGCAGAAAGGTGTGCGTAGAGGGACGCAGCATGGTTAATATTATCGAGACCGCCCGAAATTTGGAGTGTATCCAGATACCGGACGATGCATTGATCGATATTGACCAGATTAAGAATTATCCGGATGAGAAGCAGGTGATTATCACTACGGGCAGCCAGGGCGAGAGTATGGCGGCGTTGAGCCGCATGGCCAACAACATGCACCGCAAGATCACAGTGGGGGCAGGGGACACGGTAATTTTCTCTTCTCACCCCATACCGGGCAACGAGAAATCCGTTACAAAGATCATAAACGAATTGCTCCGAAAGGGTGCGGATGTGGTGTTCCAGGACGCCCATGTATCAGGGCACGCCTGCCAGGAGGAGATCAAATTGATCTACACCTTGATCCATCCCAAGTATGCGATACCTGTGCATGGAGAATACAAGCATTTGAAGGCGCAGGCCAAAATTGCAGAGAGTCTTGGCATTGACAAGGAAAATATCTTTATTTTATCTTCCGGCGATGTGTTGGAAGTGAGTGAAAATCAGGCCAAAGTGACCGGTAAGGTGCCTGTGGGCGCGATCTTAGTGGACGGCCTGGGCGTTGGAGATGTAGGAAATGTGGTGCTCCGCGACCGTCAACATTTGGCGGAGGACGGCATTATGATTGTGGTCATGAGTCTGGACAAGGCGAGCGGACAACTGGTGGCGGGCCCCGATATCGTTTCCAGAGGGTTTGTCTATGTGCGCGAGTCGGATGAACTGATCGAGGAGGCCAGACATACCGTGGATGACGCCGTGCAGGCGTGCCTTGACCGCGGCATCACGGATTGGGGCAAACTCAAGACTACCACCAAGGATGTGCTGGGCGATTACGTGTGGAAAAAGACAAAACGTCGTCCGATGATCCTTCCAATCATTATGGAAGTATAAGAATATACACCAGCAAAAAGAGGAAACAGATACAGTATGAGTAATGTGAACGATGCGGTAAAACAACTAATCACAGAGATCCTGCGTTCTGACACTTATCAGGAATACGACTCGCAGCGCAAGCGGGTCGGCAAAGTGCCGGGACTGAAGGAAAAGATTGACGAATACCGCCGCCGCAACTATGAGCTGCAGAACAGAAGCGGCTTTGCGTTTGATAAGATCGACCAATTTGCAAAGGAACATGAAAATTTCAGGCAGGATCCCATGGTGTCGGATTTTCTGGAGGCGGAGCTGGCGTTTTGCCGAATGATGCAGAGAATCAATGTTGACATCACAGCAGCTTTGGATTTTGATTGAGAGCCGTTGCAGCGGCAGGATAGGAGGAGCCATGAAAGCCGGTCGTTTCATTAGCGCCGTTCTGGGCATGATTGTTCGAGTGGTCTTTATTATCGGTGTCATATATGTGATCTACCGTGGAGCAACCATTTGTTATGAGTATGGATATCGTATTTTTACGGAACCCGCCGTCTCCGAAGGAGAGGGCAGAACGGTCACACTGACTGTCACAGGCAATGAATCGCTTATGGAGTTGGGCGAGATGTTTGCGGACAAAGGTTTGGTGCGAGACAGCCGCCTGTTTGTGCTGCAGTACCTTTTTTCCGAGTATCGGGAGGATGTCGTGCCGGGGACTTTTGAGTTCAGCACAGCTATGACTGCGGAGGAAATGATGGCGGTGATGGCGGCTCCGGCGCAGGACGAAACCCAGGATGAAACCCAGGGAGGCACCCAATAAAATATGATAGTAGATGAAAGAATGGCTGCCTTTATCGATCTGTTAGATAAAGGCAACACTCCTTTTTTAGATGAAATAGAGCGGTTTGCCAGAGAGACGCAGGTGCCTGTCATCCGCAAATCCACCCAGAGTCTGCTGAAATTTTTATTGGCTTACGCGAAACCTCAGAAAATATTGGAGATTGGCACGGCGATCGGTTTTTCCGCGCTGTTGATGAGCGAGTATGCACCGGCCGGATGCCGGATTACCACGATTGAAAAGTACGATAAGCGGATACCGATCGCAAGAGAACATTTTAAACGCGCGGGGAAAGAGGACGTCATTACGCTTTTGGAAGGTGATGCCGTAGATTGGCTGCATAAATTGGAGGATCATTATGATCTGATCTTTATGGATGCGGCGAAGGGACAATATATCCGCTTTCTGCCGGATGTGCTGCGGCTGCTGCAAACCGGAGGGCTTTTGCTCTCGGACAATGTGCTGCAGGACGGTGATGTGGCGGAGTCGCGGTTTGCCGTCACCAGAAGAAATCGCACGATTCATGCCCGAATGAGAGAATATCTCTATGCATTGAAGCACCATCCACAGTTGGAAACGTGTATTCTGCCGGTGGGAGATGGTGTGGCGGTGAGCACAAAGTTGAGTTAGACTGCGAGCGGTTTGCGCTGTGTTCGCTGGCGGAAATGGTGTGGTAAAAGTCAGCGCAGGATGGAGATATAGAAAATAGGAGCGGGAGGCCAGAATGAGCGGTGAGATGCGTAAGAAGCCGGAACTTTTAATGCCGGCGAGTAGTCTGGAAGTATTGAAAACGGCTGTTATTTATGGCGCGGATGCGGTATACATAGGCGGGGAGGCTTTTGGATTGCGTGCGAAGGCCAAAAACTTTTCGTTGGAGGAGATGGCGGAGGGAATCGCTTTTGCCCACGCCCATCACGTGAAAGTATATGTCACAGCCAATATCCTGGCCCACAATGAGGATCTGGAAGGCGCCAGAAAATACTTTGCAGAACTCAAAAACATGAAGCCGTTTCCCGCAGACGCATTGATTATCTCGGATCCCGGCATGTTTACTGTGGCCAGAGAGGTTTGGCCGGGGGCGGAGCTCCATATCTCCACGCAGGCGAATAACACGAATTATATGACTTATCTGTTTTGGTGGAACCAGGGGGCAAAGCGAGTGGTGTCAGCCAGAGAGTTGTCTTTGGCGGAGCTGCGCGTCATCAGAGAACACATTCCAAAAGAGATGGAGATTGAAAGTTTTGTACACGGGGCAATGTGTATTTCCTATTCGGGCAGATGTCTTTTGAGTAATTATTTCACAGGCAGGGATGCCAACAGGGGAGCCTGTACGCATCCGTGCCGCTGGAAATATGCTTTGGTGGAGGAGGCCAGGCCGGGAGAGTATCTTCCCGTTTATGAGAACGAGAGGGGGACTTTTCTCTTTAACTCCAAGGATTTGTGCATGATCGAGCATATACCGGAATTGCTGGAGGCGGGTATCGACAGCCTGAAGGTGGAGGGGCGCATGAAGACCGCGCTGTATGTGGCCACTGTGGCGCGCGCATACAGGCGAGCCATCGATGACTACTGTGAATCGGAAGAACTTTACCGTTCCAATATCGAATGGTATCGCGCGGAGATTGCCAAATGTACCAATCGTCAGTTTACCACTGGTTTTTATTTCGGGAGGCCGGACGAAACTTCGCAAATATACGATAATAGTACTTATATAAAAGAATATGTGTATCTGGGAACGGTACAGGAGATCAAAGAGCAGGCGTCTGCTCCCCTGGCTCATATTTATCAGCGGAATAAATTTTGTGTGGGCGACGTCATTGAGATTATGGAACCGGATGGAGAAAATCTGTCTGCGACGGTGGAGGCCATCTATACAGATGAAGGCGAAAATGTGGACAGTGCGCCCCATCCCAAACAATCTCTGTGGATAAAACTGTCCAGAGAAGCCAAGCAAGGGGACTTGCTGCGGGTCGCAGAGAAAGATGCAAAAATTATTGCTTAATTGGAAATTATCGCCTATAATATTTTTGAGGCGTAAACGCCATTGATAGACTAGGAGGTATTTTTCATGGGTTTTCTAACAGGAAAAACAGCAATCATCACGGGAGCCGGACGAGCAGTCTTAAGTGACGGCCGATGCGGTTCCATAGGTTACGGCATTGCCACCGCCTATGCGAAAGAGGGAGCTAACATTGTGATCACCGGACGCAATGTCCAGAAGCTTGCGGATGCAAAGGAAGAGCTGGAGCGTCTGCACGGGATTCAAGTGCTCACGGTTGCGGCTGATGTAAATGCACATGCTGACAATCAGGCTGTAGTGGAGGAAGTGGTCAGGCAGACTATGGAGAAGTTTGGAAGGATCGATGTGCTGATCAACAATGCACAGGCGTCCGCATCCGGCGTCACTTTGGTGGATCATACCACAGAACAGTTTGACTTGGCGCTTTACTCAGGGTTGTATGCAACCTTTTATTATATGAAGGCGTGCTATCCTCATCTTGTGGAGACCAAGGGAACCGTGATCAATTTTGCATCCGGCGCAGGACTTTTCGGTAACTATGGACAGTGTGCATATGCCGCTGCCAAAGAAGGCGTCCGCGGATTGACCAGGGTGGCAGCCACCGAATGGGCCAAGGACGGAGTCAATGTCAACATCATCTGTCCGCTGGCATGGACGGCGCAGTTGGAGAACTTCGAGAAGACTTATCCCGATGCGTTCAAGGCGAACGTAAAGATGCCGCCTGCGGGACATTACGGCGACGCTGAGTTGGAGATCGGAAGAGTTTGCGTTCAACTTGCTTCACCGGATTTCAAGTATATGACGGGAGAGACCATCACGCTGGAAGGCGGTATGGGACAGAGACCATAAGAGAAAGCGAAGGGGCTGCTGCACTGATATTTGGTGGGCAGCTTCTTTTTATAAAAAAATGGCAAAAAACAAGTTTCAACACACTAAAAAGGGCAATTCCTCTTGCGAGAAAAGTAAAAAGATGATATGCTAAAAGTACTAGATAAAATTGAGCTTGTAGTTATAAGGCTGAATATTTGACAAAAAAACTCGGACAGGTGGTTGAGAGTTATGAGTGTAGAGATGCCGAAAGAGCTGGCGGGATATGATTTTACGCCGGATCAGAAAAAGGAAATAGTGGAAGGACTCGAAGTCGGTGTGGATACGTCCCTGTATGCCAGGCCGGAGTTTATGGCTATCCAGATGCGTCAGATTAAGATGGGGTTGATGGAAGGAGTGGATGTGACGATTTATGCAGACCCTGCGTACGACTGGTTTCAGATGGAACAGTTGCGCAAGGGGTTAAATTATGGCCTTGATGTGGAGTCGTACGCCTCTCCGGATATTCCCTATGACAAGATGCGGCAGGTGCGCAAGGGACTGCGTTATGGCATTGATATTTCGCCCTATCTGTCTTACAGTGCAGGTATTTTGAGGGAGATTCGCCGTTCCAAGAGGGATGATGTGGATATTATGCCCTATGTGACAGGGGAATATGATGACGAGCAGTTGGAGCAGATCCGTCTGGCACTGAACAATGGCGTGGATCTGGGGCCGTATCTGGATTCCGGTTTCAGGGGAGTAACTTTGGAGGAGATTCGCCTGGGTTTGGAGAATGGCGTGGATGTGTCTCATTATGCCAAGATTACATATAATTGGATGCAGATGAAGGAACTGCGCATTGGGTTGGAGAAGCAACTGGATGTGTCCAAGTACCAGAATCCGCTGTATACCCACAAACAGATGAGGGAGATCCGCTTGGGACTGGAGAGCGGTCTGCCGGTGGACGGTTATTGCAGTATGCGCTTTTCTACCACCGATATGTACGTCATGCGCACGCATCTGCTGAAAGATATGAAAAATCTGGAAAAGAGCATGGAGTCTGCGGAGAGGGATAAAGTGCTGTTACAGTCTTCCGAAAAAAAGGAAGAGCAGGATGTATTCGAGTTGGTGTTCACGCCGAACGATATGGAAGTGTATCTTGTGATCAAGGATCCGGAAAACATCCCGTCCGAGGAGAACATTCTCAGCTCCCTGTGGAGCAATAAGGTGCGAAAGGGGATCCAGCGTAAGGTGATTTCCGATATCGCAAACGGTGTCAACAAGGAGCGCAATGTGCTGGTTGCAAGCGGCCAGCCCCCCAGAGTGGGCGAGGACGGCTGGTATGAGTTCTTCATTCGTATCGATATCGACAGAAAACCCAAGATGTTGGAGGATGGCACGGTAGATTATCAGAACATAGAATGGTTTGAGACCGTGTCTGCCGGAGATAAACTGGCATATTATCATGCCGCTGAAGATGGAGTGGATGGCTTTACCGTCAGAGGAGATCCTCTTCCCGCCAGAAAAGGGAAGGAGAAAGGGGTATTAAAAGGTTTTGGCTTTAATTTAGAGTCTGACAAGAAGACTTATGTCTCCGCCGTGGACGGCTGGGCCAACTATTACAACAACAGACTGGAGGTTTCCAGTATGTTGGAGGTGGAAGAGACCACCATGGCTACCGGCAATATTGTGTTTAACGGCAGCGTGCATGTCAAAGGGAACGTGGGGAGCCAGACGGAGATCCGCGCTGACGGCGACATTCTGGTGGACGGTTTTGTGGAATCTGCAGTTCTTGAAAGCGGCGGCAGCATTATACTTCGTCAGGGCATGAACGCGGCAGGACAGGGCAGCGTAAAGGCGGGAGGCGACATTGTAGCCAAGTTTTTTGAGGCGACTACCATCCAGGCAGGCGGAAAGATAGAGGCTAACTACTGTATGAACTGTGACGTTGAGACAGAGGACGTGATTCAGATCAACGGCAATCTGGTGGGCGGAAGGGCCCATGCAGTCAAAGGTCTCACAGTGAGGAACCTGGGCAACCGTGCGGCGGTCAACACCTATGTACAGGTGGGAATCAGTGATGCCCTTTTGAATGAGCACGGCCAACTGACGGATGTCGAAAAGGGAATTGCGGAAGAGCTGGTGATGTTGAGCAATGCCCTCGTAGAATTTGATAAAAAGTATCCGATGGACGTCAAAAATGAGATGGAGGTCTACCGTAAGCTTAAAAATGCAATCTATACCAAAGAGCAGCAAAAGAGTGAGATAGAGGAGAAGAAGAGAGAGATAGAGGAAGAGATCAAAGAAGTGGCCAACGCCAAAATAATTGTGTCCGGCAGGGTGTATGAGGGCGTGCTTGCGGAAGTTAACGGAAGGCGCTGGATATCCAGATTTATGATGGATATTACCATACGTAGGACGACGGATGACAAGATTGCAGTATATAAAAATTAATGAACAAGAATAAAGTTCAGAAAGGATAGCTATGCGTGACAAAGTACTGATTGTAGACGGAGTAGAGGCGGATCGGGAGAACCTGGTTCAGATTTTGTCGAGGGATTATATCATTTTGGAGGCAGAGGATGGCGAGCTGGCTCTGGAGTCGATCGATATGTGCAGCGATGATCTGGCGGCAGTTCTCTTAAAGTTGGCGATTCCCAAAGTGGACGGCTTCAAGGTGCTGGAAGTTATGAACGAGCAAAAATTGATCGGAAAGGTGCCGGTGATGATCATAGGAGCCGCCGGTTCGGAGGATGTGGAGGAGAATTGTTTCCGTTTGGGGGTATTTGATTTTATCCGCAAACCTTTCAATGAGAAATTGCTTAGACATAGGGTAAAGAATGCTGCCAAACTGTTCCAACAACAGACGATGCTGCAGGATAAGGTTGTGGCGCAGAATAAGGCTGTGCGGAAACAGTACCAGCTATTGCAGCGGCAGAACAAGGAGATAGAGAAGAACAAGCTGGATATGATGGATGTGTTCGGCGCGGTTGCAGAGTACCGCAATGTGGAGAACACGGCGCATATCAGGCATGTGAAGGATATCACCAAGATACTGGCGGAGGAAATGATGAGGCTGTATCCGGAATACGAGCTGGATGAGCGCAAGATCCGTGTGATCGTGGCAGTCAGCGCCCTGCATGATATAGGGAAGATTGCAATTCGCGAGAATATCTTGTTAAAACCCACCAAGCTGACCGACGAAGAGTTTGAGTTTATGCGATCCCACACTACCAAGGGTTGTGAGATACTGGATGTCATTCAAAGCAGTTGGAGTGAGGAATATGCTCAGACCGCGGCAGAAGTGTGCCGCTGGCACCATGAGCGCTTTGACGGGCAAGGATATCCGGATGGCCTGAAGGGAGAGGAGATTCCAATCTCCGCACAACTGGTATCTCTGGCTGATGTCTATGATGCCCTGATCAGCGATCGCGTTTACAAGAAAGCGTATGACAAGGAGCAGGCGTATCACATGATTACCGTAGGCGAGTGCGGCGTTTTTTCTCCAAAGCTGATGGAATGTTTCCACAACACTAAGACTCAGATTGAGAGGGTCGTTGCGGAGGATGAGAGCGAGTAATTCTGTGTGGTATTTTTGAGATCTGTCTTTCATATGGTGTAGAGAGAAGGCAGATTGTGGAGTACAACGCAGATGACAGTTTTGACACATATGTCAGATATTATCATACCCCTGCTGATCTTTTTTGTGGTGGGATATGGGATCGTTTCGGGAATCAAGGTATATGAAACCTTTTTAAAAGGTGCAAAGGATGGTCTGCGGATCGTAGTAGATATCATGCCAACACTGATCGGTTTGATGGTGGCGGTAGGAATCCTGCGATCCTCAGGCTTTTTTACGTTTCTGGGAGGGATTCTCACACCGTTCACGGAGGCGGTGCATCTGCCGGCACAGTTGGTGCCGCTTTTGATCGTGAAGATGTTTTCTTCCTCGGCAGCCACGGGACTGGTGCTGGATATCTTCAAGGCAAGCGGGCCGGACTCTTATGCGGGGATGGTGACGTCCATTCTTATGAGCTGCACGGACATCATGCTAATATTAAGGGGAAGCGAAGAATACCTGCAAAGACAGGGTTTGGAGTTTGTCCTTAATTTTTTTCATTTCGCTGGTCGCTCTGGACTGGCAGCGTAGCAAATTGTCATGACAGTTAAACAATGGGGGCGCCCCCATAAGCTTTAAGAAAGGATGGCAACGATACAGTACTGTAAACTAAGAGAGAGGCTTTCTG
>JAMPHU010000025.1 GCA_023663225.1 Candidatus Gastranaerophilales bacterium
AATTTTCAAGGTACAAATTTATATCAAAGGTTGGTGACCTTTTGACACCCGAATCATATTAGAGAATCCAGAACTTCCACTACTTGTTTTTTGTGGTGAAGATTCATGGCATGACGAGTATCCATATGAACAAGCAGATGCAAGCAGGGGAGAAATTAAAGAACTGACGTTTTATAATGGCTGGTGGATGGATAGTGGTGATTATGAGGACAAGTTATCAGATGATTTGTGTGATAAAGAGGAATATAGAAATTTATCAGATCATGAATATATTTTGATGATTGGCTAAAAGGTTGCTGATACAGAATTTGTAAAAGCTATTGTTATTTATGTAGGATAATTTAAAAGGGGTGGGTTGAACAAATATGATTAAGCAAAAAGATTTAAATGATTATCTTAATGAGGATCCAAGTTTGACAGAAAAAATTACATATGAGCAATTTATAAATAGGCAAATTAAAGCGGAGAACAAAAAAACAATAGGAACTAATAATTTGGCATATAAGTTTAGTAAAGATGATGAGTGTATAGTAAATGGCAAAAATACAAGATGACAAGTATTATACCCCGCCAGATCTTGCAAAATATTGCGTGGATAAAACGAGACAGATAATTGGAGCGGATAACATTACAGAGTACATCGAACCCTCAGCAGGTTCAGGAGTATTTATTGACTATTTAGATAAACCTTATTGGGCTTATGATATTGTTCCAGAGGATAATAGAATTATCGAAGCGGATTGGTTGGGCATAACATTGGATTACAAAATCGGTAGATGTATTATTGGGAATCCGCCATATGGCGCAAACAATAGTTTGGCAATTAAATTCTATAAACATGCTGTGCCAATGTGTGATTATATATCATTTATATTATCTTATAGTCAATTAGATAATAATATCCAAATGTACGAGTTTGATTTGATTTATAGTGAGGATCTTGGGTTGCAACATTATACAGACAGAAATCTGCATTGTTGTTTTAATATTTATAGAAGACCTGAAAATGGCAGTTTAAATAAAAAGTATAATTTTAAAATTACTAAAGACATACATATTGTTGAATATAGGAGAAATGTTAAAAGAGATATTAATTATAATACATTTGATATTGGAATTTGCGGGTATGGCAAAGGGATTATAGGAAATATTCCTAAATATTTAGGAGAATATGTTAAAGAATTTTATTTTGAAATCACTAATGAAATATATAAAGAGCAAATAATTGATCTAATTAAACATACAGATTGGGAAAAAGAAGTATGTAAAGGTATTTCTGGACAAGTTAGTCTACCTCAATGGAAAATACATAAATATTTAAAACAAAAAATTCCAGAGTTAAATTAAAATAATTTTTTCAAGAATATTAAAAGAATAAATATGGGGGTGTAGGATATATGCAATATATTTTAACAGAACATGAAATGAAGATGGGATGTGAGTTAATTGATGTATGGGAAACAGAAGAAATGACATTAGATGATACTTATATAGAACAGGATAGGCTTAACGAGCAAGGATATTTTACTATAATACATTGTACTGACGCTGAACAGGATTTGTACAAAATATCTGTTTTCCAGAGAAATCAGTAAACAAAATATGTGTTCGAAAGGAGGAGAATGTGATTGAAGGAAGTAATTAAGATATTTAAGCAAATTCAGGAGACAAGCAGCCTTAATGATAAGAAAGCAATTATTACTGCAAATAAGGACAATGAGTTATTTAAGGAATGTTTGAAATTTTTATTAGATGGAAATATTGTGACAGGAATCAGTACAAAGAAAATTAAGAAGAAAGTAACTCCAAGTTCTGAACTAGCACCATATTACTTGTGTGTACATAGCACGTTTAAGGAAGTAATGAAATATCTTCAAAAAAATAACACTGGAAAAGACGAAGATATTTATGAGATTCAATCATTTTTATCTGGTCATGAAGATGATAGAGAATTTTATGAACAAATGATTACAAAAACTTTTAGGTTGGGAGCAGATGCTAAGTTAGTAAATAAATGTATTCATGGGTTGATCACTGCTTTTGATGTAATGCTTGGAACTCCGATTGACAAAGTAAGATTAATGGGTGATGAGTGGATATCCATATCAAGAAAACTTAATGGAACAAGATGCGCCTTTGTCGGTGATAAATGTATGACAAGACAGGGTAAAGAATATAAGGGGCTTAATCATATTATTAAAGACTTACATAGTTTAGGACTGAAAAATTGTTTTGTAGATGGTGAATTGTTATATAAAAATGAAGAAGGATTATCTGACTCAGAAGCATTCCAAAAAGGCACAGGCATCGCAATGAGCAAAGATAATGACAAGTCTGATTTGAAATTAGTGATTTTTGATGTATTCCCATTAGAAGAATTTTGGACTGGTAAATCAAAAGAATCATATTGCAAACGCAAGCAAAAATTACTTGAAATAAAAGCAGATATTAAGTTATTTAATGATAGCAGAAATATAGAAGTGGTACAAATGTGTTACGAAGGTACAGATCATACAGAAATATGGAAATGGTTGGATTATGCTGAAGAAAATGATTGGGAAGGAATTATTCTTAATTTAGACACTCCATATGAATGTAAAAGAACAAAAAACTTGATCAAAGTAAAGCACTTTCTAAATTGCGATATAAAATGTACTGGTATTGAAGAAGGATCAGGACGTAACAAAGGGACGTGTGGAGCATTAGTATGTGATTATAAAGGTTTTCCTGTGAATGTTGGATCTGGGTTTTCTGATGATGATAGAAAACATTTTTGGCAGTATCCAGAAGATGTGGTAGGAAAAATTGTTTCTGTAAAATATAAGGAAGAAACAAAGAATAAAGATGGTGGTATTTCGATTCAATTTCCGGTATTTGAATCTGTAAGATTTGATAAAAGTGAACCAAGCTATAATTAATTTATTTGAAGTCTGGCAAACTTTAAATAGAGAAAGAATAAATGTAACTCATAAACACATACACATAAAATTCAAATTTCATAGGAGAAAAAATTGAACAGAAAGATAAAAATTTTGCTGTCAATAGTGATAGTTTCTTTAAGTGCGCTTGTTATCCCACTAAAAGGTCATAATGAAAATATTAAAACTAGTACTAAAAAAGAGCATACTCTATTAGCAGAAAGCGCAGAAATTCAAGTAAAACAGATGAATTCTTCAAGACAATTATCAATAAATTTTGAAATTGATGAAGCGGTAAAAGAAATGAATCAAAAGATGACAGAGATAGAATCAGTTCAAGATAAAAAAGAATGGTTTATTGCCTACAAAAATATTATTGATGAGTATTTATACATAATAGACCCACCTGAAACTATATATGATTATTTTTCTGCTGAAGAGTTGGATTTACTTTTTCATGTGGTACAAGCAGAAGTTGGTGATGAATATTCTTTTGAGCAGAAATCAAATGTGGCGGAAGTCATTTTTAATAGGCTAGAACATGAAAGATTTCCAGATGTTTTACCAGAGATTCTTACGCCAGATCAATTCCAACCAATATCAAACGGAAGCTATAAAAAGGCTGAAGTATCAGAAGATACAATTTTAGCTTGTGAATATGCTTTCCAAATAGGAACGGGAAAAGAAGAATGCTTATTTTTTGATAGTAATAATACTTTGAATTATGAATTTGTTTGGAACGATGGGATTCATAATTTTTATAAATACAGAGAGGATTAAGAAAATGCCAAGAATAAAAATTAAATTATTAACACCAGAATTAATTGCTGACTTTATTAATATTTGTTCTAAATATGAGTGTGATATTAATTTGTATGACGGAAGGAATATAGTGGACGCGAAATCTTTAATTGGAGTTTTTGCAATGGCACAAGGTAAGCCGTTAGAAGTACAAGCTATTACTTCTGATGAGAATGTTGTTACAAGTTTTATTGAAGATATGAAGAAATTTAAAGTGTAAAGGAGAAAAGAAAATATGAGAGTAAAGGTAAATAGTATTACAGGTTTTGAAGATGCTTTTGTGGCAATGTACATAAGCAAAAGAACTTGGACACCAGAGTTAGATATGGAAATTAGGAATGTATGTAGTAATGTATTAGATGCTCATGGAAATCTTAAAAACTGTGATGTGGACAGTTTGAATAAATTTAATAATTGGTTATTAATGTTGTTAAAAATGGGGAAGAAACATATTACAGTTCTTAGATTTATTGATATTTCTATAATGACAGAGGGATTGCATAGAGCAGGGCAAGATGATGTAGATTCTCACGCAAGAAGATTTGATAATAGAATTATTAGAAGCAGCACAAGACTTGCTACATTTTCAGATGATGAAATGTCAGATTTTTATAAAGATAAAGTAATTACTACAAATAAAGCATTAAATATTCTTGGTATTGATATTCCTGATTCTTTTGAATATGAAGGCACAAAATATGTAAAGTCACCTAATGGATATGTAAAAGAAGAGTATGAAAACAATAAAGATGTAAAGCGTGGTTTATATATGTTGAGTATTCCCAGTAATTTTGTATCAAAGATTAATTTATGCGAATGGGGACATGTATTTCAACAGCGAAATCAGGACGGAGGTGCTAACCCAGAAGTAAAAGAATGGGCTGAAGAAGTAATGAAACAGATAACAAAATTCCATGAGCAGATTACTAGAGAATATGTTTTAAGTATTGAAAATTGAGGAGAAGAATATATATGATTATTGTTTTATTAGGGGCTTCCGGTTCTGGGAAGTCCACAATTGAAAATGAATTAGCAACACATCATGGCTTTGAAAAGATTATTTCATACACCACACGCAAACCTAGAGATGGAGAAGTGAATGGTAAAGACTACTTTTTTACAGAGAATAACACTTTCGCAGCTATGATTAATACTGGCGTAATGGCAGAATATGACGAATATTCTCAGGGCAGATTATACGGTACATTAAAATCTGATTATACAGACGGTGACAAGGTGGTAGTTCTTACGCCTAATGGAATACGTCAGCTAAAACAGAGTTGTCCAAATGATAATATTTTTACTGTACTTGTAAATGCCAATCTTGGTACAAGGGTAAAAAGGTATATAGACAGATGTGGTGTAGATAAATTCAACTTTGATGATAAGAATGAAATTGGTGCTAGAGTAGAGTGCGATTTCGGGATGTTTTTAGGTTTAGATAAAGAAGTAAATTTAATAGTAGATAATAATGAGGGAACTGATATTGATGAAATAATTAAAATTATTTTGGATTATACAAATAGAAATGGAGGAAAACAATAATGAATCGTAGTGTATATTTGGCAGGCGCAATGAGTTGTTATTTTAATACAAAACGGCACGATTACCCAAAACAATGGCGAGAGGATGTTAAGCAGTATGTTAAAGAACATTATGAAGGCATTAATATTATATCTCCAACTGATTTTTATGAAGTCGGTAAAAATGATCATAAATCTGAGTCTGAAGTTATACGATTTGATCTTAGAATGGTTAGAGAGTCAGATGTTGTATTAGTAAATCTTAGGGACTTAGATAAATCTCTTGGTACATCAGATGAAATATTTTATGCGTTTATTAAGGGGAAACCAATAATTGGCTTTTTAGAAGATGAGGAAGAATATAAAAATATTCATCCATGGAAGATTGAACAGATTGACCGGATAGAAACTGGTAAAAGAGCTATTAAAAATGCACTCGAATATATATATAGTTATTATGTAGATAAAGAATATTAATTTAGAAGGAGATGTATGGCATGAAAAAGGTGTTATGTTATATTAAAGCGATCCCGTTGTATTTAAGAACTGGAGTATGGAGTCCACACATGTATGAAGAAATATCGAGGGAGCAGGGAATTATTATTTCTACAGATCATGGATTTAGAATTTCAGACATTTTAGCACATAAAGATAACGAAAAGGTTCACCCAAAAGCTGTGATTATAAAAAATAAATGTGTATATTGTGGGCATAAGGATATATCCTGGTATGATCGAGAGCCATTTATTATTAAATAACGAAATGCATGTTTAAAGGCAAAAATAAAGATAAGAGGTGAATTTATATTTGTTTATAGAAATATTTTACATATTATCCTGTCTAGGATTAAGTTGTGTATATGGGTTTGGAATATATGAAGGCGTTAAAAATAATAATAAATTTGAAATAATATATGATTCTGTTGTAGCTGGTATTATTATTGTTATGGCAATTTTGGAAATAGTAGAAGATTTTATTAGTTAAGGGGAAAGGAGAAGTAATTGTTAAGTGGATTAATAGAAGGGCTGATTGTTGCATGGATGTTAGTTCAGTTTAATGTAGATAAAATTTGTATTGAGGTTTTACAACATAAATGAGAGGAATGATTAAATATTGAATACAATCGTAATAAATTTATTTGGTGAACCATCGGCAGGTAAAAGTACCTGTGCTATGGATATTACTGCAAGACTGAAAAGAAAAGGTATTAATGCAGAATATGTTTCGGAATTTGCAAAAGATAAAGTGTATGAAAACAACGGAGAAGTATTTAAACATCAAGAATATTTGTTTGGTAAACAGTCATTTAAAATGGGTAGAGTAAGAGATAAAGTACAGGTTATGGTAGTTGATTCACCGTTACTGCTATGTGCTGTATATAACAAAGATGATACTCTTGGAGAAGATTTTAATAAGACTGTTCTAAATATATTTAATTCATATGATAACAGAAACTATTTATTGGCAAGACATCATGCTTACGAAAATGAGGGAAGATTTCAAAATGAGGCTGAAGCGCAGAAAGTAAGAGAAGAGATTATGGATAAACTTGAAGAATATAATATTGATTATGAATTAACTACGTCTTATGAAAAAAGTTGCGAAAAGATAGCAGACCAAATTGCAAGGGAGATTAAAGGATAATGAACAGTAAAGGACATTTATATATCAGTTTAACAAAGTCTGGTATTAGAGTAATTGGTGGGATTGTCTCGCTTATTAAGAAATCTGTTGTTCCACTTGCAGTAGGTATTATTGTTGCTGAAGCTGGTGGAGTGTTAGAAGAATTGGTTGATGAGAGATAAAAATGAATCTGGAGGAATAAGGTATTTGCAGATAATAAAAAAAGACGGAACATTAGAACAATATGACGAACAAAAGATAATCAATGCTTGTAATAAAGCCGCAAGACGAGCAATGATTGAACTTTCAGACAATGATTATCAAATCATTTGTAATGCAGTATGGGATAAATTAGCAGAGAATGACTTAGAAGATACAGAGATTTATGAAATGCACAATATTGTGGAAGCTGTGCTTGAAGAATTTTACCCATTAGTTGCAAAGATGTATAAAGAGTATCGTAACTATAAAAAAGATTTCGTACATATGATGGACAAGGTATATGAGAGAAGTCAAGCTATTAGATATATCGGAGATAAAAGTAATGCAAACACTGATTCTGCATTAGTAGCAACAAAACGAAGTCTTATTTATAACGAATTGAGTGGAGAATTATATAAAAAATTCTTCCTTACATTAGACGAAAAACAAGCTATGAAAGATGGTTACATATATATTCACGATAGAAGTGCAAGACTAGATACGTTTAATTGTTGTCTAATGCGCATTGGCGATATTATGCAAGGTGGATTTGAGATGGGAAATGTTTGGTATAATGAGCCAAATTCCCTTGATACCGCTTTTGATGTAATGGGTGATATTATCCTTTCAACTGCTGCACAACAATATGGTGGATTTACAGTACCAGAAGTAGATAAAATTTTAAGTCTATATGCTGAGAAGTCGTACTGGAAGTATAGAAAAGAATATGCAGATGTATGTGGATATGTTGAGAACGATAATAATATAAATATCAGTAATACTTCCAGTGCTGAAGAATGGGTTATGAGCAAGATTCAACGTGACTTTGAACAAGGTTGGCAAGGAATAGAATATAAATTGAATACGGTTGGTTCTAGTCGAGGTGATTATCCATTCGTTACAATGACTATTGGGTTAGCAACTGATAAATTTGGAAAGATGGCGGCTATTACATTGTTAAATGTACATAAAGAAGGACAAGGAAAGAAAGGGTTTAAACGTCCTGTATTGTTTCCAAAGATTGTATTCTTGTATGATAAAAACTTACATGGTGATGGTAGTGAAAAATATCCAAGCGCAGATGTATTTAATGCAGGAATTGACTGTAGTAGTAAAACCATGTACCCTGATTGGTTATCATTAACAGGTAATGGATATGTGCCAGATATGTATAAAAAATATGGTAAAGTGGTTAGTCCGATGGGCTGTCGCGCCTTTCTTTCTCCTTGGTATGAAAAAGGCGGTATGCATCCAGTAGATGAAGAAGATAAACCAGTATTTGAAGGACGTTGTAATTTAGGTGTGGTTTCCCTCCACCTCCCAATGATATTAGCAAAAGCAAGACAAGAATCAAAAGATTTTTATGAAGTATTGGAATACTACCTTGAACTTATAAGAGGATTACATAAGCGAACTTATGATTATATAGGAGAACTCAGAGCAAGCATTAATCCAATAGCATTTTGTGAGGGTGGATTATATGGTGGAAACTTAAAGCCAGATGAAAAAATAAAATCAATACTTCCACCTATGACAATAAGTTATGGAATTACTGCTTTGAACGAATTACAACGATTATATAATGGTAAATCTATCCGTGAAGATGGAGAATTTGCATTAGAAGTAATGCAATATATTCAGAAATATGTAAATAGAATCAAAGAAGAAGACCATATTTTATATGCGATTTATGGTACACCAGCAGAAAGCCTTTGCGGTTTACAGATAGAACAATTCCGTAAAATATATGGAATTATAGAAAATGTATCAGACAAGCCTTATGTAAGTAATAGTTTCCACTGTCATGTATCAGAACAAATGTCCCCTATTGAAAAACAGGATAAAGAAGAAAGATTTTGGTCGTACTTTAATGGAGGAAAAATCCAGTATTGCCGTTACAATTTGGGGTATAACATTGAAGCGATAAAAACTCTTGTTCTTAGAGCAATGGAGAAAGGTTTTTATGAGGGTGTAAATCTGGCAATGTGTTACTGTGAAGATTGTGGTTATCAGCAGGTAGAAATGGATATATGCCCTAAATGTGGTAGCAGTAAGATAACAAAAATTGACCGTATGAATGGATATTTAGGATTTACCAGAGTTCACGGAGAAACGAGATATAATGAAGCGAAAAATGCGGAGATTTCAGATCGTGTTTCGATGTGAGTAATATAGCCTATGAGCCGAGCGATTCAAAGGAGATAGATTCAAAGGAGATATAAAGAAAGTAAATATGAATGCGTATAAGATTTATGAGTAACTATATCTTGAACGGTACATAAAGCCATAAAGCATTGAGAATTGGGAACGTGTAAAAAACATAGATAGGTATAAACAAACGGTGTTCTCATACGGTATCAATGCTTTTAATATTAAAAATGTAAAGGATGATTGTAATGGAAGAAAAAATAATGCAGTTAATAGAAAAATATTCCCAAAAACATGATTTAGCAAGAGAATGTGGAGGAGAGTATATTTATCAAAATGACCAAGCACAGGTTGATGCGATTAACCTCGTTGCTGATATATTTGATTTATATGCAAGTGAAGCTAATGAACTATCATAATTTAACTTATCCAGATATGAATAATGGCGAAGGTCTGAGAGTCGTATTATGGCTCTCAGGATGTAGTCATCATTGTTATAACTGTCAGAACCCTCAAACATGGGATGAAAATAGTGGGATACCATTTGATGAATCAGCGAAAGAAGAATTATTTAGAGAATTAGACAAGGATTATATTTCGGGTCTGACTTTGACTGGTGGTGATCCACTTTATGAAAGCAGCCTTGATGATGTATTAGATTTAGTTACTGAAGTAAACAAACGATATAATACACCACAATATATAGAGGGTAGTAATGGAGATAATCACAATATATCGAATGATAACGCCGATGAAATTCGTCTTTCAAAGCAACAAAAGTCGATCTGTCTATATACTGGTTATACATTATCGACATGTAAATATTTTGATAATACTATATTTACCTTTCATCCATTATATTATCATCTTAACCCATTTAATAACAAACCTGTAAAAGTAGATGACAAGGCTTTCCTTATTAAACAGGATAAAAAGAGATTAGATATTATAAAAATTGTAGACATTCTTGTTGATGGCAAATACATAGATTCGCAGCGTGACACAACTTTAAAATGGCGTGGAAGCAAGAATCAACGTGTTATAAATGTGAAAAAATCTTTACAATTAGGAGAGATAACATTATGGACAGATTAGCAGAAAATCAATATAAATTAAATATTACTAAAGGACAAATGAAAAGTCTTGGATTTAGATATGATCACAGTCTTGATGCTTACATATATAAATTTCCAGTATATAAATGTGACAAGATACCTTTGATATTTTGTAAGCTTGGCATTGATGAGGAGACACATAGAATTTGGTTTAATGTATATGATGCGAATGACGCTTTATATGCACCTTACTATAATAACGAGTATGGGGAAAACGAATTAATTGATATAATAGAAAGAAAAATAGGTCAGGAACTAAAGAAATTGGGTGTGACAAGGGTATATTAATAATGAACATGATTTTAACCTCAGAATGTGAAAAATGTATATATGGGATTATAGATGACAGTAATAAGTCTCGCATAAAAGTGAAATGTATTCAAAAAGACAAAGAATACTATTATGGACAATGTATACCCTGTCATTACATGATTAAAAAAACTGATAGAAAGGCAACAAATGAATAAAATAGCAAAATTCTACAAAGTGAGTTTCCAGCAATTTTTAAAAGATTATAATACAACGTTTGACTATGGGCAAAACATTATAGAAATTCAGAGTATTTGGGACAGTATAAAACTTCCAACTAGAGCTACATCTGGTAGCGCAGGTTATGATTTTGCAACTCCGATTGATTTTATAATTAAAGCTGGTGCAACCATCAAAATTCCCACTGGCATAAGATGTAAAATGGATGAAGGATGGGTATTAAATATGTATCCTCGTAGTAGTATTGGGTTTAAATATAGAGTCCAGCTTGATAATACAGTTGGCATTATTGATGGAGATTATTTTAACTCTGATAATGAGGGACATATTTGGATAAAAGTTACAAATAATTCTAATAACAAAATATTTATGGCTAATAGTGTGGATAATATTGTTCAGGGTGTTTTTGTGCCTTATGGGATAACCGTTGATGACAATGTGAACGAAATCAGAAATGGCGGATTTGGTAGCACAGGAAAATAAGAGAAAGGAAATAAGGGCGTGTAAAATACATGCCTTATTTTTGGTATATTAAATGATTAACGATGAGTTATTGAAATATGCGATTGAAAATGGTATGATTAATCTATCATACGTGCAAGAGCAAATTAATATGGATAAAAGAAAAGAGTTATTAAAAAAGCATCCATATGTTATTAGCCAAGGCGGGGATGGAAAATGGAGGACATATCTGCCGGACAAAGAAAAAGGACGCAAGATGGTCAAAAAATGTACAAAGGAGGCGGTAGAAGAAGTAATAATTGCTTATTGGGAATCTGCAACAGACAATCCTACAATAGGGGAGGTCTTTACAGAGTGGAACGATAGAAGATTGGCGTTAAAGAAAATATCACCGTCTTCTCATCTTCGTTTCAAACAAATATTCAATAGGCATTATAAGGAATTTCAAAAGAAAAGAATTAAGGACATTTTACCTAAAGATGTAGAGGAGTTCTTGGAGGAACAGATAGCACAATATGAATTATCTTCAAAATCGTTTTCTAACCTAAAGACAATTACCAAGGGCTTCTTAAAGAGAGCAAAGAAGAGGGAATTAATTAAGTTCAATGTAGAGGAGCTTTTTCAAGAAATGGACACGTCAGAGTCTTATTTCAAAAGGGTTATTAAATCTGACAGCGAGGAAGTGTTTAGTGAGGAAGAACTTCCCAAAATTCTCTCCTATTTGGTTGAAAATTTAGATCTAAAAAATTTAGGTATACTTTTAATGTTTTTGACTGGTATTCGTGTAGGTGAACTTGTATCACTTAAGCACTCTGATTTTGAGGGAAACGCTTTTAAAATTCAAAGAACAGAAACAAAATATGTTGATGAAAACGGCAAATATGTATATGCAGTTAAAGATTTTCCCAAGACAGAAGCGGGTGTCCGCACGGTTATTATACCAAAATCATATGCTTGGATTACAAGTAAACTAAGAACACACAATCCGTTTGGTGAGTATATATTTGTTGAAAACGACAGAAGGCTAACAACAAATTGTATACGGAGAAGAATGGAGCGTATATGTGATAAACTTGGGATGGTGAGAAAGTCTCCACACAAAGCAAGAAAAACATATGGCAGTATATTGCTCGATAATGGAATTGACAACAAACTAATAACAGATCTCATGGGGCATACTGACATTCTTTGTACAGAAGGACATTACCATCGCAACCGAAAAACTATTGAACACAAGTCAGAAATATTAAGTGAAATTCCAGAGTTTTTAGCAAGATGAAAAGATGATTTTTATCAAAAAGGTAATCACGATAATTCAAGCAAAAGTAATCATGGGTAATCAAGGTGTAATCGTTGAAACACGCATAAATACAAGCTTTTTGGCATGGCGTAGGCGAGTTCGAATCCCGCCACTCCGATGTAAAAAGTCTTGAAAGCTGTGATTTAGAAGCTTTTGAGACTTTTTTCGTACATCCGCATCGCGGGTGGAAGAATATTTTGTCCCATGAATATACGAGAAGGGGAGCAGATATGTCTGACAAGAGAGAACGGATGCTTCCGAGACTGGCGCGGCAGCTGTTCATATGGTTCGGGGGGGGTAATCGCCGGGATGGCGGCGCTGGCCGTCGTGTTCTGCATTCCGGTCGAGCCGATGCAGGAACATGCGTATCAGTCTTTGCCGATGCTGGAGAAAGAGTTTTCGGATTTTGCTTTGATAGAAGGATATCCCGGTTCCATGACCGGGAACTTCACGGACTGTCTGATGCTCGGGAGTGCGGTTTATGCGGGGGAGGGTCATTCTCTGATAGAGCGCACGCTCTATGTATACAGGAACGAACTGTATGGGGAGGAGAGCTGGGCGCCGGGATATTCCCTGATAGAGTATCTGGCGGGGAACCGCGGATATGAGACGGAATATGCCAGATATTGGCATGGTTACCTTGTGTTTTTGAAACCGCTGCTGTGGCTGACGAATTTCAACACGATTCGATTATTGGCCGCCGTGATACAGTTTGTGCTGGCCGGTGCGCTGTTGGTGAATTATGCAAAGCGGGGAGAGACCGCCCTGTGCGGTGCGTTGCTGCTTTCGTTTCCGTTTTTGTACTTTTTCGGCCTGTATGCGTCCCTGTCGCTGAGCGTTTGTTTTTATATTCTGGCGGCTGCCATGCTGGTGCAGGCAAGATGGCACGAAACGCTTTTGGAGAAAAACCGGTACTGCGAATTTTTCCTGATAGTGGGGATGGCAACGGCTTATTTTGATCTTCTGACCTATCCGCTGGCCACGCTGGGGTATCCTCTGTGTGTGGCGCTCTATCTGGGGAGGTGCGGCTGGAAAGAGAATATCCGCCGTCTGGCGGCTTATAGCGCGGAATGGGCGGCCGGTTATCTGGGGCTGTGGGCGGGCAAATGGATGCTCACCGATGTGCTGACGGGCGGAACGATCATCAGCAATGCCGTGGATACTATACGTTTCCGGATGGGAACGGCGGAATCTCTGCCTTTCTTGGCCGGATTTGTTTCTGTTGTGCGCGCAAATATAAGCGTGTATCAGAATTGGGCGTTTGCGGTGCCGGTTCTGGCAGGTGTAGCGGTCTTTGGCCGGAAGTTGTGGAAAAACAGAAAAGCGCTTGCGGGGACAGGGGCAGCGGCACAGAGCCTGACGGTGGCGGCTGTGGGCATTCTGCCGTTCATATGGGCGATGGCGGTTCAAAATCATTCGGCGGAACATTGGATGTTTACCTATAAAATTTTCTCCGTCTCGGTATTTGCATTTTTTTGCGCCATCGGGAAGCTGGCGGGGAACGAGAAGCGGAAGTAGAGGTTGTGAGCGGTGAATGGAGTGGCGGAAGAATACAGCATATATGACGGAGAGGAACGGCTGGCGGTCCGGGTGGTGCGCTCTAAGCGGAAATCGCTGGGGCTGCAGGTAAAAAGCGACGGCATGGTCTTGGCCCGGGTGCCGGAGCGGACGCCGCAGGAAACGGTTCGGCGTTTTATCGAGGAACATACGGATTGGATTTTGAAAAAACGGCATTTGTGGGACGCCGGGCAGGGAGAAGTGCTCAAGCGTCTGCCGGGTGTGGTGACGGAGTCCGGGAAGCGGCAGAGCCGGAGGCTGGTGGAACAGCGGGTGGCGTATTATGCCGGTCTTATGGGAATCAGCTATGGGCGTATTTCCATGCGCAACCAGAGGACGAGATGGGGAAGCTGCAGCAGCGACGGCAATTTGAATTTTAATTGCAGACTGCTGTTCCTGCCGGCGGAACTGGTGGACTATGTGGTGGTGCATGAGCTGGCTCACAGAAGGCATATGGATCATTCGCCGGAGTTCTGGCAGGAGGTGGAGCGGTATCTGCCGGATTATCGGGAACGCAGGGCGCGGCTGAGACAGTACGGAGCGGAGTAGGCGTGGAGGGCGGAGTGAACAGGGACAGAGAAAGCCGACAGGGCAGAGGAAGACAGCAGGACAGAGAAGGCCGACAGGGCAGAGGAAGACAGCAGGACAGAGAAAGCCGGCAGGACAGAGGAAAACAGCAGGACAGAGAAGAGCGGCAGGGCAGTAGAAAGCGGCAGAGCGTTCGGCGGGACGAGGTTGTCGGGAGGGCGGCGGAGAAGAAAACCGGAATCTGTCCCGTAGCCGGGAAGTGCGGCGGATGCAGATGGATCAACCGGACTTACGAAGAACAGCTGCGAGAGAAAGAACGCCGTTTTGCCAAGCTGATCGCTCCGTTCTGCAAGGCGGAACCGATTATCGGCATGGAACATCCCGCCCATTATCGGAACAAAGTCCATGCGGTGTTCGGAGAAGACAGGAAGCACAATGTGATCTCGGGCATTTATGAGAGCGGAAGCCACCGCATCGTGCCGGTGGACAGCTGTTATATCGAAAACGAGAAAGCGGATGCCATCATTGTCACGGTGCGGGAACTGCTGAGTTCCTTTAAAATCAAACCCTATAACGAGGACACGGGATACGGGCTTCTGCGCCATGTGCTGATTCGCACGGGAGCCGCCACGGGGCAGATCATGGTGGTGCTGGTGCTGGCGTCCCCCATTCTGCCGTCCAAAAATCATTTTGTGAAAGCGCTGTGTGAAAAGCATCCGGAGATCACCACGATCGTGGTCAACGTAAACGGCAGAGGCACCAGCATGGTGCTGGGAGAGCGGGAACAGGTGGTATACGGAAAGGGATATATCGAGGACGAACTCTGCGGGAAACGCTTCCGTATTTCGTCCAAATCCTTCTATCAGGTCAATCCGGTGCAGACGCGGAAGCTGTATGAGCGGGCGCTGGAGTATGCGGGACTCACCGGGAAGGAGACGGTGCTGGACGCATACTGTGGAACGGGTACGATCGGCATTTTGGCCGCCGACAGAGCCGGGGAGGTGCTGGGCGTGGAGCTGAACGGCGACGCCGTGCGGGACGCGCGGACGAACGCCAAACGAAACGGCACGGAAAACATCCGGTTCTATCAAAACGACGCCGGGCGGTTTCTGAAGAGTATGGCCGAGGACGGAAGAGACGGAAGAGACGGGGAAGCCGGAACAAAATCAGTGGACGTACTGTTTATGGATCCGCCCCGGGCAGGAAGCGGCGAGGCTTTTCTGGCTGCCGTGGCGGAAATCAAACCCCGGAAAGTGGTCTATATTTCCTGCAATCCGGATACTTTAGTACGGGATCTGAGCTATCTGGCCGACCGGGGGATGTACCGGGTGAGGCGGGCGGGAGCCGTGGATATGTTTCCTTTTACGGACTCCATAGAAGCTGTGTGCCTGTTGGAAAGAACGGAGAGGTCCGGGAAATAGGTCTTGCCAATTCTATTTCATAGTGATATAGTGTGGAAAGACAGAATCATTCATGAACTGTTTGCCGCTTCGAGAGCGCGGGGGAGCCGGACGGGATTTTCTTGTGGAACTCTTGTGGAAGCGGAAACCGGAGAAGGGATATGCTGGAACATTTTTTACAGGAACGCTGGGTTACAATTTTCATAGACTCTTTCGGGAAAATATTGATGCCGGGGCTGAAGCTGACGATCCCTTTGACGGCAATCTCCTTTGTGCTGGCGCTGGTGATCGCGGTCGTTGTTGCGCTGATTCAGTTTGGCAATGTGCGGATTTTAAAGCAGATTGCCCGGTTTTATGTGTGGGTCATCCGGGGGACGCCGATCTTGGTGCAGCTGTTTGTGGTGTTCTACGGGCTGCCCAGTCTGGGTATTGTGCTGGAACCGTTTCCTGCGGCGGTCTTGGTATTTTCTATCAACGAGGGGGCGTATGCCTCGGAGACTGTCCGGGCGGCGCTGGAGTCCGTGCCGAAAGGGCAGATAGAGGCGGGGTACTGTGTGGGCATGTCCTGGCTGCAGATTATGTGGAGAATCGTGCTGCCGCAGGCGCTGCGTACGGCGTTTCCACCCCTGTCCAACTCGCTGATCGGGCTTTTGAAAGAGACCTCTCTGGCCGCCAATATCACAGTGGCGGAGATGTTTATGTCCACCCAGAGGATTGTGGCGCGAACCTATGAACCGCTGCTGCTCTATCTGGAGGTGGGACTGATTTATCTGATGTTTTGTACGATTTTGACCGGGCTTCAGCGCATGGGAGAGAAGCGGCTTCAGACTTATGGGCGGCCTCCGATGGCAGAGCGGAGCGCGGGGCGCAGGAGGTTCCTGTTCCGTGAGTGACGGGACGGCAGTCCGGAAAAAGGCAGTCCGGAGAAAGGCAGAGCGGAAAAAGGCAGTCCGGAGAAAGGCGGTCCGGGCATAAGCAGAACAGAGGCGTCGTCCCGAATGCAAAACGCGGGAGCAAAAGCAGCTGCAGTAGGAGAAGGGGCATGTTGGAAGTGAGAGGTTTGCGGAAGGCCTTCGGAGGGCTGGACGTGTTGAAAGAGATTGATTTGGATGTGCATAAGGGAGATGTGGTGGCAATTCTTGGCCCGAGCGGTTCCGGCAAGACCACGCTTCTGCGCTGTCTGAATTTCTTGGAGAAGGCGGACGGGGGAAGCTATACGCTGGACGGAGAGAAATTTTCCTTGAACCGCATGTCGGGCAAGGATATTGTGAGGATCCGAAGGAAGACGGCTTTTGTGTTTCAGAACTTTAATCTGTTCAGCAATAAGACGGCGTTGCAGAATGTGACGGAAGGACTGGTGGCGGCGCGCAAAATGAAGCGTCAGGAGGCGGAACGGATCGGCAGGCAGGCGCTCGACAAAGTGGGCATGTCCGACCGGTACGGGTATTATCCCCACCAGCTCTCCGGCGGCCAGCAGCAGCGGGTGGCCATTGCCCGAGCCGTCGCCGCCAATCCGGAGATCATCTTTTTTGACGAGCCGACCTCCGCGCTGGATCCGGAACTGATCGGAGAAGTGCTGCAGGTGATGCGGCAGCTGGCGGAGGAGGGCATGACCATGCTGGTTGTGACCCATGAACTCTCTTTTGCCAGACAGGTCTCCAACCGGGTGGTCTTCATGGACGGCGGCGTCGTTCTGGAGGAGGGGGAGAGCGGGGCGTTCTTCGCCGCCCCGGCCAAGGAGCGTACCAGAGAGTTCCTGCGCACCCTGCAGGAACACGGAGCGTGAATCCGGTTATGCGGGAATCAAAACAAATAAGGAGGATATGAAAAGGTATGAGAAACGATCGGAAAACGGGAAGTTGGAAGCGGAAATTGATGCTGTGGGCGGCTGTGGGAGCGCTGGCTCTGACCGGGTGCGGCAACGGCGCCAATCCGGACGGCAATAGCGACATAAGCGTTACGCCCATAGGAGGCGGAGCGGACGGTTCTGCGGAGGATCAGCTGGCCCGCATTCAGGCGGCGGGGGAGATGACGGTGGCCATGGAGGGAACGTGGGCGCCTTGGACTTACCACGACGAGAATGATAAACTGGTGGGATTTGACGTGGAAGTGGCGGAGAAGATTGCAGAGAAATTGGGTGTGCAGGCGGTTTTTGTGGAAGGCGAGTGGGACGGTCTTCTGGCCGGATTGGAAGCAGGGCGTTATGATATCATGGTGAACGGTGTGGAGTATACCGATGAGCGTGCGGAAAAGTATGATTTTTCCGTGCCTTACGGTTATATCCGCACGGCCATTATCGTAAACGGGGATAACACGGAGATCAATTCCTTTGAGGATTTGGACGGCAAAAGCACGGCCAATACCATTTCCAGCACCTATGCCCAGCTGGCGGAGCAATACGGCGCTTCGACCACGGGCGTGGATGATCTGAATCAGACGATACAGCTTCTGCTGCAGGGCAGGATTGACGCCACCTTGAATGCGGAAGTGACTTTCTATGACTATATGAATGTGCATCCCGAAGCTGATTTAAAGATTGCGGCGCTGACGGAGGAGGCCTCCCATGTGTGCATCCCCATGCGCAAGGGAGAGGATTCCGCAAGTCTGCGGGAGGCCGTGGATCAGGCTATCGAAGAACTGCGCGAGGAAGGCGTACTCAGCGAGATTTCCGTGAAGTATTTCGGCTCGGATATCACGGGCTGATGACATCAGGTTTGATGAGATCAGATTTGATGACATCAGATTTGCTCACATCAGATCGAATCCCATCAAAATGGGTTATACCAGTTTTGATCTTAGGATAAATAAAAGAGTTGTGCGGGTACCTTAAAAGGGAAACGCACAACTCTTTTTGTCTGTCTTCGATGTTTGTTTTTTATGTCTGTTTTCTGTGTCTGCTTTTTCCGACTGTTTTCTATGTCCGCTGTCTTGATCAGCCGTTTGCCAGCGCGGAAAGCTCCGCCAGCATCTTGGGCAGTTCCGTGTCCATATTCTCGTCGGAGAACTGGCAGGTACCCACTTTCTTATGTCCGCCGCCATTGTATTTTAACATGAGGCTTCCCACATCCACATTGGAAGTCTTGTTCAGAATGCTGTAGCCTACTGCCGCGGAACATCCCTGTCCGCCGCGTCCGCTCACGATCCATGCGGAGATATTCTGCTCGGGATACATGCTGTAAATCAGGAAGCGGTTGCCGGAGTAGATCGGATTCACACCCCTTAAGTCGGAGATGATAATATTGCCGTCTATGCGGGTATACTGCTTGACCATTTCCATGAATTTCTCGGTCTGCTGGTGATAGACCTCAATGCGTTCCTTCACGTCGGGGAGATTCAAGATCTCGTCCGTACTCATTGTGCGGCAGGCGTCGATGAGCTGCTCCATGAGCTGATAGTTGGAGATGGTAAATTCGCGCCATCTGCCGAGTCCCGTTCTGGGATCCATGAGAAATCCGATCAGAATCCATCCCTCGGGATGCTGGATCTCATCGATGGTGAGGTTGCCGGAATCCACTTTGTCCACGGCCACCATCATCTCGTCAAACTGGGGAAAGCGCTCCCTGCCGCCGTAATATTCGTAGATAATGCGGGCGCAGGAGGGAGTGATGCGGCTCTCTCCTTTGTACTTTCCGGTCAGCTGAAGTCTTTCATGTTCGCTGGAGTGGTGGTCGAACCACAGCCCGCAGCCTTCCACATAGGGAACGTTGGCGAGGCAGTCATCCTCCGTGACTTCCACAAGCCCATCCTGCAGATCCTTCGGATGTGCAAACTTCCAATGGTCAATGATGCCGGCCTCTTTTAGAAGAGCGCCACATGCAAGTCCGTCAAAGTCAGAACGCGTAATTAATCTCATGACAATCTCCTTTATGTATTATATGTTTAGTTTAAAAATATTTTTTACTTTTAAAGCAAAGAAAATGGAGATAATGGGATTTGAACCCACGACCTCTTGCATGCCATGCAAGCGCTCTCCCAACTGAGCTATACCCCCGGGCTGTCTGCGGACGGGGACGGATCAATTGCCCCGTACAAAGTTATTATAGCATAGCCGCACCGAAAAGAAAAGGAAAAACGAAAAGAAAAAAATCACAAAAAACAGTTGACGGGAACAGTTTTTATGCTATAATGTGTAATGTGTATGGTGTTCTCCGTACATAGAATAACCCGATCAGTCATGTTACTAGAGGGACTGAAGGGAGGTCAGGTGCAGAATGTCTAACGTAATCGTAAAAGAGAACGAGACTTTGGACAGCGCATTGCGTCGCTTCAAAAGAAGTTGTGCAAAAGCGGGTATCCAGCAGGAAATTCGCAAAAGAGAGCATTACGAGAAGCCCAGCGTAAAGCGCAAGAAAAAGTCTGAGGCAGCAAGAAAACGTAAATATAACTAACATGCAGATCCCTGGCCGAGTTTCGACCGGGGATTTTGTAGTTTAAAACATATGGTTTTGAATACCACAAGATGACGTGAGGGAGATAATAAGATGTGGACAAAAGAACTGTTTGGGACGGACGTGTACCATCTCATAGCAGCTTTTCTGTTGTATAGTATGCTGGGATGGCTGGTGGAGTCCATTTACATGTCCTTCTGCAATCATAAGCTCACAAACAGGGGATTTGGCAAAGGCCCGTTCTGTCCGATTTACGGGTTTGGCGCGGTGGCGGGATACCTGATTCTGCGTCCCCTGAAAGGGCATTATGTGACGCTTTACATAGTCGGAGCCGTGTTGGCCACGATTTTTGAGTTTATCGTGGGCAAGGGAATGATTAAGTTTCTGGGAGAGTTGTGGTGGGACTACAATGACAAGCCCTTAAATTACAAGGGAATTATCTGTCTGGAGAGTACCGTTGCATGGGGATTTTATGCCATCGGCATCATTCAGTTCGTCAACGCCGGAATTTACTGGATCATTGACAGAGTCAGCTATGAGATGGGGATCCGCCTGATTACGGCCGCGCTTGTTCTGGTGATTATTGATTATGCGGTTCAGCTGATGAAAGTGTTTGACATTGACTGGCGGGAGAAGAGAGACCGGATTGTCGAGAGGTACCATGCGTTTCTGAATCGTTAAAAACAGGTATAACCTATGCCGCATTCCCATATTCTTTAATAGACCAAAAGAATGGGAGTGTGGCATTTTTATGCGCAGGAGAATTACCAGAAGTCTGCTGGCGCTGGGATTGGCTTTGCTTCTTGCGGTAAGCCCGGTCAGTTCCTCCAAAGCAGAACTGAACATTACGACGCCTTCGGCCATTTTGATAGAGGCCTCCACGGGGGAGGTCATTTATGAGAAAAATGCGGCGGAGCGGAGAAGCCCGGCCAGTATTACGAAGATTATGACTTTGCTTTTGACCTTCGAGCAGATCGCGGGCGGCAAGGCGAAACTGACGGACGATGTGCTTGTCAGCGCCCACGCCAGCGGGATGGGCGGGTCGCAGGTCTATCTGGCCGAGGGGGAAGTGCAGTCTCTGGAGACCATGATCAAGTGTATCGTAGTGTCCAGCGGAAACGACGCCAGCGTGGCGGTGGCGGAGCATCTGGCGGGAAGCGAGGACGCCTTTGTGGAGAAGATGAATCAGAAGGCGGCGGAGCTGGGGATGACGGACACCCATTTTGAGGACTGCTGCGGATTGACCGATTCGGACAATCATTATTCCACGGCCAGAGACGTGGCGGTCATGTCCAGAGAGCTGATCACGAAGTATCCGGAGATCTACCAGTATACGACGATCTGGATGGAGGATATCACCCATGTCACCAGACAGGGCAGCGTCAACTTTACGCTCAACAGCACCAACAAGCTCTTGAAGCAGTACCAATATACCACCGGACTCAAAACCGGCTCCACCAGCAAGGCCAAATTCTGTATCTCTGCGACGGCCAAAAAGGATGGGATCGACCTGATCGCCGTGGTGATGGGAGCTGAGACCGGGGCGGATCGCTTTCAGGATGCGCAGGTGATGTTAAGTTATGGGTTCAGCGTCTGCAATCTCTATATCGACGCCAATGAGGAGAAACTGCCGCTCATGCCTGTGAAAGGCGGCGTCAAGCAGGAAGCGGCGCTGGCGTATCAGGGCGAGTTCCGGTATCTGGATATGGAGGGAAACGCGCTGGACAATGTGGAAAAGGTGATTGATCTGCCGGAGAATCGGAATGCGCCCGTCAAGGCGGGAACGGAAGCCGGCAGCGCCAGATACTTATTGAACGGTGTGGAGATCGGTCATACGCCGATCCTGTTTGCGGAGGATGTGGAGAAGGCGGCCTACAAAGACTACTTAAAGCGGGTGATGGGCTTTTTCCTGCTCTAGCGGAGAAAAGATATGTGGAATCTAGCGTTTATGATGTTGGCCGTGCTTGCGCTGGCCGGGATATGGATTATGCTGTATGACAGCAACCGCTTTGTGGTGCGGGAGTATGCGTTTCGCGACTCCCGCATCCGGCGCGGCGTCCGGGCGGTGGTGCTGGCGGATCTGCACAACAAACAATACGGCAGGGACAACGAGCGTCTGACGGCGGCGATCCGGAAAGCAGCGCCGGATCTGATTCTGGTGGCGGGGGATCTGCTCACCGCGCGCCCGGGCGTCTCCTTTGAACCGGCGCTGCATCTGCTGGCGGAGCTGGCGGCGGAGTATCCCATATATTATGGAAACGGGAACCATGAACACCGGCTGGGGCTTTATCCGGACGTGTACGGCGATATGGGTTCCCGCTATGAGGCGGCGCTGGCGGAGCTTGGGATCCGGCCGTTGGTCAATGCCCATGTGCAGCTTGCGGACTGCGGTATCGCGGTCTACGGGGCGCAGATTGACAGACGTTTTTATAAAAGGTTTCGGGTGCAGCCCATGGATGCGGACTATCTGGAGGGGATTCTGGGTCGGGTGGACAAGTCCGTCTACAATATTCTGCTGGCTCACAATCCGGATTATTTTCCTCAATATGCGGAGTGGGGGGCGGATCTGGCGCTGGCTGGCCATGTGCATGGCGGCATCGTGCGGATCCCCTTTGTGGGGAAGGGCGTGGCGTCGCCGGGCATCCGACTGTTCCCGAAGTATGACGGCGGCAGGTTTGACGAAGGAGGCAGTACCATGCTGGTGAGCAGGGGGCTGGGGACGCATACCATTCCCGTGAGGCTGTTCAATCCGGGCGAACTGCTGGTTCTGGATTTTCAGGCCGGACAGGCTCCGGAGGATGCACAGAACGTAAGTTTGTCTTGAAATAAGCCTATTTTCCCGGTAAAATGTTATCTGTCGCGTGGAGGTGGCTATGGCAATCCCTGTAAAACTGGAAGCGTTTGAAGGGCCTTTGGATCTTCTGCTTCACTTGATAGAGAAAAACAAAATAGATATTTACGATATTCCCATTGTGGTGATTACCGAGCAGTATCTGGAGTATATCCGACAGATGGAGACGGACGATATGAATGTGATGAGCGAGTTTTTGGTCATGGCGGCCACGCTCATCGACATCAAGTGCCGGATGCTCCTGCCCAAGGAAGTGAACGAGGAGGGGGAGGAGGAAGACCCCAGAGCGGAACTGGTGCAGAAACTGCTGGAGTACAAGATGTATAAATACATGTCCCTTGAGCTGCGGGACAGGCAGGTGGACGCAGCCCACACGCTCTATCGGGAGAAGCGGCTTCCCGAGGAAGTGGCGGCCTACAGACAGCCGGTGGACTATGAGGAACTCATCGGGGATATGACGCTCCACAGGCTGCATGAGATTTTCAAATCCGTTGTGCGCAGGCAGGAGGACAAGGTGGATCCCATCCGCAGCCGCTACGGCAGGATCGAGAAGGACGAGATCGACATGGATCTCAAGACCCTTTATGTGGAGGCTTATGCCAGAGAACATAAGCGGTTCAGCTTCCGCAAGCTCCTCGAGAAGCAGAGCAGCAGGGCGGAGATCATCGTGACGTTTCTGATTATTTTGGAACTGATGAAGACGGGCAAAATATGCATTTATCAGGAGGAAATCTTCGACGATATCACCATTACCTCCAACGTGGCATAATACCTAAAAGTAGGCGTTTGCGAAATACTACATTTCGTAGAGGGTCATTGTGCAAATTGTACATTCAACGCAGACACGCTTTCGCTCCAACCTCACCGTAAGCGGCCAAGGTGAGAAGTACTTCTAAGGCTTGCACCATAGGATGCTTCGCCAAGAAGTACTAAATCTCACCTCAAGGCGCTCAAATACAGCGCCTAAGTGCCAACGGTTCGCTAGGGTCTGCTTATGAATATACAATCTGCACAATTCGGATTCCAGAAAATATCGTTTCGCAATAGTCTAAATACCTAAAGGACGGGAAAGGAGCATGGCTTTGGAACATATGAGAGCGCAGGCCGTGATAGAGTCCGTGCTGTTCACCATGGGGGAATCCGTGGAGGTGGGCAGATTGGCGGAAGTGATAGAGGAAGACGTAAAGACCACCAGATCCATTCTGCGGGAGATGGAGGAGCGCTACGAACAGGAAGACCGGGGAATCGCCCTGACTTGGTTTGATAATGCCGTACAGCTGTGTACCAAGGCGGAAATGTATGAATACTTAATCAAGATTGCCAAGACGCCCAGAAAGATGACCTTGACGGACACGGTGCTGGAGACGCTCTCCATCATCGCCTACAAGCAGCCGGTGACCAAAGTGGAGATCGAGAAAGTGCGGGGGGTCAGCTGCGATCATGCGATCAACAAGCTGCTGGAGTATGATCTGATCGTGGAGCTGGGCAGGCTGGACGCGCCGGGGAGGCCGCTTCTGTTCGGCACCACGGAGCAGTTCCTGCGGTGTTTCGGCGTGAAGAGTCTGGAGGAACTGCCGGAGTTAAACCCCGTGCAGCTGGAGGAATTCAAGGCGCAGGCCGAGGCCGAAGTGCAGCTGCAGCTCGACGTCTGAGCGGCGTCCGGACATACGGAATCATAAGAATCATAATTGGAGAGAGAGTCCTCATATATATTAGCAAACCGCAGTATGGAGGGAAATCCATGCGGAGAATCCATAGGAAATTGGCGGCGCGGCTGATAGGGGGCTTTTTTTGCGTCTGTTTTTTGATGACGGCTATGCCGAGAACGGCTGTCGTGGGGAGGGCGGAGGAGCGGCGGCTGGACCTTTATGCGGCTTCCGCGGTACTCATGGACGCGGACTCGGGGAGAGTGCTTTACGAGAAGGAGGGGCGCACGCCCATGGCCATGGCCAGCACCACTAAGATCATGACCTGTATTCTGGTGCTGGAAGAGGGGAATCTGGACGATGTGGCGCGGGTGTCGGCCTATGCGGCGTCCATGCCCAAGGTGAAGCTCTACGCGGCACAGGGGGAGGAATATCAGGTGCGCAGCCTTCTCTTTTCGCTGATGCTGGAGTCCCACAACGATTCCGCGGTGGTGCTTGCGGAGTATATCGGCAAACAGTACCTGCCCGGAGATCTTGCACAGAAAGACACGGCGGCGTTCACCGTGGAGGAGAGCAGACAGGCGGTGAAGGCGTTTGCCGGACTCATGAACGCCAAGGCCAGAGAATTGGGCTGCGAGAACACTTGGTTTATCACGCCCAACGGTCTGGACGCGACAGAGACCGTCGAAGGGGCGGACGGGGAGAGCGTCGAGCGGGAACACTGTACCACGGCGGCGGAGCTTGCGCGGATCATGGCATACTGTGTCAAGGAATCTCCGGGGCAGGATGTGTTCCGGGAAATCACCCGCACACAGAGCTATTCGTTTTATGAAAACGGCCGGAATGTGACCTGTGTCAATCACAACGCGTTTTTGACCATGATGGACGGCGCGTTCAGCGGGAAGACCGGATTTACCAACAAGGCCGGGTACTGTTATGTGGGCGCTCTGGAGCGGGACGGGCGGACGTTCGTCGTGGCGCTTTTGGCCTGCGGCTGGCCCAACAACAAGACCTATAAGTGGAGCGATTCCAGAACTTTGCTGGAGTACGGGCTGGAAAACTATGAGTACCGGGATATTCTGAACGAAGATACGGCATTTGACGAGAGCCGATTGCGGCCGCTTGCAGTGGAGGACGGCCAGACCAGACTGCTGGGCGGGACGGCCAGCGTCGGTCTGGAGATCCGGGAGCGGCATGATGGGATGGAGGACGCGGGAGAGTCCGTGCGCCTGCTGTTGCGGGAGGACGAAGAGGTTCAGGTGGCATACGAACTGCCTAAGAGCCTGCAGGCGCCCGTGGCGGCCGGGATGCAGGTGGGAAGCATCACCTACAGCGTGGACGGGAAAGTGTATCTCACGGAGACGATCGTGGCCAAGGACGATGTGGGAAAAGTGGAACTGCGCTGGTGCGTGGAACAGATTTTTGCGCGGTTTCTGGTGCTTTGAGGGAATTTTGTTGGAAAATTTTTTCAGAAAAAATCAGTTTTATGGTGGAATTGCACAGGGATTTGTGTTATACTTAAACTAATTTCATGAAAATCAAAATTGGCAGAGTGCGTACCGACGGGCGGAGGCGGCGCTGTCAAGGAAAGAGAGGCGTAAGGTGGAACTTAGAACAGCAGTATCCCCAAGAGATGTGAAGCATTATACCACAGAACGTCTGAGAGAAGAGTTTCTGATTCAGAATCTTTTCGTACCCGGCGAGATCAAGCTGGTATACAGCCACATCGACAGAATTATCACAGGTGCGGCAGTACCGACGGCGCCCATCAAGCTGACGGCAGGAGACGAGCTTCGCGCCGAGTATTTCTGCCAGAGAAGAGAGCTGGGAGTCATCAATATCGGCGGCGCCGGAACCGTTACCGTTGACGGGAAGGCATACAAGGTCGGTTTCAAGGAGGGCATGTATATCGGCATGGGTTCCAAGGATATCGTCTTTGAGAGCGACAATGCCGCAGATCCCGCCAAATTTTATCTGAATTCTGCTCCTGCACACAGAACCTGCCCCACGGTACTCATCAAGCCGGAAGGCACTCCCGCGGAAGGCGTGGTGATTGTGAAGGATGAGAATAAGGTGGAACTTGGCTCCTTGGAGGACGCCAACCACAGAGTCATCTGCAAGTACATTCTCCCCGGACAGGTAGAGAGCTGTCAGCTGGAGATGGGTATGACGAAGCTGGAGCCGGGAAGTGTCTGGAATACCATGCCCTGCCATACCCACGACAGGCGCATGGAGGTGTATTTGTACTTTGAGATGCCCGAGGACGCCTTTGTGATGCATTACATGGGCGAACCTCAGGAGACGCGCCACATTGTCATGCGGAACGAGGAGGCCGTGATCTCCCCCAGCTGGTCCATCCACTCCGGATGCGGATCCAGAGCATACACCTTCATCTGGGGTATGGTGGGAGAGAATCAGGACTTCGACGATATGGACGGCGTGGACATGAAAGATCTGATGTAATCAGTAAATCTTTATCAGCAAAATTTTTATAAGAAAAGGAGAGACAAAATGAGCAACTACACAAATTTCAGTCTGGAAGGCAAAGTGGCACTGGTGACAGGCGCAACCTACGGTATCGGTTTTGCCATCGCTTCCGCATACGCAGAAGCGGGCGCAACCATCTGCTTTAACGACCGCACGCAGGACAAGCTGGAGCAGGGGATTGCGGCATATGCGGAAAAAGGCATCAAGGCACACGGTTATGTGTGTGACGTGACCGATGAGGACGCCGTAAACGCCATGGTGGCACAGATCGAGAAAGAGGTTGGCGTGATCGATATTCTGGTGAACAACGCAGGTATCATCAAGCGCATCCCCATGACCGAGATGAGCGCCGCAGAGTTCAGGCAGGTTGTGGATGTGGATCTGAACGCTCCTTTCATCGTGGCCAAGGCAGTTATTCCTTCCATGATCAAGAAGGGCGGCGGAAAGATTATCAATATCTGTTCCATGATGTCCGAGCTTGGCCGTGAGACCGTGTCCGCCTATGCGGCAGGCAAGGGCGGCTTGAAGATGCTGACCAAGAATATCTGTGCGGAGTATGCGCAGTACAACATTCAGTGCAATGGCATTGGACCCGGCTATATCGCAACACCCCAGACCGCGCCTCTGCGTGAGAAACAGGCAGACGGCAGCAGACATCCCTTCGACGAGTTTATCTGCGCCAGAACGCCCGCAGGCAGATGGCTGGATCCTCAGGAACTCACCGGTCCCGCGGTATTCCTTGCATCCAGCGCTTCCGATGCGGTGAACGGCCATATCCTTTATGTGGACGGCGGTATTCTTGCGTATATCGGCAAGCAGCCTAGCTAATGATGAAAAGAATTTCTAAGACAGCAGAGTACGCTGTCTAAGAAATTCTATGTTTCATCACGAAAATGCTGCGCATTTTCATTCTGGAAGACGAAAAGAAATGCTGTGCATTTTCATCATGGAAGACGAAAAGAAATGCTGCGCATTTTCATCATGGAAGGCGAAAAGAAATGCTGCGCATTTTCATTCTGGAAGACGAAAAGAAATGTTGCGCATTTTCATTCTGGAAGATGAAAGAAATGCTATGTATTTTCTCAGGGCAGGACAAATGAATTAATAGGAAGGTTTGTGACGATGAAGATTGCATTGATTAACGAGAACAGTCAGGCAGCGAAGAACGAGATGATCTGCGCCACTTTGAAGAAGGTGGTGGAGCCTATGGGACATGAGGTGTTCAACTACGGCATGTGCGGTGCGGAGGATCCCAATTCTCTCACCTATGTGCAGAACGGCATACTGGCTGCGGTGCTGCTCAATTCGGGCGCGGCGGATTATGTCATCACCGGATGCGGTACCGGAGAGGGCGCGATGCTTGCCTGCAACTCCTTTCCCAAGGTACTCTGCGGACATATCGAATCCCCTCTGGACGCTTATCTGTTTTCACAGGTAAACGACGGTAACTGCGTTGCGCTTCCCTTTGCGGAGAATTTCGGCTGGGGCGGAGAGTTGAATCTACAGTATACGTTTGAGAAATTGTTCTGCGCGCCCGGCGGGGGCGGATATCCTCCCGAGAGGGTGGAACCTGAGCAGCGCAACAAAAAAATTCTGGACAAGGTGAAAGAGGTGACGCACACTGATCTGGTGACGATCCTCAAGAATCTGGACAGAGAGCTGGTGAAGGGCGCGTTATCCGGCGCAAAATTTCAGGAGTATTTCTTTGCCAACTGCAAGTGCGATGAGATCGCGGCGGCGGTAAAGGAAGTTCTGGCATAGCACGGCTGTCCCGGGAAAGAACCGGGAAGAGGCATTGTTCCATTGATTATTTGTGCCTGTTACCGGACGCTTCGGCGTACCAAGAGGCAGACACAGGAAAGGTATGGTTATTAATTATGAACGCAGTTTTAGAGCAAATCAGCAAAATCGGCATTGTTCCGGTTGTAAAGATCGATAAGGCGGAAGACGCGCTTCCGCTGGCAAAGGCTTTGTGTGCAGGGGGACTTCCCTGTGCGGAGGTTACGTTCCGCACCAGCGCCGCAGCAGAGGCTATCAAAATCATGACGGACAATTATCCCGACATGTGCGTGGGCGCAGGTACCGTTTTGAATGCGGAGCAGGTGGATGCGGCGGTTGCAGCGGGCGCGAAATTTATCGTAAGCCCCGGCCTGAATCCCAAGACCGTAAAATACTGCATCGAGAAAGGCGTGCCTATCACCCCCGGTACTTCCAGCCCTTCCGATATCGAACAGGCGATTGAACTTGGTCTGGATGTGGTGAAATTTTTCCCCGCAGAGCAGTCCGGCGGCCTTGCAAAGATTAAGGCTATGGCGGCTCCCTATGTCAACATGAAGTTTATGCCCACCGGCGGTGTGAATGCAAAGAATCTGACTTCCTACCTCGACTTCCCCAAGATTATCGCCTGCGGCGGTTCCTGGATGGTACCCGGCGACTTGATCAATGCGGGAGAGTGGGACAAGATCGAGCAGCTGACCCGCGAGGCGGTTCAGACGATGCTGGGCTTCGAGCTGGCGCACATCGGCGTCAATGCGGAGAATGCAGAGGAGGCGGAGAAGGCCGCCAACCGTTTTGCATTTATCTTCGGTATGCCCGCTAAAGTGGGCAACAGTTCCGTGTTTGCCGGCACCGCTCTGGAAGTGATGAAGACCCCTTATCTTGGCAAGAACGGCCACATTGCAATCCGCACCAATTACATTGAGCGGGCAGTCAACTATCTGAGTACGGTTCTGGGCGTGGAGTTCGACGATTCCACCGCCAAGAAAGACGCCAAGGGCGGATTGAAGGCAATCTACCTGAAGGAAGAGATCGGCGGTTTTGCCGTACATCTTGTGCAGAAGTAAGGACGCCGCAGGAACCGGGAACGGCCGCCTGTAGGAATGCGGCCGCAATGCAGCGGAAAGTGGCTGCAATAGCTGCGAACAGATCAGAAATGCAAAATAACATAATAAAATGTAAGAAAGGAAGCAAACAACAATGGCAAAAGTAATTACCATGGGTGAGATCATGCTCAGACTCTCCACCCCCAACAACGAGAAATTCATTCAGGCAGACGAGTTTGACGTATGCTATGGAGGCGGAGAGGCCAACGTAGCCGTATCTCTGGCGAACTACGGCCACAATGCGGAGTTCGTTACTGCCGTACCCGACAATGAGATCGGCGAGTGCGCGGTTGCCGCACTGAGAAAGTATGGCGTTGAGACCAAGAATATTGCGAAATGCGGCGAGAGACTGGGCATCTACTATCTGGAGAGCGGTTCTTCCATGAGACCTTCCAAAGTGGTTTATGACAGAGCGCATTCCTCTATTTCCACCGCTACGGAGGCAGATTTTGACTTTGACAAGATTTTCGAGGGCGCTGACTGGTTCCACTTTACCGGAATCACTCCCGCCGTATCCGACAGTGCCGCAGAGCTGACCGAGAAAGCCCTGATCGCTGCCAAGAAGCATAACGTGAAGGTTTCCGTAGACTTGAACTTCCGAAAGAAACTCTGGTCCTCCGAGAAGGCTCAGAAGGTGATGAAGAATCTGATGAAGTATGTGGACGTCTGCATCGGCAACGAGGAGGATGCGGAGCTGGTACTTGGCTACAAGCCCGGCAATACCGATGTTACCAGCGGAGATCTGGAGCTGGCAGGCTATAAGTCCATCTTTGAGCAGATGGTTGCAGACTACAACTTCGAGTATTGCATCTCCTCTCTGCGCGTGAGCCATTCCGCTTCCGACAACGGGTGGTCCGCATGTATTTACTCCAGAGATACCAAGGAGTTCTATCACTCCAAAGAGTACAGCATCCATCCCATCGTTGACCGCGTGGGCGGCGGCGATTCCTTTGCTGGCGGCGTGATCTGCGGCCTTGTGGACGGCAAGGATTTCAAGTCTGCATTGGAGTACGGCGTGGCTGCTTCCGCTTTGAAGCATACCATCCCCGGCGACTTCAACCTTGTTTCCAGAAAAGAGGTTGAGACGCTTGCCGGCGGCGACGCTTCCGGACGCGTACAGAGATAATTGCTTGACAGAACAGACACAGGTGAGCCTTGCGCTCGCCTGTGTTTTTGTATAGGGGTGGTCAAAAGCAGGTGACTTTGATATACGTTTATTGTCAGATGGCTGGAACTCCTGTTATCGCCTATATATATCGGAAGAGAGAAGTAAATGATGTGAAAACGGATTATCGGTATCTGTATAATCGTCATCTTCTTTTCTACTGGAGTTTTGAGGGGGAATATGGTAAAATGTGACCATATTCACGGCAGGAAGCGGCCGGATGGCCATCAATGGCGTGATTACGGAGTAATCATGGCTGAATGTGACCATATTCACGGCAGGAAGCGGCCGGATGGCCATCAGTGGCGTGATTACGGAGTAATCATGGCTGAATGTGACCATATTCACGGTAGGAAGCGGTCGGATGGCCATCAATGGCGTGCGATGCGGGATTTTATTTGGCTGGGGTGTTGGCGGAGAAATGGCAGTCATAGGTCCGGCATGACGAGCGGGAGGGAGCAGAGCAAGGTTGAATGGTGCAGTCAGAAAGGGAACCGAGTCGAAGGGATTCTCTAATCATACGAAAAATACGATATTTTGGGCAATCCTTTTTGGGGTTACGATTCTGTGCGTGTGGATGACCCAGCGGGCGGTTCCGGTCATGATGGATGACGAGTGGTACAGCACCATTTTGTCTGCGGAGGAGCCGCTTACCTCGCTGCAGGATATCGTGCAGGCTCAGATCTGGCACTATCAGAACTGGGGCGGGCGCACCGTGGCGCATACGATTGCCCAGCTGATTTTCCTGTACTTGAGCGAAAATGCAGCGGATGTGCTGAATGCGGCGGTGATCGTTCTGTTGGCTTGGCTGATCGACACGGTGGCGGGAGAGCGGAGACTGGCCTTCGTGACATTGACGGTGGGATTTCTGCATGGACTGAACGCCAACTGGAAGATGAGCATGTACTGGCAGACCGGCGCCTGTAATTATCTTTATACCACGGTGGTGATTTTGGCGTTCTTGTGGTTTTATCTGAGGGCGGTGGAGGACGAGCCGCCTGCGGATCTGAGAGGGATGATTGTGCTGGCTCCGGCGCTTGGGCTGTTGAGCGGCTGGACCAACGAGAATATGGGGCCGGCGGTATGGGTACTCACCGTGCTGGCGATGCTCTGTCTGCGGCGTCACAAGCGGAGCGTGCCGCTCTGGATGCCGCTTGGCAGCACATTCTGTCTGCTCGGCAGCGGGCTGATGCTTCTTGCGCCCGGAAACGGCGTGCGCAGCGCGCAGACCGGCGGCGGGCGCGGTGTGCTGTGGCAGATCTTTTTAAGAATGTATGGCGTGTGCAAGGGGGCATGGGAATATCTGTTCCCGGTTCTGTTGGTGACGGCGGCGCTGCTGTTCGTCAATCTCTGTGTGCTGGGGAATCGGCTGCGCAGGAGGGACGGGCTTCTGTTGATCGGTGCGCTTCTGTCCTGGGGAGCCATGGTGCTTTCGCCTCACTATCCTGACAGGGCGTCTTTTGGAACCATGTGTCTGCTTTTGTGCGTGGCGTTTTCACAGGTAGCCGTGATTCTGAAAAGCGGAGACGGCAGACGGCGGCTGGCTCTTGCGGCGGCGGGCATTTTCGTATGGCTCAGGGGCATGTATTTTCTGGGAGAATTTCTTGCCATTGGCTGGGGGTGGATCCGATGAGGATTGAGAGCCGCTATGCGAATGGCTTGCATGGTAGAGCGGCATGAGGACGATTGAGGCGTTGACGGAGACGGATCTGACGGGAGCTTGTTTTGGTGCTTATTTGGTGCTTGTTTGCAAAAAATTGGTTGACTTTTGAGCGTTGGGGTGATATTATATTATTTGCGTGATGCGGAAGTGTCGGAACTGGCAGACGAGCAAGACTAAGGATCTTGTGGTAGCAATACCGTGTGGGTTCAAGTCCCATCTTCCGCAGTAGTTTAAAGTGTGGGAAGCCTTGATTTTAGAGGTTTCCCGCTTTTTTAAGTTTCGGGGGATTTTGTTTCCAAATGTTTCCAATCCCCAAAATCTAATCAAGCAGGGTGTTCCGCTGAAATCATTCTATACCGGATTCCACGCAAAGGCAAGAAGTTTTTGTGGCAATGCGGAAGAAGGTATGGTATGCTTGGCAAGAGCGCAATTGAGCGAGCTTTTTGCGAGCGATGCTTCTTGACCGAAAAGTCAAGAAGATGGATGGAAATCATTTTTGTAGTAAAACAAATCGGAATCAGGATTTATAAGAAGGGAGTAGTTTATGGGCAGGGATATTCTTTTTAAAACAGAGGAATTTGTATTTTCGTACAGAGTTGGCGGATTGCTTATAAAAAACAATAAAATATTACTGCAAAAACCTAAGGACGATGATTTTGCCATTATTGGAGGTCATGTATCCTGCCTTGAAACAACAACTGAAACTTTAAAAAGAGAATTTGAAGAAGAACTTCATGCAAAAATAGAGGTAGATAGTTTATTTGCTGTTGGCGAAGTGTTTTTCCCTTGGGGGAAAAAGCCATGCCATCAAATTTGTTTGTATTATAAAGTTCATTTACTGAATAATCATGATATACCGTTAGACGGTTTTTTCCATGGATATGATGATTTAGATAATGAAAGGGTTGATTTGGATTTCTGCTGGGTTCCTTTAGAAAATTTAGAAAACGGATTAAAGGTATATCCCTTAGAATTGATACCACATATTTTGAATACAAGTAATGGAGTTGTCCATTTTGTTTCAAAACAAATTTAATAATATAGATTTGTATTTGTAGGGAGAATGATTATGGCAATTTCAGAAGTGAAGGCTGTTTTTCCGGCAGACGTGCAAAAGATTTGGAATATCGTTACTTCTTTGGAAAACTATCAATGGAGAAGTGATTTAAGCAGAATAGAAATACGAAACGATAAGCAATTTGTAGAATATACGAAAAACGGTTTTTCCACAACCTTTACAATTACTGTCTGTGAACCGTATAAACGATGGGAATTTGACATGGAAAACAGTAATATGAAAGGGCATTGGGCAGGAGTTTTTGTTGAGAGAGACGGTCAGACTGAAATCATTTTTACAGAAGATGTGACCGCAAAGAAGTTGATTATGCGGCCTTTTGTAAAATCATTTTTGAAAAAGCAGCAGGAACAGTATATATCAGATTTGATGAAAGCAATCATGTGACAACTTCTGATCTCCAAATTTTTCTCTTGCGACTAGACCAAGTCGGTTTTCTCATCTTTGGCGTGTGATTCGGGGAAAACAATAACTGCTAAAACCCCGCCATCATCATGATGGCCAACTGATCCCGAACCGTCGCGTCCTGTCTGCCTTTGGCCTTGGAGGCCATGCCATCCAGTTCGGTTTCACTTGCGGCGGCTCGCATCAGCTTTTCACGAAAATTTTTCTGCTCCTGCTCCGCTTCCCGCGCCCTTCTCTCGGCGCTTGCCCGGTACCGGAGTTTCATGGTCTCTTCCATGGACGCGAAGAGCTGTTTCATATCTGTGCTGTTTGTGCCGTTCATCATTTCCGGTACCCTCCTATAGAAAGTCTTTTTTAGACGTTTTGCATTGTCTGATATTATTTTATATCGGCTGTTTGGCCAGCGTTCTGTAGGGGCATGGTCTGATAAAAATTCGACAAAACGCCTTGCAATTATTTCGGCAATCGTTGTGGCTCAAAATAGGTTTGCAATCGCCATGGGAATCCGATATAATAAAACGAAAAGCGCTGTGGGGAGAAACGAATGAAGCTGACGACGAATGTCCTGCTGAACCGGATCATCAGAAGTAAAGATATCCGGGCGGTATTGCAGGACAATAGGGAAGAATTTGAAGAACGGACGGTCTCGGATTATCTGATCGAATTGTGCAAAACTCAGGATAAGGTGCCGGGGCAGGTGATTAAGAAAGCGCAGCTAGATAGAACCTACGGGCATCAGATCTTCAACGGGACGAGGATTCCCTCGCGGGACAAGCTGATTCAGCTTGCGTTTGGGTTTGAACTTTCGTTGAACGAGACGCAGAGGCTCTTGAAGGTTGCGGGGAAAAGTATGCTCTATGCCAAGGTTAAGAGAGACGCTGTGTGCATTTACGCGATATCCCATGGGATGGGCGTTATGGAAGCGCAGGAACTGCTTGCCGCCGAGGAGCTGCCGCTTCTGGGAGACCTGTGATTTTGCGGTCAAGGTGAGAAGCCCTTCTAAGGCTTGCGCCATAGGGCGGTTCGCCAGAGTCTGCTTATGAATATATAATCTGCACAATTTGGATTCTGGAAAATATCGTTTCGCAAACGCCTAACGATCTGATCCAAGTGAGGAGAAGCAAAGCCGTGGATGTAAAAAATCATAAAAAACCCGAATTTGACGAGACCTATGAGGACGGTTTCGAGAAAGCACTGCCCGCAGAGCTGACCGGGCAGTATCATATTCTGGAGTGTTTAAACAGTGCGGACGGATGCGACACGCTGCTGGTGCTGCACAAAGTCACCGGGGAAAAGGCTGTGGCAAAGTGCTATTCCAACCAGAGTCCCCTGTTTGACGAGGCATCCTTAGAGCTGCCGACGGATATCCCAAGCGGCGCGGCTCCGCGTTTCGAGGGGAGGTACGCCAACGCGGCGTACCGATGTGTACTCAGGGAGTATGTGGAAGGGACTCCGCTTTCCGATTATGTCAAATTGCGCCGTCTGTCGGAAAGGGAAATAACAGAAATTGCCATCAAGCTGGCAGGTGCAATGAGGGAGCTTCACAGGATGGAACCGCCTGTCATACATCGGGACATCAAGCCGCAGAACATCATCGTGAAGGATGACGGCTCCATCGCATTGATTGACTTGGGAATCAGCCGTGTCTATAAAGAGAACGAGACGGAGGATACCGTGCTGGCAGGAACCCCTGTGTTTGCCGCTCCGGAGCAGTACGGTTTTATGCAGTCGGATATCCGGTCCGACATTTATTCGTTCGGCGTAGTGCTTTCGTGGATGCTCACCGGGGAGTCTAAGCCGATCCGCGAATCGGCAACCGCACTGGAGAAGGTTGCCTGTAGGTGCTGTGCGTTTGCGCCGGAGAAGCGTTTTAGAAATGACGACGCGCTGCTTGCGGCGCTTCGGAAGACAACCCCGGAGTATCGGGAGGAGAGCCGCAGGGGAAGGAAGCGCTTGTGCGTGAATCTCATGGCGTTTCTGCTGGGGATTCTGCTCGGCGTAACGGGGCATATGGCGGTGACGGAGCGGAATCTTTCGGGGGAAGGGCGTGTGAAATTCAAGGAGCCTCTGATTGAGCAGGCGGTGCGGGTGATGCTTGACAAGCCCGAGGGCGTGATTCGGGAGAAGGAGCTGAATTATGTCATGGGAATTTACATCAATGGAGATAGGGTGTATACTTCCAACTCGGAATTTTTTGCCGATCTTAGCAATTGGACTCAATTGGGCATGGTTTACGGGGATATATCCGATCTGTCTGACTTGGAGCGGATGCCGAATCTGCGCGATGTGTGCATCGGCGGACAGCATATCAAGGATATCTCGTCCCTTGCGAAGCTGGAGCAGCTTGAGATGGTCGATCTGCACCACAATGAGATTGCGGACATCTCGCCGCTTGCGGGCAAACAGCGTCTCTATCATATGGGCTTTAATACGAATCAGTTGACGAGCATAGAGGTCATTGCGACCTGTCCGGTTCTGAGTGGTCTTGATCTCAGAGAGGCGGGCAGCTTTGACGGCAGTCCGGTGGCGGCGCTGGGGCAGATGCAGTTTCTGGATATTGTCTGCGATTCCGACGCGTATGCCTATCTGGCCGGCAAGGACATTCGGGAGATCAAATACGGCGCGCCCGGGCAGACCGACATCGAGTGTATCCGTGATTTGGCGCATGTGGAGCGGGTGCATGTGGGCTACTCGGATATTCGGGATATTCAGGCGTTGGAGGGCCGGGAGGATGTTCTGTTTTTAAGCACGGCGGGGAACAGGCTCGACGACGTTGCCCCGATTTTTACACTGCCCTCCCTGCAAAGGCTGGATATCAGCGAGCAGAATCGGGAAATGTTTGAGAATTACGTGAAGGAGCATGATATCGACTATCAGTTTGAGGTGGTGTTTTTGTAAGAATGCCTATCCATACAGAAGCGGCAGTCGTTCAATGAGCGGATGTTTGATTCCCGGCAACGGCTCGATTGAAAGAAGCGGAAACCTTGATAAAAGCAGGGTTTCCGCTTCTTTTGCGGTGCGCCTTGCGGCGCACGTTTCTAACCGTTCACGGATGCAGTCAGGGGGAACGCCGCTTTTGTTTCAGTTGCTTGCTTCCATATTCTCCAACGCATACTCACAAGCTTGAATGACAAAACCGGAAAAAGTTGTGTCATGCCCTGTTATAGCGGCGTTGATTTTTTCAATCAGCGGCAATGGAAAGCGTATGGTTTTGTTTTCCGTTTCTTTTCTGTCAGGTTTAATTTGAAATGACATTTGATTTTCCTCCTTTTCGATTTGGTCTTTATACTGCAATTCTATATTCAGGCAAGCAATACTTCTGCATTGCAAAACGAATTGCAAATCAGATTGCAATATGAATTGCAGAATGTTATAATAGGATGCAAGGCAAAATATGTCGAATTGCAGCTTGTATGATCAAGCATCATAAGGCTTGCAAATACCAAAAAGCGGGGAGAAAAATTATGAGAAAGAAAATGGTAACAGTATTACTGGCATTGGTGGCGGCGACCACCATTCTCGGCGGGTGCGGCAAAACGCAGGAGACCGGCGGCAAGGCGGAAAGCAAAGAGGATACAAAGAAATCCGAAGAGAGCCGAGAGAGCAAAAGTGATTCAGATAATGCGTCGTCGGAGCTTTTTGGATTCTTGGAGGAAGATGAGCCGGAGAAATTGGTCAGACCGGAGGATCTTGAGCTGTCTTATTGGGAGGAGTATGAATATGACGAATCAGGGAACCAAACGAAAATGGTACAATACAACTCAGACGGAAGCGTTAAGTCCTTGGGTGAATATGACAACTCAGGGAACCTAACGAAATATGTGGATGATTATATCTGGATAGAATATGAATATGACACTTCAGGGAACCAAACGAAAATGGTACGATACAACTCAGACGGGAGTGTTTGGTTCTGGGAAGAATATGAATATGACAACTCAGGGAACCAGATAAAATATGTAACGCACAATCAAGATGGGGGCGTTGGGAGTCAGTGGGAATATGAATATGACAACTCAGGGAACCTAACAAAAGAGGTAGGACACAACGGGGTTGGTATTAGGTTCTGCTATGAATACAAATATGACACCTCAGGGAACCAGACGAAAAAGGTAGAGTACAACTCAGACGGGAGTATTAGCCCACGGGAGGAATATGAATATGACACCTCAGGAAACCAGATAAAATATGTAAGTTATGATTCAAATGGGCGTGTTGATGACTGGGAGGAATACGAATATGACACCTCAGGGAACCAGACGAAAAAGGTAGAGTACAAATACGGGGGCGTTGATTGCAGGTATGAATATGAATATGACACCTCAGGGAACCAGATAAAATATGTACGTTACAATCGAGAAGGGAATGTTGATCGCTGGGAAGAATATGAATATGACACCTTAGGGAACAGGATAAAATATGTAGAATACAATCGAGACGGGAGCATTGCTCTCTGGAATGAATACGAATATGACACCTCAGGGAACCTGATAAAATATGTAACGCGCAATCAAGATGGGGGCGTTAGGGCTCAGTTGGAATATGAATATGACAACTCAGGGAACCCGATGAAAGAGGTATCTTACAGCCCAGACAACCCAGACGGGAGCGTTCGGTTATGGTATGAATATGAATATGACGAGTCTGGTAATAAAATTAAAGTAACTGTTTATGAGTAGCGCTTGGGTGAGGTCAGTCACTGTCTGTCCTTAAAGGTTGGTGAAGATATGTGAAGGATTCAGCTAAAAGCGTATACAACAAGTTAGAAGGGGCGTTATGTGGGAGAAATTTGAATATGACGAGTACGGTAACATAATAAAAGAAAGTGGATACCGTAAGGGAATTCGACCTATTCCGCTTACTGATTTTGTGAACTAAGATGAACGAATAAGAGATGAAGTAATAATAGAAGATTAACTATAAACCAAGGAGGAACGAGAGATGGAAAAGCGTACAAA
>JAMPHU010000026.1 GCA_023663225.1 Candidatus Gastranaerophilales bacterium
GTATATGTGTCAAAAGACTTTGGAAAAATGACTTTTGACACCTACATCATAATATTTTAATTCATATTTATATCCAGTATAGGCTATATTTTCATATGTCCTCTATCAACACATTCTGCTAAAGATTCACAAATATTAATATACTCAGTCACATCAGATTGATTGGGAAAGGTAAATAATGACAGGTTCTTGAATGATCTGTCTAATTCACAAGTAAATCAAAATATTGTGAGTGGGAAATATAACAAAACCGTAAATAAAAACAGCAATGATACATAGGAAGATTTTAAGAAACGGCATCCGCATGGAAGTTGGAACTGAAAAATTGGATATAAATAATAGGGTGTGCAAACATTTTTGATTTTGCATACCCTAATTAATAACTATTGAAAAATTATAAATCAATTATCCTGCATAGATAATGCATATTTACTGGATGTCGTAATTGGAAATAATCGCTACTAATACATTTCCGAACTAATACCTTCATTTTTTCTATCTATCATTTGTTTTACTTTTAAAAGAAGAAATTGATTTTATATTCTTTTGTTTTATATTTGTATCAAAGAATTCTTTTTTTGTAGTTACGTCTCTTAGCCTTTCTATTATTGCCTTGCTTCTTCTTTTTGTATTTATTACATAAACTAAAGTGCACACAAAACATATTAAAGAAATAAACACACCAAAAAAAATGATTAAATAAAATGCCCACTCATTCACCATTATTTTCTACTCCTTTTATAAGTTGAATAGAAAGATTAATTATAAAACAGCACACGGTAAAAACAATTGATAATAAATATATCGGTTCTAAATATAATTTTGCATGAAATTCTTCTGCCAATGACAAAACGCCATAAACCCACGATAACACTATTATAAAAAAAACTAATGTAGCAAATAAAGCTATTTTTATCTTACTTTTATTATCTATCTCATATAGTGAATTCAAACCATTAGCCGATATAATTATATCAAAAAAATAAACTTCTGAACATATATCATAATACATAAATGCCCGTTCTGTAATAACAAACATTATAATCTTTAATCCTATAGGCAAAAGTCCTGCAACTATAGTAAAAAAGAACCAACCTATCAATTTCTTAAACATTTTATTCCTCTTTTGATTTATAATACATTATTCCCCTTAAAACGTTCATTTTATTATATCATTAATTGTCATTTTGTGGTAGATAGAACATTTGTTTGATAAAATTTATAGTATGATATTGTTACTATTCACGAAAAAAAATGAATACTGACAGAATACTGATTTAAACTCACTAAATATTTCTGGAATCCAGTAAAATCAAGTATTCTAGCATTGTTATAAAGGAATGGTGGTTTGCACAATAAACTGATCTTTCTTTTGTTGGTATTTATTATTAAATAATACCAACAAACATATTGACATTTTCGTTGGTATACATCATAATAAATAGTGCCAAGTAGATTTTGATAGGAGTAAGTCAAATGTCAATTGTACGGTACACAAACAAGAAAACAGGGCAGATCGCATTGTATGAATCCACATCTTACTACGATCCGGAAACAAAACAATCACGCCCGAAGAGAAAATATTTGGGGATCGAAGATCCGGAAACCGGCGAACTGATCCCTTCCTCCGGCAAATGTGGAAGGAAGAAGAGAACGGATGGAGGAAGTACATTGCCGAAGAAAAAACAGGAATACAATGATCGGGACAAATACGAGAAGCTTCTGAAGGAATGTGAGGAAAAAGATGAGAGGATAAAGCACCTGGAGCATGAGAACAAGCAGCTTAACGTGTGTCTTAAAAAACTTAAGGAAACCTTAGAAGATATGATTGGTGAGGAATGATCGGTGCCTCTTTAAAGGAATTCTGATGGAAAATTTATTTGAAGATTACATGGCAGCACGCTGCACGATAAAACACTTAAAGCAAACGACCGATGAGTTCCGATCAGCATATATCCCCGTAGCTTCGGAGCAGCGTCCAGTACGGGCCCAGCCTGCAGGCGCTGGCTCTCTCGTTGACGAATACCGTTAATGCCGCAATGAATAAAACAGCCATGTTCCTGAGCGGATTGACACGAGGGAATGATCACCGGTGGTGAGAATACTTTTGATCAGGTCTATATTGACCGGTTTCATGAGAAGGTGGAATTGATATGAGAAAAGTCACGCAAGTGCGTGTAGAAACTGAAAAAGTTATCTTTTATGAGCAGTTATTGCATCTGCTCTTTTTTCATATCTAAAATCAGAAGCCGTAGAAACTCTATTTATATCATCTTTTTAGCGAAAAAACACCAACCCCTCCCTTTTGCACTACCTACACTCCCACACCCCCACCTTCCCATTACGGAAGGTCTGTTCATACCCATACTCCTCCAAAAAATTCTGGATCATCTGCCACTTTTCATCCGCCTCTATCGCGTTCCAAACCTCTGGGCCATATTTTTCTTCCACGCTTTGATCAATCGCACTTATGACCTCACTCTCCTCAACATCCTTCACGCTGCCCTCTTTGTTGCTTTCTTCGCCACTTCCAACCGTACCCAGCTCTCGCTGTTCCAGATAACAAGCGTATTTGTCTTCCAGTATCACCACCGGACGATAGGAGGCATCCGCCTCTATATCCCTGCACATTTCCTCCATGGCGGACCTCATGACTTCCGGACGGTAGGAGGTCAGATCGCTCCAGGGATTGAAAGCGGACGGCATCTGCAAGTAATAAGACAGAGCCGGTATCCCGCCGTACAAAAGCACATCCTTTCCTGCGAGATCCTGCTCCTTTACATAAGCGCTGAGTCCTCTCATCCATTCCGCCCGCTCGGGATCCATGCGCATCCCGCCAAGCACCTCGTTATTTTTCACCTCCGCAGTAACATGCCGCATACCCGTACTTTCCGCAAACGAAAACCCAAGTCCGAAAAGAGTTGCGTTCACCGCAAACAGGAGCAAAAATGCACACAAAATCGCTTTCACCGGAAAAGAGCAGAGCGCGATCCTCTTCCACTTCCAATCTCCCACGTACCGCACAAAACGATAAGCCTCCCAAAACGTGTAGGGCGCCGCCACAAACAAGTTATTCATGCTGGGAAACGTCTTGTTGTTGCTGCCGATGGAAGTGACCAGCACCACCAAGATCAGGATTCCGCTGATCAACTTTTCCTCTTTGGGACTGCCTCTGTGAAAAATACGGACTGCCGCGATCCCCATGGTCAGCATCAAAAACAGAATACCCGGACGCCGCATCGGTCCGTAGGTATAAAGTACAAGAGAATAAAAACCCCTCTTGTACAGCCAGATCAACATTGCCGCCGCCACGCCGCACCACAAAACACGCAGCGCCGTCGAAATCCATCCCGCGATACGGAAGCCTGTCTCAGCGCTTTTGCCGCTTTTCTTGGATCGCGCCAGCCAATCCGTAAACCATGCCGCCGCTCCAAAGATCACAATCCCCACCGCCACGATAAACAAAATTCTCACGACCCAATACAAATTTTCCACATAATCGTAAAGCATCAGCGTCAACATAGAATTGGCCTTATAGTCCGTGGCGTCGTCCGTCATGGCAAAAAGCTGGCGGATCCCCGCCACATAATGATCCAGTCCATAGCGGATATGAAGATACCCCAAAAGCAGGCCCAGTCCGGTCAGATAACCTCCCATACACCACAGCGTGCGGTTTAGCGTTTTCCTCGAAACCTTCTTTCCCTCTCTCTCTTCCAGCCATTCGATCACACCATATGCCCATACTGCCACAATCAATACCGCCTCCGGCAGATTGGAAAAACGCACCAGCACATTGACCCCCAGGCAGACCCCCGCCGCATACAGATACCACCCTTTTTCCTGTGTCAACCCACAATACAAAAAAATCACACACAGCAAAAAGAATACATAGGTCAAATAATTATACAGGCTGGCCGTGGGACACCAGCACATCCCCAACGCCACAAACTCTCCCGCAAAGGTAATCCAACGTGAGATTCCCAGTTTTCTCGTACAAAAAAGATAGCCGGCCACCGCCAGCGCACTGGCAAACAGGCCGGTATAAAAATTCATTCCCCGAAGCGTTCCGCCAAAAGGGAGCAGCGTCAAAAAATGGCCTACCGCCGTAGTCATGTATGTGGAAAACAACCACATGGGATCCATATGCTCCGTCCCCATATATTGAAAGTTGGCATAATTATAACCCGTATCCCAAAAGTCCAATCCCCACTCAATATGCCGCAAAGGGTATATCAAAAGAAACAACAAAATCAATATCTCCTCAACCTTTTTTCTGTCGCCCTTTCCTTTTACCTGGTTCATAACCACTCTCCCGTCATTTTATCAAAAACAGCGCATCCACCGCCGCAATTTTTTCCACGATAACACGATACGGCTTCACGCCAAGCAACGCCTTATGAAGTCCCCGCATCAAAAATGCCCTGACGACGTCCGCCAGAATACCGGCAGTAAACACACAGACCACGGCCAAAGCCGTCCACAAAAGCAGCTCCGGCACGCCGATGATCCGCTCCGCTCCCAGCCATTTCTGCCACTGATAGCGCACCCCCAAATTCTCATGGAGCAAATATACGCCCAAAGTATACGGCGCGATCCGATTGATCAGTGCAGCCGCCTTCCCTGACACACGCAGATGTAAAAAAGCGCCGAACAATCCTATGGACGCCACAAAAGGCAGGATATGATTATATTCAATGGGCACTTTCATAATATGCTCCAAAGCGCCCGTCCGCAGGTACACCTGCCGCAGTATCATCAGCTCCGCCAACACGGCCAGACAGCCTGCCACATACAGGCAAAATGCCCTGCCCTTCCTTTGGAGAAACGAAAGGCCAAACCGTCTGATGTAGGCAGCGGCCAAAAAGACACATAGATACCAGAGACAGTCATAACCCTGCCCGTCCATCTCAAGTCGGGCCGGAATCACCGATTTCAGCACACAAAACACCAAAAACAGCAGCGCGATCACCACCTGCATCTGTCTTTTGTTCAGGCTGCGCGCTGCCACGCCAAACAGCGGAAGCAACAGATAGATAAACACATACGCCGACAAAAACCAATAATGTCCCATCGTCACGGGAAGCGCCAGCGTGATCAGATAATGCACACTGAACTCCTCCGCGGGATAAATGCCTGTGGCGGCGGCCAGAAGTCCGATTCCCACCGAATACACCCACAACTGCAAATAAAGGGAGAGTAATCTGCTCAATTTAAAGGACGAATTGCACAGAAAGTATCCGCTGATCAGGATATATACATTGACCGCAACGATACAGAAAACCTCCACAATCCACGCCGCCAGACCCGCGCCGCCAAGCGTCCCGCCCGACAGATCAGCCAGAAGATTTCCCTTTCCCAGATAATGCAGGACCACCACCATCATCATCGCCACACACCGAAGCAACTCCAGATTCGCCATACGGCCGGTCCCATTCTTTTTTTTCTTATCACCATTCTCCGCTTGCAGGCTCATATCATCCTCTCATTTTTATGCGGCTTTTCCCCCGCGCAGTCCGGTGCCGGAATCCAGACAATTCTCCAATTCCTCCGCGATCTCAGGGATCGTCTCCGGCTGAAAGATATCGTGGAGACCCACCTCTTCGATTGTCTCCCTGTAGGGAAGGGTGAGCGACAGCGCGGCCAAATCCATATAAATATCGACCGCCTCATCCCGATCTTCCAGCGAGATCAGCCACAGATCCAGGGAAGAGAGCGCAGATGTCGCATAACTTATGTAATAGAGCGGATTCTGGAAATTATGGGAGACCTCGATCCAATAATAACTCTCCTCCACACCCTTCGCATAATAATACCCATATTGCTCTGAAAGATTTTTGTACAGACGATTGATCTCTTCCAGACTCATATCGGGGTTCTGATAGACGGCAGCCTGAAATTCATCGTACAGACAGCCTTCCGTAACCGTGCTGATAATATCCCACAGCAGTGTACGGGAAAAAGTCTCCCCTGCTTTTCCAAACAGTTCATCGGAATACTCTGTGAATAGAAGCGTCAATCCCTGCGAGTGGATCTCGCCCACATCAATATTGAAATTCGCCCACAAATCATGCTGCGTACAGTGAAAAGTCTCGTTAAAGTGCCCAAATTCATGGATCGTGTCAATATAGTCCTGATAGGTTCCATAGGGCGCATTGAAGATAAAGGCGGTTCCATAAGTTGGCAGTCCCACCGTATAACCCATATTCAGTTTACTGTCACTGTACTCAATATCATAGAGATGATACTTGCGCATAAAATCAAACGTGTCGCCCAATTCAGGATCGATCTGTCTCATATAAGGGCCGATGGCATCCAAAATCTCCTCGCCGCTGTCGTTTGTCTGGTAGTACAGACTGCGGAAAGTGCGTTCACTGATACTGTCCATCGCCATCTCTTCCACGGGGACGATATACTCCTTCACCGCTTCCCACACAAGCTTGATGTCCTCCAACGTATAGTCACGATTGTAGATCTCCTGATAGGCATACTCAACATAATTGTCATATCCGGCTTCCTCGGCGATCTGCGCTCTCACCTGGACCAGATCGCAGTAAATCTCTCCCGCTTTCTGATAAGTAGTCTGCTCGTCCTCATTGGAAGCCTGCGCCATCACCTGATCATATGCCTGCTCCAGCTTCTCTTCCTCCTTTAGCAAGTCCAACATTCTCTCTGTCACCGGCTCATACTCGCGCAGATACTCTATATTGTCTGCCCCCGCTTCCTCCTCAATGATCTCCTGGCAAGGTGTGTCCACAAGCAGCGCCAACGCCTGATAACACTGATCGCTCAAAACGCTGCTCCTGGCGGAGAGATCTGCGGCAATTTCCGCCAATTCCTCATCCGCCCCGTTGGCGTCATATTGAATATTGATCAGACAGTACTGTGTGGAAAGCAGATCCATCTCTTCTTTGATCACATCATATAACTGCGCCACCCTCTCTTTGGTCTGCTCCTCTCCCGCTTCCAGCGCCCCCGAAGCAGAAAGTCCTTGAAGCTCCTCCAGCGCCGCCTCCAGATTCGTCTCGTCAAATCCCGTGAACACCATATCTTCAAAAGCGACCTCCTGGTGCACCTTATCGGGATACTCCGCCTTCGTCACATCCACATTCTCATTCTGACACCCCAACAGAGAAAAAGCCAGAATGACACAAAGCATCCCGCTGCTCCATCGTTTCCTTTTTTCCTTCATGCTAGTACCTCCCTATCCGTTCCTTCCCTTCTCTCATAAGGCAAGACCTCGCTTAACAGCGATTGATCGATCAACTGTCTCTGTTGTCCCGCCACCATAAGAATGCCGCATGCACAGGAGTAAGACGCGTCCAACCGGTCGGGTTCAACAGTAAACATAGAAAAAGCATCTGCCGGAATCTCATCCAGCAGTTGCAGCTCGTCCACACGACAAAGCTCTCTCTCATTCCAATGATAACTTTCCACATACCAACGCCTTCTACCGGCCGAAACCGCAACTTGATAAACGCCGTCCGCCTTCGAGAGCATCGCCGCCGCATCCGTGCTGCGCACGCCGGAGACAGGTTTGTGCAAAGCAAGCGCCAAAGCGTTTCCTGTCACCACGGCTGTCCGAATACCGGTTTGAGACCCCGGCCCAATGCACACGACGATCTCATTGATCTCTCCCAGCGAAATGTTTGCACGAGCAACGACATCCCTGATCAATGTGGGAAAATTTTCAATCGGCCTCTCCATCATCGCAGATGCAATGATCTCCCTATCGGCAGATATTGCACAACTGGCAATCGACTGAGAAGCATCTATGCCAAGTCTGATAGACATATGTCACCTCCGCCATCTATAAATATGATATCCTGCAATCGTCTCCCCCAATCTCCACCGTTTGGCAAAATGGAGATGATCCGCTCCTCCTCCTGCTCTCCATATGCAAAATGCAGTTCGAGATATGGCGGCTCAAATCCGGAATATCGATCGGCCCATTCGACTACCGTCACAGCGGTATCATAATATTCTTCAAAGCCAATGCTTTCCACCTCCACATCATTATTCAGGCGGTAGAGATCCACATGACTGAGCGGTATCCTTCCGGAATCCCGAAGCATATGAATGACAAAAGTAGGACTGGTGACCAATTCTTTCACGCCCAGATTTTTGGCCAAAGCTTGAATAAAAGTGGTCTTGCCGGCGCCGATCTCCCCTGTAAACAAAAGAATGTCTCCCTTTTTTAGTATCTTGGCAAATCGGGATGCCAATGCCGCCGTCTCTTCCACAGAATGTATTGTTTTTATAATGGGTTTTCTATCCTCTATCGACATTTATGCTCACGCTCCCCTATTTGTATTCGGAGTCAAAACAAAAATGACTCTTTTAGTCATTCTCCCCACTTTCCGCTAAGGGGAGGGACAAACTTGGCATCATGGGAACCGTATCCTCAGATGCGCCATAGGTTTGAAACTGCCACCAACCGGCGGCTCCGATCATCGCCGCATTATCTGTGGAATACTTTAAACTTGGGAAGATCACATCTACCTTCCCCAGGGAACCGTCCGTAAGCTTGCTGCGCAATATCGGACTTTTCGATACCCCGCCGACAACGATCACACTTTGCGGCTCGTATTCTCTGACCGCTTTGCGAAGCTTTGTCGATAGCACATCCATACTTGCGACGACAAAGGAAGTGGCAATGTCTTCTTTCACAATATTTCCTTTATCTATCTCGCGGCGTACCGCTGATTTTAATCCGGAAAAAGAAAAATCATATCCCCGCTCTATCATGGGCCGCGGAAGATCATAGCGATCTTTCCCCTGGAGAGATAATTTATCTATGATCGGCCCGCCCGGATATTCAAATCCAAGCTCTCTGGCTACTTTATCGTATGCCTCCCCCACAGAATCATCCCTTGTGGTTCCAAGCAGCTTGTACTTTCCTCTTTCCGCAGCATAGACGATCATACAATGGCCGCCTGAGACAAGAAGATATACCGCGGGAAATGCCACCTTCGCCCCGTCCAGTTCCGCCGAAAAAAGATGTCCCTCAAGATGATTGACCGCGATAAAAGGTTTCCCCCACGCCAGACAAAGCGCCTTGGCAGCGGAGATACCTGCCGCCAGACTTCCCGGAAGTCCCGGCCCGACGGTAACTGCCACAGCAGATAATTCTTCGGACGCGACATCTGCCTTTTCCAATGCCTCTTTTATCACGCCATTCATCGCGACAACATGCTGTTTGCTGGCAATGCCCGGCACGACGCCTCCCCATTTCGCATGTAATGGTATTTGACTGGATACTACCGATGATACCACTGTAAAATCATCTTGTACAATGGCTGCCGCCGTCTCGTCACAAGATGATTCGATGGCTAACAGTATTTGTCCTTTATGCACGATAAATCACCCTCTCAATCTCTGATTCCGGTATGGATCCAACCCTCTCAACTTTCGGCTTTGGAAGATTTACATTTACCAGTGTGGACGGCGCGCCGCTCAATCGTCCTCCGTCTATCGCAAGGGAGGGCGCGCCCGCAAGACTCGCCAGTGCGCTCTCCATCGTGTGCGGAGTATCTTCTCCATGCCTGTTTGCGCTTGTCATAAACAAAGGTCCCATTTTTCCGGCAAGTTTCTGAATATAAACATGGTCGGGAACACGGATCCCCACCTCGACGCGCCCCTCCAGCCATTGCACATTATTTTCCGTCACGCCGCAGGCGATTGTCAACGCCCCCGGCCAAAACGCCTCCGCCAATCTCCTGGCCGGCTGATTCCACACAATAGGCAGCATATCTTCCGCCTGCTGCCAATCCGCGACAATGACAGGAAGATGCCGCTGCAACGGCCGCTCCTTCATTTCAAATATTCTCTTGATTGCAAGCTCAGAAGTCGGCAGACAGATCAATCCATAAACCGTATCCGTAGGCGTCAAAATAACGCCATTCTCATCTAACAGCTTTGCGCTGTACTCGACGAGCTTGTCCAAATCTGTAACTTGTTCCAATGCTATGCGATCATTCTCATACGCCTGATCCAAAATGATACCTCATTTCCTATACGCAAAACAGCGTCATCTACTCTAAAAGTCTGACGCTATTCTAGCACATATAGTCGAATTTATCAAGTTGAAGAATGTTGCGCTGGAGCGTTTGCACTCTGGCGGAGTAACTGGCAACGTCATGTGGTCTACCATTGATTGATATGCAACCGTAAAATGTCCTAAACATATCCCGCTGTTTATTTCTTATCAACCAGCGCATGATATCTTTGTACGTTATCCTCTATCCCTGTCATCATCAAAGTTAATTGTATATCGTCAATGTGTTCTTATAAAAGACTTTAAAATTGTTTGGTAAAGTTTTCTAATAATTTTCTTTTTCATCCTGATACAAGACACTTCCCATATTTACATATACACTTGGTAGTTTTCCTTTTGTATTAAAAAAAACTATTTGAATATCCATATGCAAGCTCTCTCCAATAAGATTTTCCATCCCATATTCGAACTCGATCGTGGATATATTACCTTTTCTAATTTCTTTCACCAAATCTATTTTTGTTGCATACATTACGCAAGCAGTTGCTCCTGATTCAATATCACAGTTATAAAAATACCATGCCCCCATCTCACTCTTTCCATTAACTTTTGCTTCTTTGCAATGGAAATTTCGTATAACCTTTTCTCCATTATTAGTTAGAAAAAAGGTAAATGTATGATAATTTTCAATTACTTTTTCGATTGGTTCCTCAATATTGAAATTATCTTCTTTCTTTACTGCAATTTGAAAAACATTTCCGACACTAAAATCTTCTAAATCTTCCTGTCTCGCATCCCAAAAGTATCTATGTCCTTCTCTAAAAACAGGAAAATATTTTGCTTGCTCTATTCTGGTGTTGATTTCAATAAGTTCGACACTTTTCCTATTTAATTCTCTAATGTCATTTTGTAAATTCAATAAATTTGTTTCGGATTTGTCGGACAATTCTTTGTACTTTTTATTTTGATATAAAGCAATTATACCTAAAATAACAGTTCCAATCGCCCCCAAATAAGAAGCAATAAAGCCAAACCAAGCTTCTCTTGAGAATCTAATAGGTATATTAAATGGCATATGTTCCGTATCAAATAACATCCATTCAATCAAAAAAGGGAATACCATCAATACCAAACACGCAAATACTATTATTGTGCTACATATAATTATTTTAAATATTTTGTTTTTCATTTTTCCACTCTTTTCTACAACTTAAATTCTATTGTTCTTGTATCCTACCTTTGATCTTTACGCTAAAACAGCCACACTGCACGAAATACATAAAATCATCTAAAGCTGTTTCTACTTGCTATTTATCTGTGTCATAAGATGCCAACTCTTGAGCTACCATACTGCCGGGAGGCTGATAGTCCGAATAATTTATAGCTCCATTGGTTCTTGACTTCTTTTCCTTTGGCTCGTAGGTCAGGTTAAACACTAAATCAGACAGCCATTTCTTGAAAGACGGATTATCTTGAAATTGCTTGAACAATTCCATATTGTCTGCCATGATAGCAAAAATAACCTGCTGCAGCGCCCTTTCGCTTTCCATTCGGGCATTTTGTTCATCCGAATTTTTCATGGCGTTTTGATACCGTTCATCCTTAGCTACCATCTCCGGAATCTCAAGAATCTGCCGCCTGACATTATCCGCATCATTCCAATTGATGTTGCCAAACATGTCATTAAAATCATTCAAAATAATAGATAACAAATCCATCTCAGGATTTACAATATTTCCTGTTTTACCAGCCGGAACCGGAGACACTTCCGCATCCTCATCTTCCAGCTTGATGGACATACACTCCTGCGCTTCCAAACGATAACTGTCCAAATCAATGACATCTAAGATTCCTTCTGAAAAATCGTCATCACGAGGAGATGGCAGTTTCGGAATCAACAGATTTAGAAAAATGGACAGTCTCTCCCACTCCGCGTTTCCATATGGCAAAATGGCTCCGAGAAATCCGTATGTACGACAAAAAGCCTTCGCTGCGCTTTTGAACTTAATCTGGCCCTCCGTTTCTAATTCTTTATATACTATCACGCAGACATCTAAAATCGGGTCAAGCCTGTCACGGTCAGCACCATTCAAATACAGGTCAACCAATTTTTCCACCTGTTCCTCTGAATAAATCTGATATTCTTCCATCGTCGCAATAAGATCGTAAAGCTTATTAGGATCGGTTTCACCGGAAAGCAAAGTTGTTCTGTAATATCTCGAAAATGCCTCTTCAATCATTGCCGGTTTATTGAAGAAATCCAGCACAAAGGTATCATGTTTCTGTGGGTGGCAACGATTGAGACGAGACAATGTCTGCACCGCACGGATATCATACAGCATCTTATCTACATACATCGTGTGCAGGAGCGGTTCATCAAATCCGGTTTGGAACATATCCGCAACGATAAGAATACGGTAGGGATCTTTCTTAAATTTTTTCGGGATTTTGGCATCGGGAAACCCATTCAGTCCCGCTGAAGTCAGCGGCGTTTCCTGGCCCTGATACTTGCCTTCTTCTGAAAAAGCGATAATTGCCTTATAGGGACTATGCCTGTTTGCAAGGCTCTTGCCTATAGCGTAGAAATATTCAATACAGCGTGAGATGCTGGAGGTCACAACCATAGCGCGAGCCTGTCCGCCAATCTTTCCTTTTGCGATAACCTGTTCATGAAAATGCTCCACCATCATCTCTGCTTTTTGTGCAATAGTATAGCTGTCACTTTCTACAAAGGAACGAAGTTTCTTTTGCGCCCGTTTCTTGTCAAACATGGGATCGTCCTGCACTGTTTTTATAAGTCTATAATAGCTTTCAATCGGCGTGTAATATTTCAGAACATCCAGAATAAAACCTTCCTGAATCGCCTGCTTCATCGTATATACATGGAAAGGACGATGTTTTATATCGTCACCATCCTGATACGGCACACCAAAGGTTTCCAGTGTCTTGTTTTTCGGAGTAGCAGTAAAGGCAAAATAGCTGGCATTTTTCAGCAACTTGCGTCCCTCCATCATAGCATTGATAGCATCCTCTTTTTTATCCATATCATCATCAGAAACAAAGCCGGACAATGCCAGATTCATCTGAGCGGAATTTCTGCCATTCTGACCGGAATGTGCCTCGTCAATGATAATAGCGAAACGATTGGATTTATGGCTTACACCGATATCCGGCACAACATATGGGAACTTCTCAATTGTGGTGATAATGATGCGTTTCCCGTCTCGAATGGCATCCCGCAAATCACCGGAATGTTTTGCCCACGCCACAGTATTTGTTACCTGCATAAACTGCTTGATGTTATCCCTGATCTGCTTGTCCAATATACGGCGGTCGGTAACGACCAGAACAGAATCTACCATCGGATGCCCGTCTTTTTCCAACCCTATCAGTTGATGAGCCAGCCATGCTATGGAATTGGATTTGCCACTCCCCGCACTGTGCTGAATCAGATACCGCTTGCCGATTCCGTTTGTGCGAACATCTGCCAGTAGCTTTTCCACGCAATCCAACTGATGATAGCGCGGAAATATCTGCTTTATTGTTTTTCTTTTTGTTTCCGGTTCTTCCTCCACAACCAACTGCGCATAGTTTTCAATAATACGGCTGAGTTTCCGTTTTGTAAGAATATCTTTCCACAAATAATCCGTCATGATACCGTTTGGATTCGGCGGATTACCGGCGCCATCATGATATCCTTTATCGAAAGGCAAAAACCAACTGCCCTTTCCATCCAACTTTGTGCAGAATTTAACACGAACATCATCCACAGCAAAATGTACCATGCAGCGTTTGAACTGGAATAACAATTCCCTTGGAACACGGTCTGCCTTGTATTGCTCTACTGCATCATTCACATTCTGCTTTGTCATCTGGTTTTTCAGTTCAAAGGTAATTACAGGCAGACCATTGATGAAAATACACATATCAAGCGCCATCCTCACAGTGTCAGTTGAAAACTGAAGCTGTCTGGTCACGCTGAATATATTCTGCTCAAACATCTCCTTTGCTTTGGCATTATTCTCCGTCGGTGTCAGATAGAACAAAATAAGGTTAGCTGGATATACTTTTACGCCATTTCGCAACACATCAATAATGCCGCGCTTAGCAATTTCACCCTGCAATCTGTTCAAAAACTGCTTCTTTTTCATGTCTGATGCAAAAACACCCAGCTTTGCCATCGAATCCGGCTGTGTATTTTGAAGAAAACGAAACAGGCGGGTTTCATCTACGGCATATTCGCGGTTATAATCGGTATTCATACCCTGCTCATAGCCATTCTGTTCCACCAACCACTTAACGATTAAAGTTTCCAGACCATTCTCTTTTGTATTAGTGAAATTCATTCCTGCCTCTCCTTAGACAATTCTCATTTATTCGCCAATATCCATCTTTTCTTCCTCCGACTCTTTCGATAAGACCAAGCTTTTTTAAGTCTGCCACTGCTCGTTGTACAGTTTTATAGGACACTCCTAAACGGACAGCTATTTCGGACATCGAAATGTCCGTTTGAACCTTTATAAGTTCAAAAACCCTTGTATTTACAGCCTTTCCTTTTCGGACATTTGGGGAAACATCTTTTGTCCTATTAAAAGCTCTGCTGCTCTCAACAGCTGTAAGCTTGACTGTAATATCGTCTCCAAGGATTCTATATTCCGGTGCATTTGCGCCAATCAAATCACATTCTTCACAAATCTTCTGTATTCCGCGTCCCCATGCCTCTATATAGCCGGCTCTGAAAAATGTATTTGCTAAATCCGGATTATATGGTCTGGAATTATGTGTTTTCATCAGATTTTCTGTTGTCCAATCACTAGGAAAGACACATGCATTGCTGATATACATAGCCTCATCTTCTATCCTGATTTGAATCGGGATGCCATCTTCCCATTTGCAATGAATCAACGCATTGTACACAGCCTCTCGCACGGCCTCTCGCGCATAAGGGTATGTCTCCACTCGCACCTCTTTATCGTAAGATATAGATGCCTTTAAATATTTCAAATAAATCAATTCGACTACCCTGTCCGCAATTAGAATAAGCGAACCCTCTATTACATCCTGATATTGCAAATCCGATCCTACGCCAAACTTCCCGATTTTCACATAACAACCTGTAAAAAAACGTTGAGGATTACGATAAAACAACAAAACTGCTGCCCTTTTTAATTTTCCATCCGTAATGAGTCCCAATTTCTCCAACAATTCTTCATTTGTACACTCCAAATCTTTACGTGTCATTCGTTCTGTACGAACAGATTCCCGACGAAAAATTTCAAAACTCTCCATATCCAAGTCTGTAGCAGAAACATTGTCTATTGGAACCGCATCCCATCGATACCCCGTCTTTCTAACCAAAAATTCTGTCAGTGCCGATCCTCGGAGCTGTTGCTTTGTGCTTCCACTTCGATAATGATACTCGCCGTGATAGCTGACCGGATAAGAACTTGGATTTACAATAATCTGAATATATTGCTTCCCATTCTCATCCAGGCAGTTTACATCGGCTATAATCCCCATTGTATCCTTGATTTTATTGGGAATATCCTCAAGAAGTTTCTTGCAGTCAGCTACGCCAATAATTTTCCCCTTGTCATCAAGTCCAATATAGATACATCCTCCCTGTGCATTAGCAAAACCGCATATCCATTTCAGATATTCATCCCTCCAAGACTCTTTATATTCTATATTTTGACTTTCCGCCATACTTCCTTTCCTCCAAAAAACTATCCCACCATTTGTGAACTCAATGCGTTCGTATTTGAAAACATCAAATAAAACCTCTTTCAGATTTTCCGCTCACTGTGTGGAAAATCTCAGGGAAACCACCAATACTACATTTATATCTTGCATATTTTTCCGTTTCTTCAACGCCGGATTTTCTCCACCATTTTTCCCATTCGGAATAATTGGGGTTATTATCCATGCTGTTTTTCACAAATTCAGAAAACATTTTTATAAAATCCATATCATTCATAGAAACTATCCTCCTGTTTTGCAATTTCAATATCCATATCTTCACTCACATATTCGTATTCCTGAATTTCAATATTGCGAACATCCACTTTCCCTGTAACCACATCAGAGATAAGACGAGCTTTATATTCTTCCAATTGCCTTATTTGCATATTCTTCAAATCAATTACTTTCGCAATTTTTGCAAATTGATTATTGAGAAATGTTACAATTTTCTCCTGCTCTCTTATTGGAGGCAACGGCATCATAGTAGACAATACTTTGTCTTTTGTAAAATGCGGAATTGTTGCAACACTGCAAATATTTTTCATATATCCTCGTGCCACAAGGCTTTGAATCCAATAACAAAGGAACGAATTCAGTGCTTGTGTATCCTTAGGACGAATAATATGAATAGAATTTTGCACATAAATTTGCCTATCTTGTAAATTTTGCACGATTGCTGCATTACCCGCGCCAGCTCCGCCTTCTACTACCAATAAATCATCAAGTTGAACCTGATACTGCTCTTTTTCTGATTCAGAAAACCACATTCGCTTAAGATTCGATAAGTCAACATCGTCAAAATGAACGTCCTTTGCACATATATATTCCTCGTATGAACAGTTTTCATTGCTAGGATTTGATGAAAGCATTTTACCAAGTATAACCGAGTATACTCGCCTTAGCGAAACTACTTTCCAATGATGTGGTATAGAACCAACCCATTCATAACCGCTGGCAATGGTGTTGGATTCGGTGTCTAAACCCTTTGTAATTACCTGATGAACTAAGCTGTTTTTCAGTTCATATAGTTTTCCAATCTGCTTTTTCCTAATGTTAATCAACCGATTGATTACTGACACCTTCCAGTCGAGAAATCGCACAATCTGGTCTTGCTCAGGACGGGGAGGAACGGGATAAAACTGTGCTGCAAAAACTTCAAAGCGAAAATCTGATGAGCGCTCTCTGATTCCTCTGTATAGAGATTGTATAAAACCAGTCCGCGCCATTTCTCGAAGTAGGAGTGCATAGTATTGATTATTGCTGTCACCTTTGGCTTGGCAAACACTGTACACAGGCGTTCCCTTACCATCGGAATCAGATACACCAGTGGAACCTGCGAATGCATCCATTACATGAATAACAAGGTCACCTTTTTTGATTCCTTGATAACCTATCTCCTTCAATGACTCTGTGAATCCAGTAATTCTGCGTTTTTTCCTCAAAGTAACAGTTCCATCCCGAAAACAGGTAACAATTTCATCTGTATCGCTCGTTGGACGTTGCATTTTTTGATATAGATTCTTCCCACGTACCAATCTCCAATGTGACGGCATTTTTTCAATCCAAGGAACAGGCGAAAGGATATAACTTTCGTATTCTCTCATTGTACTTCCTCCATAATCTCCTCCATCATGCCATCCGCCTCCTTTTCCAGCGCACGAAGGTCGGCAAGAATATCCGCCATTTCACGCAATTCCACCGGCTTATAGAAATACTTGGTGAAACTGATCTCATAACCAATCTGCGTTTTCTTTTCATCTATATAGGCATCGGGAGCGTAGGTCAGCACCTCGTTTCTGATAAAAGCATCAATGCCACCCTCATAAGTGAAAGGGATATTCTCTGTATCTCGCAAATCGACATCTGCCTCGCCCTCTATCGGTTTTGCGGAAGGGTCTTTCTCTGTAATAAACGGGCGGATCTTTTTAAGAACAGCCGCTTTCAGCTTTGTCGCTCTGGCAAACACTGTCCAATCATCAAGAGGTGCCATTTTAGCCGCCGCTTGTATCGCAGTGCAGACAGAATCGTATTCCCCTGCTTTTACGAAAATATCTACAGGAATTATCCTGTCAGGGTAAATGTGTAACCGCAGCGGACGTTCCACTGTGACATTCCAGTAACCAAACTCCTTGTTGTTGAAAACCTTGCTTACCTCGCTTTCCTCCATCTCAAGGAAGATGCGGAGTATCTCGTTTTTGATTTCCGTTGTAAACTCGCAGTTCTTCTTACCCATATTCTTGCGGAGCGGTGACTTCATGCCGCTCGCGTCAATCAGTTGGATTTTTCCCTTACGGCGTTCTTCCTTTCTGTTGGAAAGCACCCAGATAAATGTCCCGATACCTGTGTTATAGAACATATTCTCCGGCAGCGCAATAACCGCTTCCACCAAGTCATTTTCAATCATATAGCGGCGGGCGTTACTCTCACCGCTTCCGGCATCTCCGGTAAAAATGGAAGAACCATTATGTACTTCCGCAATACGACTGCCAAGTAGAGTATCCCGTTTCATCTTTGACACATTGTTAAGCAGAAAAAGAAGCTGACCGTCACTGGTTCTCGGAATCATAGTAAGCTGTTCGCCATCCTCCAGATAAACATTAAAGCGGCTGTCAAGAATGTCTTTCTTCCCACCCATCTTCTCTGCATCAGTTTTCCAGCTTTTACCATAAGGCGGATTGCTGAGCATAAAATCAAACTGACGAGCAGCGTTTCCGTCAAGAGACAGCGTGGAACCATAACTGATATGCTCCGCTTGCTCCCCATCGCCTTTGAGAAGCAGATCTGCCTTGGCGATAGCGTATGTCTCCGGATTAATTTCCTGTCCAAAAAGATGTATGGATACATTTTTGCCGTGTTGCCCGGCAAGTGTGAGAAGTCTGTCCTGCGCAACCGTAAGCATACCTCCTGTGCCGCAAGCTCCGTCATAACAGGAATAGGTAGCATCCTTAATCTGATCAGCAATAGGAACAAACACCAAATCAGCCATCAGTTCCACCACATCGCGAGGAGTCCAGTGTTCTCCGGCTTCCTCGTTATTTTCTTCATTAAAACGGCGGATCAGTTCCTCGAAAATCGTACCCATACTGTGATTATCTAACGCAGGCAATTTTACCGTCTGCTTGGTATCGTCTGTATATATTGGATTTGGACTAAGATTGATTGTGGGTGAAACAAACTTCTCTATCACGGCACCGAGAATATCCGCCTCAATCATGGTGTCAATCTGATTGTGGAACTTAAATTTCTCCAAAATTTCCTGGACATTCGGAGAAAAACCATCAAGATACGCCTCAAAATCAACTTTCAGTGTCTGCTTCTTTGCACGGCTAGTCAGGTCTTTCAACAAAAAACGCGATGAATTGCAGAAAGCCTGTCCCGCCGCATTGCAAAGTGCGGGCCACTGATTCGTAATACCGGCATCATCCATTCTCTTTTTCATTTCCAACACCGCAGGTTTCGTTCTTTCCAGCATTGCATCCAAACGGCGGATAACTGTCATCGGCAGAATCACATCACGGTATTTGCCACGCACATATACATCACGTAGGCAGTCATCGGCAATTCCCCATATAAAACTCACCATTTGATTGTGAATCTGATTGTCCATGCCTCCGCGTAGTTTGTCGCAACCCGCCCACCCCGATGCATATAATTGTGTTTTCTTGACAGACATATTTTCCTGCTCCTTGCCTATTGATTTTCTTTGGTTTTTTATTTGAATCAGTCGTTAGCACTCTTTCCGCTCTTAACCCATTCATCAAGTTCAGAAATTTTAAACTTCCATTGCTTTCCAATTTTTTGAGCAGGCAAACCTTCCTTACCGTTCCTAATCCAACTGCGAAGTGTAACCGTCTTAATCCCTAAGTATTCCGCAGCCTCATCTATGCTAATCCATTTGTCATTCATGATTTCTACCATGCTCTCACCTCGTGATTTAAACTTGCATATAACTTAACTATTTTATTATAAATCTCAAATGTATATTTTCAATAGTTTTCTATTATTTGATATTAATACTTTGTATTTCTGCGTTCAGCATTTTCTTCCAGTAGGTCTTAAAAACGGTTTTCATCAAATTGCCCCAAACAGTGCAAAGAGAACTTTGCCGCTCTAGCCTGCATCCGGTATCGCCAACAATTCCGCAGCAACCTGCGTGGAACCGATCCTCATTAAGTTATCCCACACATCCTCCTTACCCAGCAGGTTCATACCTCCATACCATACAAGCGCATCCTCTATAATGCTTTCGGAATCGTAGACTATATTGGCTTTATCAAGCTGATCTTTCAGCTTTCGGTTCTCTTTCTGCAAATCCCGCACCAACTGCCGGAGAGAATCGAAATTATAGGCTTGCCATATCTGATCAGCCTCCTTACTAATATTATTTCCCTATCGTCATCTTCCTTCTGCAATTAACTTCATAAGCTGTTTATCTATCTTTATACATGCTTTTTCTTCTGGCAACATAGTAATTGTACCTTTTCTCAACAATTTTAGGCATAACCCCTGCATGACCAGTTCACCATTTATATCATAACGCAAAAGTACCAAATATCAATAAAAAATATACACAAACCAGGGACAGATTTATCTACCCCAACCCCCGGCAAATCTGCACCCTTGTCTTGAACACTTTTCTGCCAATTCCATTATAACACCACTCTGCTAATACAGCCAGTCTATAAATTCCTGCGGCGGCATCTTACGTTCTTTGACCTGTTTTTCCTCTCTCACGCCAACAGCAGGTTTCGCTCCCCAAACAGACCTCGAACCCACGCCCCCTCAACCAACAAGCCAAATACTCTTACCAGATATCGTAATCCGAATTATGAGGATAATATATTTTTAAAATTGTAAGATACAGGAGCAAAAGGTTGCAGAAAGCCTTCTCTGCAACCTTTTGCTCCGTCCCCAAATGCCCCAATCCTCCCCTACCTCAAAACCGCAACCCCTTTTACGCCTGAACCGTCACGTTACTGTAGCGTCACATCACTGCACCACCAAATTGGAATACCCCATCAGACTCTCATCCACTTCTCTGGCCGCTTCTCTGCCCTCGCGGATCGCCCACACCACAAGGGACTGCCCCCTGTGCATATCTCCCGTCACAAACACCTTATCCACGCTGGTCTGATATCTGCCCGGCTGAGTCTTCACATTGGTGCGCTCGTTCAATTCCACGCCAAAGGCTTCCGACACATATTTTTGCGAGCCTAAAAATCCCGCAGCAATCAGCACGATCTCCGCATCTAAGAGCTTTTCGCTGCCCGCGATCTCGGACATTTTCATGCGTCCGGTCTCCACATCCTTCTCCCAATTCAGCTTCACGATCTTCACCGCTTTCAGATTTCCCTTGTCATCCTTGACAAACTCTTTCACGGTAGTCTCATACAGACGGGGATCATGGCCGTACAGGGCGATGGCCTCCTCATGTCCATAGTCCGTCTTGCAGACCTTGGGCCACTCCGGCCAGGGGTTGTTCTCCGCGCGCGTATCCGGCGCCTTGGGCATCATCTCCAAAAGCGTCACCGATTTGGCCCCATGGCGTATGGAAGTGCCCAGACAGTCGTTGCCGGTATCTCCTCCGCCGATGATGACCACATTTTTCCCCTTGGTGTCCACATATTTCTTGTCTGCAAAGCCAGAGTCCAGCAAGCTCTTGGTGTTGGCCTTGAGAAAGTCCACCGCAAAATAAATCCCTTTGGCGTCCCTGCCTGGGACATTGATATCTCTGGGGTTGGAAGCGCCGCAGGCCAACACCACGCGGTCAAAATCATGCAGCAGCTTATCCGCCTTCCTCTCTTTTCCCACATCGGCTCCCGTCACGAACGAGACGCCTTCCTCCTCCATGACCTTGATCTTGCGCTCTATGATCTGCTTCTCCAGCTTCATATTGGGGATGCCGTACATGAGCAGTCCTCCCACCCTGTCAGAGCGTTCAAACACAGTGACATGGTGTCCTCTTTTGTTCAGTTGATCCGCCGCCGCGAGACCGGAGGGGCCGCTGCCCACCACAGCCACCTTTTTTCCGGTGCGCACTTTGGGCGGTTTTGCCGCCGCATACCCTTCCGCATACGCGTTCTCAATGATCGCGTACTCATTTTCCTTTGTGGCCACCGGAGCGCCGTTCAACCCACAGGTGCATGCCGCCTCACACAGCGCCGGACACACCCTGGAGGTAAACTCCGGAAAATTGTTGGTCTTTTTCAGACGATTGTACGCCTGCTGCCAGTTGCCTGTGTAGACCAGATCATTCCACTCCGGCACCAGATTGTGCAGAGGACAACCGCTGGCCATCCCGCATATCATCATTCCGGACTGGCAGAACGGCACGCCGCACTCCATACAGCGCGCCCCCTGGAGCTGCTGTTTTTCTCTGGGCAGATGCTCGTGAAATTCGTTGAAATGCCGGACTCTTTTCTCGGGAGCCTCCGCTAAGCTGACCTCTCTCTCATATTCCATAAATCCAGTTGGTTTTCCCATCTTCAATCTCCTTTTGTCTACCTCTTGGTGTTGGCATAAAATGCCTCGATCTGTGCCTGCTCCGCGCTAAGGCCCTTCTCCTCCATCTGTACGATGGTCTTAAGCACCCGCTCGTAATCATGCGGAATGATCTTCTTAAACTTGGGCAGATAATCATTGAAATGTTCCAGGATCTCCTTCCCCTTCGCAGAGTTGGTGAGCGTCACATGCTCTTTTATCATACCCTTTAACTCCATGACGTCGTACTTGGAAGTGATCTCCGCGGAAGATACCATCTCTTTATTCAAGCGTTTATAGAGATCGTTTTCCTCGTCCAGCACATAGGCGATACCGCCGCTCATACCGGCCGCAAAATTTTTGCCGGTGCGCCCTAAGATCACCACGCGCCCTCCGGTCATGTACTCGCAGCCATGGTCGCCCACGCCTTCCACCACCGCGTATGCGCCGGAATTGCGGACACAGAAACGCTCGCCCGCCACGCCGTTGATAAATGCCTTTCCGCTGGTCGCCCCATAGAGCGCCACATTGCCGATGATAATATTCTCCTCCGCCTTAAATCGACTTCCCTTCGACGGATACACCACCAGCTTACCGCCGGAGAGTCCCTTTCCAAAGTAATCGTTGCTCTCGCCCGCAAGTTCCAAGGTAAGTCCCTTGGGGATAAAGGCTCCGAAGGACTGTCCTCCCGCACCTCTGCACAGGATATGATAACTGTCCTCCTCCACCTCATTACCTAGCTTTTTGGTGATCTCACTTCCCAAGATGGTGCCGAAAGCGCGGTCCGTGTTGCCCACATCCACCTCCAGGCTCCGCTTCTGTCCCGCGTCGATTGCCTTGCGCAGCTGTTTCAACAGCACTTTCTCATCCAGTGTTTTTTCCAATTCAAAATCGTACACCTGCTTGGGATCGAAGGTAAATTTATCTTTGACTCCCTCGTAGGGATTGGACAAAATCTGAGACAGGTCGATCTGACGCTTGCGCGCGTCCAAATTCTCCTTGATCTTAAGCAGATCCGTCCGGCCCACCAGTTCGTCCAGGGTCTTGACTCCCAACTTTGCCATATATTCGCGAAGTTCTTCGGCGATAAACCGCATAAAGTTTTCCACGTATTCCGGTTTGCCCCTGAAATTTTTCCGAAGCTCCGGATTCTGGGTCGCCACCCCCACAGGGCAAGTGTCCAGATTGCAGACGCGCATCATCACGCATCCCATAGTCACCAGAGGCGCCGTGGCAAATCCAAACTCCTCCGCCCCCAGTATGGCGGCGATCGCCACATCCCGTCCGCTCATCAGCTTACCGTCCGTCTCGATGCGAACCTTGTTCCGCAATCCATTCATAATGAGCGTCTGATGGGTCTCCGCCAACCCCAGCTCCCAGGGCAGTCCCGCATTGTGAATCGAAGTGCGGGGAGCCGCGCCGGTGCCGCCGTCGTACCCCGACACCAAGATCACCTGTGCCCCCGCCTTGGCCACGCCTGCCGCCACGGTACCCACGCCCGCTTCGGACACCAGTTTCACGGAAATGCGCGCGTCCTTGTTGGCGTTCTTCAAATCATAAATGAGCTGCGCCAGATCTTCAATAGAATAAATATCATGGTGCGGCGGCGGGGAGATCAGAGAGACGCCGGGCGTGGAGTGCCTGGTTCTGGCGATCCAGGGGTACACCTTTCCTCCGGGCAGATGTCCGCCCTCGCCGGGTTTCGCGCCCTGCGCCATCTTGATCTGGATCTCCTTTGCGCTGACCAGATAGCGGCTGGTGACGCCGAAACGCCCGCTGGCCACCTGTTTGATCGCCGAGCAGCGGTTCAATCCGTCAGGGCCGATCGTCAATCTCTCAATATCTTCTCCGCCTTCTCCGGAATTGCTCTTGCCGTGGAGCCTGTTCATGGCGATCGCCATAGTCTCGTGCGCCTCTTTGGAGATGGAACCGTAAGACATCGCTCCGGTCTTAAATCTCTGCACGATGGTTTCCACTGGTTCCACCTGCTCTATGGGCACACCCTTTTTGGGATAGGCAAAGTCCATGAGTCCTCTCAGATTGCGGATGGAATTTTCATCGTTCACCATGGCGGTGTACTGCTTGAACATGGCATAGTCGCCCCGCCTGGTGGACTCCTGAAGCATGTGGATGGTGGCGGGATTGTACAGATGCTCGTCTCCGCCGCTTCTGGCCTTATGATGCCCGGGACTGTCCAGCGTCAGATCGTTGCTCAGTCCCAGCGGGTCAAAGGCCATGGAGTGCAGATCGTCCACGTCTTTTTCAATATCCTTCAAGGTGATGCCGCCCACCCGACACACCGTGTTGCTGAAATATCTGCCGATCACCTCGGGAGCGATCCCTACCGCCTCAAACAACTGAGAGCCTCGGTAGGACTGAATCGTGCTGATCCCCATCTTGGAAGCGATCTTGACAATACCGTGCAGCACCGCTCTGTTGTAATCGTCCACAGCCGCGTAATAATCCTTGTCCAGCATATGATTCTCCACCAGTTCCCGAATGGACTCCTGCGCCAGATAGGGATTGATCGCACAGGCGCCGTAGCCCAGCAGTGTGGCAAAGTGATGGACTTCCCTGGGTTCCCCCGACTCCAGGATCAGAGACACCCTGGTGCGCTTCTTGGTGCGGACCAGATATTGGTTTAAGGCCGACACCGCCAGCAGGGAAGGCATGGGAACATGGTTTTCATCCACGCCCCTGTCGGACAAAATCAACACATTGACGCCCTCTCGGTACGCCCGATCCACTTCCACGAACAATCTGTCGATCGCCCTCTCCAGACTGGTGTTCTTGTAGTATGTGATGGGGATGACTTCCACACGAAAGCCTTCCGCCTTCATATTTTTGATCTTCATCACATCCGTGTTGGTCAATATCGGATTGTTGATCTTGAGCATATTACAATTTTTAGGGGACTCCTCCAACAGATTCCCCTCCGTCCCCACATAGACGGTGGTGGAAGTGATGATCTCCTCACGGATGCAGTCTATGGGCGGGTTGGTAACCTGCGCAAAAAGCTGCTTGAAATAATGGAACAGCGGATGATGTGTCTTGGACAACACCGGCAACGGCGTGTCCACACCCATTGCCGCGATCGCTTCCCCGCCGTTTTTCGCCATGGGCAGGATGCTCTGTCTCAACTCGTCGTAGGTGTATCCAAACGCTTTCTGCATCCTCTGGCGCTCCTCCTCGGTGTACTCCGGCACACGCAGATTCGGTATCTTCAGGCTGTGAAGCTCCACCAGATTGCTGTCCAGCCATTCGCCGTACGGCTGCCTGGACACATACTTTTCCTTCAGCGTCTCATCATCGATCACTTTGCCCTGAAGCGTGTCCACCAAAAGCATCTTGCCCGGGCGCAGTCTCTCCTTCACCTTGATCTTCACCGGATCGATATCCAGCACGCCCACCTCGGAGGAGAGAATCAGCACGTCGTCCTCCGTGATCATATATCTGGAAGGGCGCAGGCCGTTTCTGTCCAGCACCGCCCCCATGACGTCGCCGTCGGAGAACAGGATGGACGCAGGCCCGTCCCAGGGTTCCATCATCGTCGCATAATATTGGTAGAAATCCCGCTTCGTCTGGGACATGGCCTTGTCGTTGGCCCAGGGTTCCGGAATGGCGATCATCACAGCCAACGGCAAGTCCATGCCGTTCATCACCAAAAATTCCAGCGTATTGTCCAGCATGGCGGAGTCGGATCCGGTCTTGCTGATGGCCGGAAGAACCTTGTGCAGCTGCCCCTTCAGATATCCGGATTCCATATTTTCTTCTCTGGCTAACATTTTGTCGGCGTTTCCGCGAATGGTATTGATCTCGCCGTTATGTACCATCAGACGGTTGGGATGCGCGCGCTCCCAACTGGGATTGGTGTTGGTGGAAAACCTGGAATGTACCATAGCGATCGCGGACTCATAGTCCTCGCTCTGCAGATCCGCAAAGAAAGTGCGCAACTGTCCCACCAAAAACATCCCCTTGTACACAATCGTCCTGCTGGACAGAGACACCACATAGGTATCGTCCGTGGACTGCTCAAAGACACGTCTGGCAATGTAAAGTCTGCGGTCGAAAGCGAGGCCCTTCTCCACATCCGCAGGCTTTTTGACAAATCCCTGCATGATATAGGGCATACACTCCACCGCCTTGTGTCCCAGCACATTGGGGAACGTGGGCACCTGACGCCAACCCAAAAACTCCAGTCCTTCCTTCTCCACAATGATCTCAAACATCTTCTTCGCCTGATTCCTGCGAAGCTCCTCCTGCGGAAAGAAAAACATGCCGACGCCGTACTCTCTCTCTTTGCCAATCTGAATATTCAGCGCTTTGGCTACCTTTGCAAAAAATTTATGCGGAATCTGCGTGAGGATCCCCACACCGTCTCCTGTTTTTCCCTCTGCGTCCTTTCCGGCTCTGTGCTCCAGATTTTCCACGATCTTCAACGCATTTTCCACCGTGGCGTGATCTTTTCTGCCATTGATATTGACACAGGCTCCGATCCCGCAGTTGTCATGTTCAAACGCTTCCCGATAGAGAGGCGCCTGCGGGAGGTCTCTTTTCACATCAAACATTGTCATTCTCCTTTCCTGCCGCCCACACCCAAGAACACGCAGGCGGTTCCTTGCGCGCAAAAAAGGTCGCAATGAACCCTCTCAAGCGCTCCTTTGCGACCTTTTTGTCACCACTTACTATACACCCTTTTTTCCTATCTGTAAACAACTATTTTTTGAGGAATTGTCAGATAATTTGACAATTTTAAATTTACGCATAAATTGTCAGAATACTTCGCCGTGATCACAGACCGATCATGGTATTTATGGCCATCCGGCCGTCTCCTGCCTTGAATAAGGTCATTTTTATCATGTTATGCTCTGCGCCCTGTGAGGCGGCCTTTCAGCCGATAATAGACTTTGCCCAGCAATCTGCTCTCCGCCAAAAATCTTCTGAGCGGCGCCAACGTCCCCAGCATGTATAAGCGGCATCGCAACAACTCTTTCCCGCTCAGATAGCGCGCCGTGATTTTTCTGTGTTCCTCCCTGTCCAAACTGCGGTTTTGGCGGCTCTCCGAAAAACCGGCCCCCTCGTAGGAAGAAATAGGAAACCCCATATGCATCATGCTTGCCTTTTTCACAAAATAGCACCACAGAAAATGATCATAGTCCGCCCTCACGAGATATTGCAGATCGTATTTTTTCCCCCGACACAGCTCGGCCGCGTAGAAACAGGACTGATGACAGGGAATATTCCGATAGCAGGCCAGCGCGTCTATGGGATCAGGCGAGTAAAGCATCACCCCGTTCGCTTTGCTGTAAGTGTCTCCATAGAGAACCAGATTCCCTTGACCCTCCAAAGAAACCTTCTCCGCCCACCCGGCAGTCCGTTCCAACACCGTCTCGTCATAAAAAGTGTCTCCGCAGTTCAAAAACAGAAAAAACGCTCCCCTCGCATACGCCACAGCCTGATTCATGGCGTCGTAAATGCCCGTATCCGGCTTGGCAAACAGGCGGATGCGGGCATCCTGTCTCATAGTTTCTATGGAGCCGTCCCTGCTGCCGCCGTCCTTCACCAACACCTCATAATCCTGATAAGTCTGTGCAAGGACACTGTCTAAGGTTTGATTCAATTTCTCCCCCGGATTCAAACACACTATGATCACTGAAAATTTCATAGCCGGTCTCCTCACAATATCTTTTTCGCTTTGCCAAGCATATGCAAACTGCCCGCACAGATCACCAGACTCGCCACACACACCGGCCAGCTCATAAACCCGCTCTGCGCCAGGCCCGTGTAGGACAGGCAGTAGGAGAGCAGATTGGAGATCATATGGACGGCAACCGGCATGAGAAAATTGCCGAAATATTCATAACTGTAGGCGATCAGACAGCCGATCGCAAAGGCGTAAATGCCCTGCACCGCATTCATATGATAAAACCCAAACAGCGCGGAGGACAGGACGATCGCCAGCTTCAGCGTCAAAAATCTCCTCATGTACGCGAAGAACACACCTCGAAACAGAATTTCCTCCGCGATCGGCGAGATGACGCCATAACAGAAGATTCCCACCAGAAAATACGCGGAATATTGATCCTCCATCACCGCCTGATAGGCGTCGGATTTGCTGGTAAAACCGGTCAGATCAAACAACAGATTCAGACCGACGACCGCCCCCGCAGCCGCCAAAGCGATCAGGATATAATGTTGGTTCGGTTCCTTTTTGAGATGGGACAGCTTGGTGTCCTCCTCCGTCATATGGATCAATTTTTTGGCTGTGGGCCACACGGGAACAATACCCGCGAGAAAGGCCAGCGCCGACATAATGGTGGAAGTGTTCCCCGTGTAGCCGATCATCTCTCCCGCCTCATCTTTGATGAGCAGAAAGTCCGCCAGCACCCCCGACAGGCCGCCTCCCACCTGCACCAAAAGCCAGCTCAGCGCGTACAACACCACATTTCTCACCAGCATAAACATCAAAAAGCAGTATGCCATAGTCCAGATCCGCTGGGTCATGGGATTTTTCTTTTTCTGTCCGGACGCCTGCTCCTCGCTGCCTCTGAGCAAAAATTTCTGCAATTCTTCCACGGAACGGACGATGTAATCCGACTTGGCCTCCTTCAATTCCTCCATGCTGCCATAGCCATACGCAACGCCCACGCTCTCGATACCGTTTTCCCTGGCCCCCTCTATGTCGTGGCGGCGGTCCCCGACCATGTACACCTGATCCGCCTGGATGGGTTCTTCTTTCGACAGACGGGCAAGGACCTCTCTGATCACTTCCGCCTTGGAAGATCTGGCGCCGTCCATCTCACTTCCCACCACAACGCAGAAATATTTGTCGATCTTAAAATGCTCCAAAATGCGGCGGACATACTCCTCCGGTTTGCTGGAAGCCACCGCCAGATACATGCCCTTGGATTGTAGGGTGCGCAACATCTGCGGAATACCGTCGTATAGTTCATTCTCATAGATTCCGGTATCCTGAAAGCGTTCTCTGTATTTTTCCACCGCCTCTTTGGCCTGCTCTTCGCCAAAACCATAAAACTCCATAAAACTATCCCGCAGAGGCGGCCCGATAAAACACTCCAGCTTGTCCGGATCCGCCTCTTCCACGCCGAAGGACTGCAAAGCATACTGTACACAGGTAGTGATACCCACCTTGGGATCGGTCAATGTCCCGTCCAGATCAAACAGTAAATATTTTTTCATACTTAAAAACTCCTTATCTTGTCACTTCCGTCGTCCACAGTGTTCTCTATCTTCACGATGCGCACATCATATCCCACATTGTCGTTGACCTGCACATGAGCGATATCTCCTGCTTTTTTGCCCAACAGTGCCTTCCCCATGGGCGATTCGTTGCTGATCAGTCCTTCCAGGGAATTTCCCCGAACAGTCGTGACGATCCGGTAGGTCTCCGTGGTGTCGTCCTCCACAAATTGCACCGTCACCGTGTTGTTGATACCCACCTCGTCCTCCGCGGACTCCTCGGAGATCACCTTGGCGGTTCGAATCATCCTCTCCAGATAGCGGATACGGCTCTCGTTTTGATTCTTGACCTTCTTGGCCGCATGATACTCAAAATTCTCGCTCAGATCCCCGTGGGCCCTCGCCGTCTTGACCTCCTCCAAAGCCTGCGGACGCACCACCAGCTTGCGGTATTCGATCTCCTCCTCTATTTTTTTGATATCTCCCTGTGTCAACTCATTATACATGATACGCTCGTCTCCTTCTCTCTACATCTGAATACCGTACACCACGGCTGCCGCCAATATGATCTGGATGATCGCAAAACGAAACACCGTCTGTGTGTTAGACCATCCCCACTGTTTGCGCACATGATCATGGAGCGGCGTCCGCACCTTCGTCAAAATATGAATCTTCAAAAAACGAAGCAGCGACACCTTCAGGATGCCCAAGCCTCCGTCTAAAATCAACACCAGCGCCACCGGAATATATAAAAAGGGAGAGCCTGTCTTTAATATCGCGATGCTGATAAACAGTCCCATCGCTCTGGAACCCGCATCCCCCATCAAAAGTCTGCTGGGCGTCGCGTTGTACCACAGATACCCCAGGATACACACGGCAAAAAGAAGGATCATAAAGGAAAAATCTTCCCCCACCCCGCGAATACGGTCCACCAGATAGATCGTCATAATGGTGATGATAGTCAGCGTTCCGGAAAGCCCGTCCACCCCGTCGGAACAGTTGGTCACATTCACGGAAGTCCAGACCAACACGATGGCAAACAGCGCGAACACCACGGGCGGCAGTTGGAAACTTGTGTCGAACAAAGCCAACTCCACCGCGCTGGAATTGTAGCGCAGAAATGTGCAGGCCACCAACGCCGCCACACACAGATCCAAAAAACCCTTTTTATACTCTCCCCAGGGCGTCTTGGAGGCATCATCCAAGAACCCCGTCAACATGGAGACCGTGATCAATGCCAGATAAAGGATCACTTCCATGGTCAAAGGCAGAAAGAATAACGCGGACACCACAAACGCCAGCACAAAGATAATGCCCGCCCCTCTCGGCTTTCCCGCGGAGAGCTTCCCGTCATGGGCAAACTCCCTGCCCGCGTCCTTGGGAAGATACGGACTTAGCCTGGCGGTGAAACCCACCGTCACCACAAATGCAAACAGGATCCCGCAGAAAGCGAGAACCGCCTCCGGCGCCCCCGAAATAATCTGATACAGCATATAAACTCCTATCTGCGCTTCCTGCGCCCTTTTACAAACTTTATCGGACAAACATACCTGATTTTACCATAAAAACATTATTTATGCAATTCCTGAAAGGGACGGTGATGGAGACCGTTCCCGGGCAGGCCGCTCTTTTCCAGATAATTTTCCCGAAGTTCCTTTTTGGCGGCATCCACCGCATCCTTCAACTCCTGCGCCGACAGCCTGACCGCGCCGTCCCCCCATATGATCATCTGCTCCAATCTGTCCGAGGTCGCCACCGTGATATTCGCCTGACGCCCCATCCGGTGCACCGTCTTTTCGATATACTGATCCGCCGTCTCCGCCTCTTTTGTATACACGACATAAATATTATGAATCTGAGAGATGCTCCCTGTGCCTCCCTTCACCTTGTAGGCATCGAACACAAGAATCAACGTCCCGCCCAGGTAACCTTGATAGTCGCACATCATATCGATCAGCCGATCTCTGGCCCCGTCTATATTCGTATCCGCCAGTCGGCTCAGTTCCTCCCACGCAAAAATAATATTATATCCATCCACCAAAAGATAATTTTCCCTCTGCTCCTTTTCCCTAACTTTTGGCTTGCCCCGCTCCGTCCCCCTCTCCTCCGAATACCGCCTGTGATAACGCCGGAAACGATCTTTCTCCGTTTTTCTTTTCCCATAAGTTCTGGCGAAGATCTCTTCGATCTCTTCCTGTGTGATATAGTCCGCTGCATATCGCTCCTCTTTTTGCCCAAACGCCGACATGGAAACCGCCCCGTCACCCGACAAAGCGCGCGAACCATCCTCCGACCCCATATCCGGCAGACGCAACTTGCTCTCCACATGGGCATACTGCTCCACTTCTCTCCAATCCACATAGACCCCCGCCCCGTGAGAACAAAACACCGATCCGCACGGGTTCGCCACATCGGCATCGGGATCGTACTGAATTGCAGCCATGACCTCCTCCGCGTTATGGCAGGGTTCATACCCCTTCAACACGCAGGAAAGCTTGCCCCGTCCTCTCGTGTAGGCATTGACCTCCCGCTGGTAATCCCGCATGGCAGATACCGGCGCGCTTCCGGTCAAAATACTTTTGTCATGCTCCGTCACGACGGGATCAAAGGCGCCGCACATCCGCTGAATGTCCGACATGGCCCGCCCGACGCACTCCGTAGGCAGCTCCAAGGTAAAAGCAAACACCGGCTCCAACAGGATACTTTTGCTACGGCGCAGTCCGTGTCTGACAGCGCGATACGTGGCCTGCCTGAAATCGCCGCCCTCCGTGTGCTTCTCATGGGCCTTGCCCGCCACCAGAAGGATCCGCATGTCCGTGATCTCCGAACCGGTCAACACACCTATATGGGCCCGCTCCTCCAAATGGGTCATAACCAACCTCTGCCAATTTCCATCCAGCATGTCCTCGCTGCAGAGAGAAGCAAACTGCAGGCCGCTGCCCCGCTCTCCCGGCTCCAGCAATAAATGCACCTCCGCATAGTGCCTGAGCGGCTCAAAATGTCCGATTCCCTCCACCGGCTCCGCGATCGTCTCTTTGTATACAATACTGCCTTCTCCAAACTCCACATCCCATCCAAAACGCGTTTTGACCAGGCTCTTTATGATCTCCAGTTGTACCTCCCCCATGACCTGCATCTGGATTTCTTTTCGTTCCTCCCGCCATACGATGCGCAGCTCCGGCTCCTCCTCGTTCAGTGCCTTAAGCTGCCCCATCGCCTGCACCGGATCGCTGCCTTCCGGCAAGATCATCCGGTAGACCAGCACCGGCTCCAACAGCGGCAGTCCGTTGCTCTCCTCAGCTCCCAATCCCTGCCCCGCAAAAGTGGACCCAAGTCCCAGCACCGCACAGACGCCTCCGGCGGGCACCTCGTCCACTGACCGATATTTGGCCCCGTTATAGATGCGGAGCTGATCGACTTTCTCCTCCCAAACGCCGCTCTCACCGGCGCTCTTTTCATTGGTGATGGTCTGCTTGACTTTTAGAACGCCCCCTGTCACCTTGAGATAAGTCAACCTGTTTTCCGCCTCATCTCTCGTCACCTTGAACACTCTGGCCGAAAATTGCTCCCCATATTCCACGGACGGCATATAGCATCGGATCCCCTTCAAGAGACTGTCCACATGCCACAGCTTCAACGCCGACCCAAAATAGCAGGGAAACACTTGCCGCTTTGCCACCGCCGCCGCAATGTTTCCCGCCTCCATACACCCCGTTTCCAGGTATTCCTCCATCAGAGACTCCTTACAAAGGGCGATATTCTCCGCCAAAACCTGATCAAGCTCCTCTGCAAACTCCACACAATGCCCGTCCAGCCGCGCCTGCAGCTCCTTGAGAAGCGCTTCTTTGTCCGTGCCTTCCCTGTCCATCTTATTCACAAACAAAAAGACCGGAATCTCATATCGGTCAAGCAGCCTCCACAGCGTCTCCGTGTGCCCCTGCACGCCGGCCGTCCCGTCCACCACCAACACCGCCAGATCCAGCACTTGCAGCGTCCGTTCCATCTCCGCGCAAAAATCCACATGCCCCGGGGTATCTAAAAGCGTGATCTCCAAACCCTCCCAGGTAATTTCCGCCTGTTTGGAAAAAATCGTGATCCCTCTCTCCCGCTCCAGCGCAAAGTTGTCCAAAAAGGCATCCTTATGGTCAACTCTGCCCATCGCGCGGATCTTTCCGCAGGTATACAAAAGTCCCTCCGCCAGAGTCGTCTTGCCCGCGTCCACATGCGCCAATATTCCCACTACCAGTCTGTCACCTTTCATTCTTTTCCTCCATGACTCCCACGAGGGTACTTGACAGCGCTCCCGTCATGTATTATAGTCACATAGAAACCTAATATTATTTTCATTCACATTGCTAGGGGAGCGCATCGCTGAGATTGAGGCCCACGCCTCTAACCCTCACCACTTGAACCGGATAATACTGGCGTAAGGAAGCAGGATGTCACCCCTCCTTTAGCACAAGAAGGAGGTCTTTTTATGTCATTTTTTTTCAACCAAGAGGATGGATACTATTCTCTCACAAAGGCAGGAATGATACTTCATGTATGTATCATCGTTGCGCTGATCCTGTTGGCCGCGTTTTTTCAACGCCCCAAAACCAACGCGGCTGCCAAAAAGAAACTGTTTTCCACCAAACAACTGGTCTTTTCGGCTGTGGCCATAGCGCTGGGTTTTGCCACCTCTTACATCAAGCTCCTACATATGCCCTGGGGCGGCTCTGTGACGCTCTGCTCCATGCTCTTTGTCGTGCTGGTTGGTTACTGGTACGGACCCCAGATCGGCTTGACTGTGGGATTGGCCTACGGCATCCTGCAATTTTTGCAAGGCGGAGGCAGCTATATCCTCTCCCCCTTACAGGCGTGCATGGATTACATCCTTGCCTTTGCGGCGCTGGGCCTGTCGGGTCTGTTCTACAAAAAGGCAAACGGACTTCTGAAAGGGTATCTGTTTGCGGTGTTCGTCAGGGGCGTGTTTCACACCATAGGCGGTTATCTGTACTGGATGGAATATATGCCGGACAATTTCCCCAAGGCTCTGGCCCCCATCTACCCGATCGCCTACAACTATTCCTATCTGCTGGCGGAGGGCATCCTCACCGTCATTCTGCTCTCTCTGCCTCCCGTGAAAAGCGCCATGGCCAGGGTGAAACGCTTGGCCACGGAGGACTGACGCAAGCGGCAAGAGGCCGACCGCAGAGGGTTAACGATAGCGGCAAGCGCCACCGTCTGCCTCTAGGTAGTACCTAAGTGGAACGAATACAGCAGCTTCTCTTTCATGGGGAGCTGCTGCAAGTTTGTCAGCGCCTCCTCATAATACGCAAGCTGCACCGCATAGCGGTTCCAAAGCGCCTCCATGGAGGCGACCACATCCGTCTTGTAATCCAACAGTACAAGCGCTCCTTCTTCTATAAAAAAGACATCTATGATCCCCTGAATCAACACCTTCTCCCCCGCCGGAAATTCCGCCGCCAGCCTTCTCGCCTCAATCCCCAGCACAAAAGGCTGTTCTCTGTAAAGCTGCCCTTTTCTGTCGGCCGCCCACATGCGGTAGGCGATCTCCTGCTCTAAAAAGTGCAATAGCTTCCGCCTGCTCAGCGCGGCAAAATACTCTTGAGAGAGCCGCAGGGCTGCCACCTCTCTCTCTAAGAAGGCATCGAGATCCGCCGCCAGCCGCCCGCGGTCCAAACCGGCCCTGTACGACTCATAATCCGCCGGAAACTGTGAAAACTGACCGTCCAACAACAAAGGCAGCTCCAACAGCTCCATCGCCCGATGATAGGCGTTTCCACGGACCGCGCCGCTGACCTTCTCTTCCTCCCTGCGAAAGACAGGGATATAGGGCACCATTTCCTTCTCCTCAAAGGCGTGATATGCCTCTTCATCCTTGTCGGCCATAGCGGCCAGCTTTAACTCCGACACGGTGGTCTTGGTGTAAAGCTTCTCCAGATTCCTATGGGGATACGCATAGGCAAAACGTTCCCGCAGCTTCGCCAGCATCTCCTCGTCCACATAGAGATCGGACTTCTCCAGGCGGCTCCTCTTTTCGTACAATCCCACCTGTCCGGTAAGTTTTGTGCCGATCAAATCCTCCGAAGAGATCGTGCTGACCTTCACATTCGTCTGTGCCAATATGGGAAGCAAAAAATCAAGAAAACTCCCTGCCTCCATGAAATCGATGTAGGATAAATGATCCGCAGCCTGTTCTTTCCAAACCTCCCACTTATCTGCCGCCTGCTCCAGAGAGGCCGTCATAATCAGCTTCTCCTTGGCGCGCGTCAATGCCACATAGAGCACTCTGAGCTCCTCCGCCAGAGAGTCCGCTCTCATTTTTCGCGAGACCGCCAGGCGGCGCAGCGTTTTGTTCCGAATCCGCTTCACCGGATCCACATAATCACAGGCAAGTCCCAGATCCATATCCACGATCAAAGACTGGTTGACGCTCTGCATATTAAAACGCTTGGACAATCCCGCCACAAAGGCCACGGGAAATTCCAGACCCTTGCTCTTGTGAATACTCATAATCCGCACCACATCCGCGTTCTCATCCAACAGTTCCGCTTCCCCATAGTCCATGTCGTATTTTTCCAACTGCTCCATATAACGGACAAAATGGAACAACCCAAAATAGCTGGTCTTTTCAAAGTCGGATGCCTTTGTAAACAGCATCTCCACATTGGCGCGGCGTTTGCCGCCCGCCGGAAGCGCAGTCACATAATCCAGATAGTCATAATCGTCCACAATCCGCTGCAAAAGGCTGCGGATCGGCAGATAGACCGCCACATCCCGATACGCGGAAATCTGCTCCAGGAACCTATGAACTTTACGCATCAGCGCCGGATCACGCTCCTCCGAAGGAGTTTTCGTTTCCTCCAAGGGCGTCTCCTCGCTATAAGCGCACAAAGCCTCGTACAGCGTACCCTCTTTTTTGTGCGCCCGCATCAGCGCGATCTCCTCCTCCGTAAACCCGCCAAAAATCGACCTTAACACTCCAAACAGAGGGATATCCTGCCTGGGATTGTCAAGCACACGCAAAAGCTGCAACAACTCCTGCACCTCTGACGCGGCGAAATAACCTGTCTTGGACGTGATATACGCAGGAATCCCCTCCGCCTCCAACACTTCCTTGCACGCCTCATCCCATCCGCTGGGAGACCGCAGCAAGATCACCATATCCCGATATGCCGCCGGACGCAGCTCGCCGCTGTCTTTGTCCGTCACTTGAAAAGAGGCTCGCAGCTCTTTTATCTTTTCCGCAATGACTAAAATCTCCGCCTGTTTCGCGTTAATCCGCTCCTCTGTCTCCGGTTTTTCCACGATCAAGAGTTCACTCTCGCAGTCCGCGTTTTCCGGATACACCGCCCCGACATACAGCGCGGCCCTGTCGTCATAGTCGATCTCTCCGATATTTTTGTCCATGATCCTGGAAAAAATTCCGTTTACCGTATCCACCACTTGAACGCGGCTTCTGAAATTCTTGGACAGATCGATTCGCTGCCGCTCCCCATCGTCTGTGTATGTCTCATATTTCTCCAAAAACAGTTGCGGATTGGCCAGACGGAACTTATAGATGCTCTGTTTCACATCCCCCACCATAAAACGGTTGTAGCGTCCATCCTCCTCGCCCGAAACTGCTTTCAACAAATACTCCTGCACCAGATTGCTGTCCTGGTACTCGTCGATCAAAATCTCTTTAAAATACTGGCGATACTCCAGCGCCACCGGACTGGGATGAATCTCCCCGTTTTCCCGATCTAATAAGATCTCCAGGGCATAATGCTCCATATCAGAGAAATCGATCACTTTTTTCTCCTGTTTCTTCGCTTTCATCCGTCTGTCAAACTCTAACACCAGATCGATCAGCGCCGACACAGGCGCCATGCACGCACGCCCCTGCGCCGCCGCAAGCTCCAAAGGCGTGGCAAAAAATTTCTCAACCATCTCCTGCACGGTATCCTTCACCTCACCGCGCATCTTTTTGGCCAGTTCCCGCTTTTGCGCCGAAACGCTTGTATCTTTTTTGGAAGGCAGCCGTCCAAAGCTCACCGTCAGGGCACGGGCCGCACATTCCTCCAAATTGGCACATTCCGCAAGCCTCCGCAACTGCTCCGCTTCCTGTTCCACCAGCTCTCCATACATATAAGGCCCGTCCGGTGTCTCGCACAGCTTTTTGACCCGTTCCATCTTCTCCACACAACCCGCGAGCATCCTCGCGACATGTTCCCACAGATAAACGCCGTAATCGCTCTGCAGCAGGGCCTTCTCGCAGTCTGCGGCATAATCCTCTCTGCGCGCTTCCAGCCACTCCTCCGGCCAGGGAAAGCTGGCAGCGTAGCGGGACAGATCCAGAATATGTCCCTCCAGCACCTTTTCTTTTCCCCCCGGGCAAAAATGCTCTACACATGCCAAAAAATCGTCCTCTTTCCTGGCAAAGGCATCCTCCAAAAGTCCGCTCAACACATCCTGCTGCATCAGCCGAATCTCCCCCTCATCCGCCACACGAAAAGCCGGATCCAATCCGATCTCATTGAAATGGTTGCGAACCAAAAACAGGCTGAAACTGTCGATGGTGGTGATCTGTGCGTTGTGAAGCAGCGTGGACTGTTTCTGAATATGCTCCGATTCCGGATGCTGCCGCAATTGCTCCGCGATCCCCGCGGCAATGCGCTCCCGCATCTCAGCCGCCGCAGCGTTCGTGAAAGTCACCACCAACAGCCTGTCCACATCCACCGGATGCGCCTCGTCGCACACCATTCGCACAATGCGCTCCACCAGCACGGCGGTCTTGCCGCTCCCCGCCGCCGCGGAGACGAGAATATTCCGGTTATGAAGTTCGATCACCTTTTGTTGCTCAGGGGTATATTGAATAGACATAAGAGTCCTCCGTATCAGAAAGATATAGATTTATTATAACGAGAAACGGAGTTTTTTTCAATGGCGGCGAGATAGCCTTACGGTTAAAATTGTTACCGACAGCACAAACAGCAGGGATGCCATACCAACCAACAACTCATGCTTACAAGGAATACCTGCCATAAGTAATAAACTAATTAAATACAACAAAGGCAATAGATGAATGTATTCGGAAGCTTCTTAAAGAGATTGATGCATTATATTAAAAATTCCTTTATAATATTACGAAATTCAGAAAACTTGCTTTAATATTCCTTGCACTTCTTTTCTAGCATCTCAAAGTCATTTTTTCCTTATCCGATCTTTTTGTCTGTTAATTTCACGGCTTTTAGCCTGCAAAAGAAATTTATAATGCGGATCTTTTTCAGCATTGATGTCTAACTCAATCAACTGCTCTTTTGGGACTGGGATCATATTGTTAAGGTTGATAACCGCATAGTCGTTTTTTTGATAAAGCCTATACTTTTTTCATTTTCTTATGCTTAGGTTTAAATGATGTATTTTCGTCCAAATGAACCACCTTCGTGAAAAAACAAATGCTCGTAGTACCAGGAAAACGGGACTGTGAATTAACTAAAAATATTAACAGGGGGATTAAAAGCAGGACGATATGAAAAGACAGAAGTTGAAAATAAAGGATGAAGGTGGTACAATCAAAAAGCAAAATTATAGTCAAATCGGGATTTGTAGATATATTTCTTGAACTTTCCTTATTTTTCAAGGCTTTCAGAGCCCCATATAGTGAAATGATATGTATTTTCCCTTGTTTTTGCCCTTATGGGCATTTTACAAGGGAAGGTTTTTGTGAATGAACTTAGTCATTGCCCGCCACTCTGTCCAAGAGCCTAGCGGAAGTCCGTTTTGCCTCCCTTGTGGCATGGGCATATACATTCATTGTGATACTCACATCAGAGTGTCCTAAGAGTTCCTGCACATCTTTTGGCGCTGCAC
>JAMPHU010000027.1 GCA_023663225.1 Candidatus Gastranaerophilales bacterium
GCGGAATTGGTGCGGTAGAAGAAGGGAACTTATCAGGAAGTGCGTAAAATCAAGGTTTTAAGGAGGATATAGATAGAAATGAAACTAGGCATTGTAGGACTCCCCAATGTGGGAAAGAGCACGCTTTTTAATTCGCTGACCAAGGCGGGAGCGGAATCCGCCAATTATCCCTTCTGTACCATCGACCCCAACGTGGGAGTAGTGGCTGTGCCTGACGAGAGGCTCAAGCTTTTAGGCGATATGTACCAGTCCAAAAAGGTGACGCCCGCCGTGATCGACTTCGTGGATATCGCGGGACTGGTGAAAGGCGCGTCCAAAGGCGAGGGATTGGGCAATCAGTTTTTGAGCAATATCCGCGAGGTGGACGCCATTGTGCATGTGGTGAGATGCTTTGAGGATGAGAATGTGGTGCACGTGGACGGCAGCGTCGATCCTCTGCGGGATATCGAGACCATCAATCTGGAGCTTATTTTTGCCGATTTGGAAGTGTTGGAGAGGAGATTGTCCAAAGTGGTGAAGGCCGCCAGAATGGACAAGACGCTGGCGAAGGAGGAGGCTCTTTTAAACCGCATCAAAGAGCATTTGGAGAGCGGCAAATTGGCCAAGAGCATGGAGATCGAGGATGAGGATGAGAGCGCGCTTTTAAATTCCTATAATCTGCTTACGTACAAGCCGGTGATCTATGCCGCCAATGTGGCGGAGGCTGATCTTGCGGACGATGGCGCAGGCAATGACAAGGTGGCGCAAGTGCGGAAGTTTGCGGCTGGTGAGAACAGTGAGGTATTTGTCATCTGTGCCCAGATCGAGGAGGAGATTTCCGAGCTGGATGAGGATGAGAAGGCGATGTTTTTAGAGGATCTGGGACTGCAGGAGTCCGGTCTGGAAAAGCTGATCAAGGCCAGCTACAGGCTTTTGGGACTGCACAGTTTCCTCACGGCAGGCGAGGATGAGACCAGAGCGTGGACCATCAAACTGGGCACTAAGGCGCCTCAGGCGGCGGGCAAGATCCATTCTGATTTTGAGAGGGGTTTTATCAAGGCGGAAGTGGTCAATTATAAGGATCTGCTGGAGCAAGGGTCTCTGGCGGCCGCCAGGGAGAAGGGCCTGGTGGGGATGGAAGGAAAAGATTATGTGGTGAAAGACGGGGATGTGATCCTGTTTCGATTCAATGTGTAGGGGTCTGGGAGGATAGATACCGATGAATGTGATGGATATTGAGTTCCCGAATCTGGGAATTTATCTGGAGAATGTGCCCAAGAGTTTTTCGGTGCTGGGATTTCAGGTGACATTCTATGGACTGATCATTGGGATCGGCGTGCTTTTGGGGATCCTAATGGCGGCGCATGACGGGAAAGTGATGGGACAGGATCCGGACACCTATTGGGATTTTGCGCTTTATGCGGTGATCTTTTCCGTGATCGGCGCGAGGATTTACTATGTGGTCTTTGCGTGGGATTATTATAAGGACAATCTCCTTAGCATCTTCAACACCAGAAACGGAGGAATGGCAATCTACGGCGCTGTGATCGGCGGATTTGCCACTTTGTTTGTGTACAACTGGGTGAAAAAGACCAATCCCTTTCAGATGGGCGACAGTGCGGTGCTGGGACTGATCCTGGGACAGGCGGTCGGCAGATGGGGGAATTTTATGAATCGGGAAGTGTTCGGAGAGTACTCGGACGGACTCTTTGCCATGAGGCTGCCCATCGCGGCGGTCAGGAGTCGGGATATCTCCGAGAATATATGGGCGCATGTGGCGGAAGGAGAGAATTTTATACAGGTGCATCCCACCTTCCTCTACGAGAGCGCCTGGAATCTACTGGTGCTCTTTGTGATGCTTTTGTACCGCAGACACAAAAAGTTTCATGGCGAAGTCTGTCTGCTCTACTTGGGCGGATACGGCCTGGGACGTTTTATCATCGAAGGGATCCGGACGGACACCCTGTTCGTTCCGGGGACGCAGATTCCGGTCTCCCAGGTGTTGTCGCTGGCCATGGTGGCCTTTGCGGTGATCGTGGACGTGATCGTGCGTCTGCGGATGCGCAAAAAAGCAGTTGCAGAGTGAAACTGTTACGCAAAAAGAGGTTGTCGCATGATAGCGGTTTTTGCCATTTCCTTGGCATCAACCGTCATGCGGCAATTTTCATGAACTTTTCTATATGATGATGGGAAATCATCCCACCTCCACAATATCTTGTGCTTTTTCCCCTTTTTTTCATTAATTTTCATTACAAATTTCAGCAATTATTACAATTTTTTGCAATAAAATAATGTAACAGTTCAGCCCTCCCATTCATAAAAGCGTCTGCTTCGCATCCGTCGCCGCTTCCGCGGCTCACCTTTTATTTCATGTGAGGGCGCTCCGCTCATAAAATGATATGTAAGCCGTGCTTTGTGCGCAAGCGCCCACGCGCAGCTTACATATCATTTTATGGCTGAACTGTTTAAAAAAAATTAATAATTTTATTGATTTTACTTGTCAAACGCGTTATTTTAGTATAGAATCAAAAGAAAGTGGGATGAAGATACCATAAAAACCCATAAAGTGGGATGAGATGTCCATAAAGGGAAGGTATCGGCGTGGCAGCGCCCACTTTGAACGGTGGTGATTGTGATGTTTATGGGCGAGTACAATCATACGATAGACGCGAAAGGCAGGTTGAGTATTCCTTCAAAGTTCCGCAGTATTTTGGGAATGGAGTTTGTGATCTCCAAAGGGATAGATGGCTGTCTCTATGCGTATGCCAACGAGGATTGGACGAGATTTGAGAAAAACCTGACATCGCTGCCACTGGTTGACAAAGGAGCGAGACAGTTCGCGCGTTTTTTCCTGGCAGGAGCGGCCCAAATGGAGTTGGATCCGCAGGGAAGGATCCTCTTGCCTGCGTCGCTCAGGGAATTTGCGGGACTGGAGAAGGACGTGGTGTTGGTAGGTGTAGGCACCCGCATCGAGATTTGGAGCAAGTCAAGATGGGATGAGGCGAATGCGGAAGTGGATATCGACGATATCACCGCCGGTATGAAAGACATGAACCTTACCATCTAAGGAGCGGACTATGGAATTTAAACACTGTTCCGTTCTGTTGACGGAGACGATAAACGAGTTACATATCAGACCGGATGGCATCTATCTGGACGGTACCTTAGGAGGCGGCGGGCACGCGTATGAAGTATGTAAAAGGCTAAAGGGCGGTCACTTTTATGGGATCGACCAGGATGACGCGGCGATAGAGGCGGCGGGGGAGAGGCTCTCCCTCTTTGGAGAGAATGTCTCTATCCTGCGCGGCAATTACTGCAATGCGCGGACGCTTTTGAGGGAGCGGGGCGTGAGTGAAGTGGACGGCATCGTGCTGGATCTGGGGGTCTCCTCCTACCAGTTGGACACGGAGGAGAGAGGCTTTTCCTACCGCTTCTGCGCTCCCTTAGATATGCGGATGGACAGACGGCAAAGCCTGACCGCGAGGGAGATCGTGAATGAATATCCGGAGCGGGAGCTTTTCCGTGTGATACGGGATTATGGGGAGGAGCCTTTTGCCAAGAATATCGCCAAACATATTGTGCGGGCGAGGGCGGACAAACCCATAGAGACCACGTTTGAATTAAACGACCTGATCAAGGCGGCGATCCCCGCCAAAATGAGGCAGAACGGGCATCCCTCCAAGCGGACCTTTCAGGCGATCCGCATTGAGTGCAATGCCGAGCTGGAAGCGCTTAAGAATTCGTTAGATGAAATGATAGAACTGCTAACCCCCGGGGGAAGATTGTGTATCATCACTTTCCATTCCCTTGAGGATCGGATCGTAAAGAACGGTTTTAAGACGAATGAAAACCCTTGTATCTGCCCGCCGGAGTTTCCGGTATGTGTGTGCGGCAGGAAGTCAAAGGGAAAGGTCGTCACCAAAAAGCCGATTCTTCCCGGCGCGAAAGAGACAGAGGAAAACAGCCGCGCCAAGAGCGCGAAGCTTCGTGTGTTTGAGAGAGCATGACTATAAATAGAAAAGAGGACAAGACCCATGGCGCAGAGAAGACACACTCACACAGAACGGACCAAAAGACAGTCTGCGAGAAATATGTATGTATATGACAATACTGCCAGAGATATGCAGGTTCAGAGACAACTGGAAGAACAACCAAAGAGAAAACTCAGTCACGAAGCGAGAAAGAATCGGGACAAGGCGCACCACATGAGCATGGGTTATGTGCTGTTTTTGGTGGCGGCGCTGGGCGCCTGCGCGATGATACTGATCAATTACGTGCAGCTACAGGCAGAGCTCACCACAAAGATTCAGAATGTGGCAAGCAGGGAGAGTGAGTTAAACACTCTGCGGCTGGAAAATGATGAGGCGTACAACCGCATTGTCAGCAGTATCGACTTGGAGGAGATCAGGCGGATCGCCATCGGGGAGTTGGGAATGACCTACGCAGGAGAAGGTCAGATCATCACTTACAGCGGCGTGGGCAGAGACTATATGAGAAAAGTGGCCGACGACAACTAGAGCCGGACGCTATTGCAGTCGGCGGTGCGGAGGAGAATGTGAAAGAAAACAGTAGCGGCAAGTTTGCCATATGGATGCAAAAAAAGCTGGTGATCCTTTTCTTGGGGATCTTACTGGCTTTTGGCGTGTTGTCGTCGATTTTGGTTTCCATAGCAAAGGAGAACGGAACGGAATACCAGAAGCAGGTATTGTCCCAGCAGCGGTATGATTCCACTACGATTCCCTTTCGGAGAGGGGATATCGTGGATGCCAGAGGCACGCAGCTTGCCACCAGTGAAAAGGTCTATAATCTGATCATCGATGCCAGCGTGATGACATCGGGCAAAGGGAAATACTTAGACCCCACCATGCAGGCGTTGGCGCAATATTTTCCGCAGTTAAACATAACGGAGATCAGGCAGTATGTGACCACTCACGAGAACTCCCAGTGGTATGTGGCGCTCCGCCGTCTGACGTATGACGAGATCAGTGATTTTCGGGCGGCCCAGGCCCAGACGGAAAGCAATATAAAAGGGGTCTGGTTTGAGGAGGAGTACAGGCGGATTTACCCCAACGGCTCTCTGGCTGCGGATGTGGTGGGGTTTGCCAACAGCGGCAACGAAGGTTCCTACGGGTTGGAAGAATATTATAACAGCGTTTTAAACGGTACGAACGGGAGAGAATACGGTTATCTGAACGACGATTCCAATTTGGAGAGAACCGTAAAGCCAGCTGTGGACGGATACACCATTCACAGCACCATAGACGCCAATATCCAGAGTATCGTGGAAAAATATCTCAAGCAGTTTAATGATGAGCACATGAATGTCGCCAGGGAGGGGAACGGTGCGGAAAATATCGGCTGCATCATCATGGAAGTGGACACGGGCAGAGTCTTGGCCATGGCGAACTATCCCACCTATGACCTGAACAATGTGCGGGACACGACAGCTTTGATCGGTTCCAATCTGTATGAAAGAGAGGAACTGGCAAACGGCTACTACCGCTTCAACAAGACGGACACGATCATCACGCAGGAAGTCCTGGACGGATTGAGCGAGGATGAGTTGTATGTGAATTTGAACAACCTCTGGAAGAATTTCTGCATTACCTCCACCTATGAGCCGGGGTCCACGGCCAAGCCATTCACTGTGGCGGCGGCGTTGGAGAACGGCGATATCACAGGGGAGGAGCATTACGGCTGTTCCGGTTATTATGAAGTGGGCGGGCACACGATCGGGTGCCATCCCACCACGGGAGGCCACGGGGATGTGACGGTGCAGTCCTCTGTGGCGTGGTCTTGCAATATTGCGCTGATCAAGATCGGACAGACGATGGGGAGAGATACCTTCAGCAAGTTTCAGGATATTTTCAATTTTGGTTTAAAGACAAATGTGGATCTGGCGGGGGAAGCCAGAACGGTCAGTCTGATCTATCAGGCGGAGGAAATGGGACCGGCGGACCTGGCCACCAATTCCTTCGGACAGAACTTTAATGTGACGATGATCCAGATGATCACGGGTTTTTGTTCTCTGATCAACGGCGGATATTATTATGAACCGCACATGGTGGACCGCATCACCAATTCCAGCGGCGCCACCATAGAGAATATTGAACCCAGGGTGTTAAAACAGACCGTGTCCGAGTCTACATCTGCGCTGATCAGACAGTATTGCCGCGCCACGGTGATGGAGGAGGGCGGCGAACACAGGACCGGTCAGACCGCCAGACCTGCGGGTTACGCCATCGGCGGCAAGACCGGCACGGCGGAGACGCTTCCCCGCGACAACAACGAATATGTGGTATCCTTTATCGGATTTGCGCCTGCGGACGAACCGCAGATCGCAATCTATGTGGTGGTGGACAGGGCCAATGCGTCGAAACAGGACGATGCCAAGTATGCCACGGGGATTGTGAAAAATATCCTGACGGAAGTACTCCCCTATCTGAATATTTTTATGACCGAGGAATTGAGCGAGGCCGAGATACAGGATCTCAACGAGAGAAATCTGGCGATCACCAATATGTACACCCAAGACCAGGAGGAAACCCCCACGCAGGAGGGTGCGGAAAACGGCGACACGCCGGAAGAAAACGGTTATGACAACGGCGACGGCACGATCACTGATCCCACAGGCGAGACGGTCAATAAGACGCCGGCCTGGATGAATTATCCCATCGATCCGACCACCGGCTACCGCAAAGATCCCAATACCGGAGACTGGCTGGATGCGCAGACGGGAGAACTGATCGATAAAAGCGAGAGCGTTATGGGGGCGGATGTGCCGGTGAATCCCCATATCATCAATCCCATGGTGGAGTAGCGCATTTTGGAGAATAAAATACGAATAACCAAAGCCAAAGGAGAATACAGTTAGGTAAGGCTCTTTTTGTGAGGTTTCGTATATGCTTACGAACAACAATCAGATCGCCCACAGAAAAAAGATCATGGTGGTATTCTTTGCCTGCGCCGGAATATTGCTCTTTCTGTTTGGAAGGTTGGTGTATCTGATGATATGGCGGGCGGATCATTATTCCCAGCTTGCCGACGCCTTGCATGAGAGAGAGCGGAGCATCAAGGCGGCGAGAGGGCGGATCTTGGACCGCAACGGCGTGGTGCTGGCGGACAATAGAACCGTCTGTACCGTTTCTGTAATACACAATCAGATCGAAGATCCGCAGGAAGTGATACGGGTGCTCTGTGAAGAACTGGAGCTGTCTGAGGAGTACGTCACCGCCCGTGTGGAAAAATATTCTTCCATGGAGCGTATTTTGAGCAATGTGGATAAGGAGACGGGAGACCGCATCAGAGAATACGATCTGGCGGGGGTGAAGGTGGATGAAGATTATAAGAGATATTACCCTTACGGGGAACTGGCCAGCAAAGTGCTGGGATTTACCGGAGGAGATAACCAGGGTATCATCGGACTGGAGGTCATATACGAACCATTTCTGGCGGGAGAGGCGGGCACGATCCTCACTGTGACCGACGCCAAGGGGATCGAGGTGGACGAAGCGGGAGAGCGCAGAGTGGAACCCATAGCGGGCAACGATCTCTACATAAGTATCGACCATAATATTCAGGCGTATGCGACACAGCTTGCCGAGCAGGCTTATGCCGCCAAGGAGGCGGACGGCGTCTCGATCATTGTGATGAATCCGCAAAACGGAGAGATTTACGCCATGGTGAATGTGCCGGAATTTGACCTGAACAATCCCTATGAGCTGCCGGAGGGAACCGCGGAGACGATCAGCGTGGAGGAGCAGCAAAACCTGTTGAACGGTATCTGGAGAAACGGCTGTATCAACGACACTTACGAGCCGGGCTCCACTTTCAAAATCATCACCGCCGCCGCGGCGCTGGAAGAAGGTGTGGTGACGCCGGAGGATCAATTCAGTTGTCCCGGTTTTATCGTGGTGGACGACAGAAAAATACGCTGCCACAAGACGGCGGGGCACGGGGCGGAGAATTTTGTCAAGGCGACCATGAATTCCTGCAATCCCGTGTTCATCACGGTGGGACTCCGCCTGGGAGTAGATCGTTATTACGCCTATTTTGAACAGTTCGGCTTGAAGAAAAAAACTGGAATAGACCTGCCGGGGGAGGCGGGCACGATCATGCACAATAAGGAGGATATGGGCAATGTGGAGCTGGCGACGGTGTCTTTCGGGCAATCTTTTCAGATCACGCCCATACAGCTTTTGACTACGGTTTCCTCCATTATCAACGGCGGAGACCGGATCACCCCCCATTTTGGTATTCGGGCGGTGGATGAAAACGGCGAGCTGGTGGAGGAATTTACCTATCCGGTGCAGGAGGGCATCTTGTCGGAGGAGACCAGCGCTACCATGCGTGAGATCTTAAAGATGGTGGTGGAGGAAGGCGGCGGTATCAACGGCAAGGTGGAGGGCTTTAGTGTGGGCGGCAAGACCGCTACAAGCCAGACCCTTCCCAGAGGCAGTGGGCGCTATATCGCTTCTTTTATCGGATTTGCGCCGGCGGAGGACCCCCAGGTGATCGCCATCGCCATCATCAACAACCCCCAGGGGACTTATTACGGCGGACAGATCGCGGCGCCGGTGGTGCGTCAGTTATTTGAAAATATCCTTCCTTATTTGGGGGTTATGGGTTATAATCAATAGAGTCAGTGTGTTTGCATGGAAAGGCGGGAGTATGAACCGTACCTGTATTGTGAGCGTCGTCGTCTCCTTCGGGATCAGCGCACTGTGCGGACCGATCTTCATACCGTTTCTCAGGCGGTTGAAATGCGGTCAGACGGTCAGGGACGACGGGCCGAAAACACACCTTAAGAAGACGGGGACTCCCACTATGGGCGGGATTTTGATCCTTACGAGTCTGGCGGTGACTTCCCTGCTATACATCAGAGAATTTCCGGACATTGCGCCGGTATTGTTTTTGACATTCGGTTTCGGCCTGATCGGTCTTTTGGACGATTATATCAAGGTGGTATGCAGACGTTCCATGGGGTTGACGCCTTGGCAGAAGCTTTTGGTGCAGCTTGTGGTGACGGGGATCTTCGCATATTATCTGCTGCACTTTACCAATGTGAGCCTGGCCATGAAGATTCCCTTCTGGCAGGGCCGATACATAGATTTTGGGATATGGAACATTCCGATTCTTTTCTTCGTGGTGCTGGGAACCGCCAACGGCACGAATCTCACGGACGGACTGGACGGTCTGGCGGGAAGTGTGACGCTGATCGTCGCGGTGTTTTTTACAGCGGTGGCAGTTGGAACGAAAAGCGGCATCATGCCCGTGACCTGTGCGGTGGCAGGCGCTCTGATGGGGTTTTTACTGTTCAATGTCTACCCCGCCTCCGTGTTTATGGGCGACACCGGTTCCCTGGCGCTGGGCGGCTTTGTGGCGGCGTGCGGATACATGCTGCAGATGCCGTTATTTATCGCCATTGTCGGCATGGTTTATCTGTTGGAGGCGGCATCCGTCATCCTGCAGGTGGTGTATTTTAAATTGAGCGGCGGCAAGCGGATCTTTAAGATGGCTCCCCTGCATCATCATTTTGAGCTGTGCGGCTGGCCGGAGACCAGAATTGTGGCGGCGTTTACGATCTTTACCGCGATCATGTGCCTGATCGGCCTGGTCGGGTTTCATTAGGAGGAAACAGATGGGATTGGTTTTCAAAGGAAAAAAATGTTTGGTGGTGGGTTCCGGTATCAGCGGGATCGGGGCGCTCGGCCTGTTGGAGCGGCTCGGCGCTCAGGTGATTTTGTACGACGGCAACCGTGAGTTAAAAGCGGAGGAAATGCGGGAGAAACTGCCCCAGGGAAGCGGCGCACTCTGTGTCGCTGGAGACCTTTCGCCAGAGGAGGAGAGCGTGGAGATCGCCGTTTTGAGTCCCGGCGTGCCCAAGGATATCCCTCTGGCAGTCAGACTGCGTAAGCGGGGCGTGCCCATCATAGGAGAGATCGAGTTAGCCTTTCAGGCGGAGCAGGGAAGGGTGGCAGCGATCACAGGCACCAACGGCAAGACGACCACGACCACCTTGGTCGGCGAGATTATAAAGGCGCACTTGGGCGCAGACAAAACCTTTGTGGTGGGCAATATCGGGAACCCTTACACGGCGGAAGCGCCAAAGACGAGGCCCGACACGGTGACGGTGGGTGAGATCAGTTCCTTTCAGTTGGAGACCGTGGACACTTTTCATCCGGTGGTGTCGGCGATCTTAAACATCACACCGGATCATCTCAACCGCCATCACACCATGGAAGCTTATGCGGCGGCCAAGGAGGCTGTGGCGGCAAGACAGACAAAAGAGGAGATCTGCGTTTTAAACTATGACAATTCCTACACGAGAGCGTTTGCGGACAGATGTCCTGCGCGGGTTGTGTTCTTCTCTTTGGGCGAAACGCTTAAAGAGGGATATTATCTAAACGGAGACAAAATTGTAAAAAGCGAAGGCGGAAAAGTCACAGAACTTCTGGATATCCACACAGGCATGAGACTGGTGGGGATGTGCAATGTGGAAAACGTGATGGCGGCTATCGCGATCGCGGAGGGAATGGGCGTGCCCATGGAGACCATTCTGCGGGTGGTGAAAGAGTTTCAGGCTGTGGAGCACAGAATTGAGTTTGTGGCTACCAAAGGGGGCGTGGATTATTATAATGATTCCAAAGGAACCAACCCCGACGCGGCCATCCAGGGGATTCGGGCGATGAGCAAACCCACCGTTTTGATCGGCGGCGGCTATGACAAGGAGAGCGAGTACGACGAATGGATCGAGAGTTTTGAGGGCAAGGTGAAATGGCTGGTGCTGATCGGACAGACGAGGGAAAAGATCGCGGACTGTGCCAGGAAACACGGTTTTACACAGATTCGGTTTGCGGATACCTTTTACGAATGTTGCAAGCTCTGTACCGAACTTGCGGAGAGCGGCGATGCGGTGCTCTTGTCCCCCGCCTGCGCCAGTTGGGGAATGTTTGCCAACTACGAGGAGCGGGGACGGATATTCAAAGAGTATGTATGCGCGTTAGATTAGGATAGGAGCGGTTATGGCGGCACGAAAAGCGGGGAGACGCAGAAGAAAAGAACAATCTGAATATTTTTTTGACTACAGCCTTTTGTTTATCGTGCTGTTTTTGCTGGGGTTTGGTCTGGTGATGGTATATTCCGCCAGCTATTACGAGGCGTTTTCGGACTACGAGGACGCCGCATACTACTTAAAACGCCAGCTTGCCGCGGATATCATCGGACTGGTGGCCATGATTGCAGTGGCCAACATCCCCTATCATTTTTGGGAGAGATTTGCCGTGGCGGGTTATGCGGTGGCTGTGGTTCTGATCTTTTTGGTTCTGACGCCTTTGGGGATCGAGAGCCACGGCGCCAGAAGATGGATCGGCCTGCCGGGTCTGCCGTTTAACTTACAGCCCGCTGAGGTGGCGAAGCTGTGTATGATCTTGTTTTTGGCGTCCATGGTATGTAAGATGAAAAAGAGTGTGCGGACGATGAAGGGGTTTATCACCATGATTCTGGTGCCGCTGCCTATCGTGATCCTGGTCAAGATGGTCACGGAAAATTTGAGTTCCGCTATCATCATTCTGGGCATCGCAATGCTCATGGTGTTCGTGGCCAGTCCCGATTACAAGAAATGGATCATCATGGGGTCCATAGCGGCGGTGGCGGTGACGATTTTGGTCTTGGTGATCGTGAACGCGGGGGCGGACGGTGCGGAAGGATTCCGAAGCGACCGCATCCGTGCCTGGGTCGATCCGGAGAGCGACGCCCAGGGAAAAGGATTCCAGACCTTGCAGGCTCTCTACGCGATAGGAAGCGGGGGGATATGGGGCAAGGGACTTGGGCAGAGTATGCAGAAGTTGAGCTTTCTGCCGGAGGCGCAGAATGACATGATCTTTTCCATTATCTGCGAGGAACTGGGACTTTTTGGAGCGATTGCCATCATATTGATGTTTATTTTGTTGTTATGGCGCATGATGATCATTGCCAACAATGCGTCGGATTTGTTTGGAGCGCTGCTAGTGGTAGGCGTGATGGGACATATCGCCATCCAGGCGATCTTAAATATCGCCGTTGTGACCAACACGGTGCCCAACACAGGAATTTCCCTGCCTTTTATCAGCTACGGAGGCTCGTCCGTGATGTTTTTGCTGATCGAGATCGGCCTGGTCTTGAGCGTGGCCAAGAGGATCCAGCTCAAAACGTGAGCTGTCACAAAGAAACACCGTCTGCATAGTATAGAACAGGTCTTTCAATTTTGGAACCGGATGGTGTTACATGGACTCTATTCATATTCAGGGCGGCGTCCCGCTGCAGGGACGAGTCTGTATTCAAGGCTCTAAAAATGCAGCGCTGCCTGTTTTGGCGGCTTCGCTGCTTACCAAAGAGACCTCCTGCATCCGTAATTGTCCAAGGATCGCGGATGTATACCGGATGGTCAGTCTGCTGAAGAGTCTGGGCTGTAAGGTGGTATGGGAAGACGGCGGGGTGCGGGTGAACCCTGTATGTGTGTGCAGAGGAGAGATGCCGAAAGATGCCATCATGGGTATGCGTTCGTCTTTGTGTCTTTTGGGGGCCATGCTGGGCAGATGTAACGAAGTGGTCATGGAATATCCGGGCGGCTGTGTGATAGGAGAGCGGCCCATCGATCTGCATCTTGACGCCCTGAAGAAAATGGGGGTGCAGTTTGTGGAGGAGTCCGGCCGTCTGCATGCAAAAGCCTTGAGTGGACTCCACGGAGCCAAGATCGTATTTCCCGCGGTCAGCGTGGGCGCTACGGAAAATGTTGTCCTGGCGGCTGTTCTTGCGGAGGGGGACACTGAGGTGTTTGGGGCTGCGTTAGAGCCGGAGGTGACGACGCTCTGCCGTTATTTACAGTGCTGCGGGGCGGTGATAGAGGGAGTCGGAACTGACAGGCTCCAGATCACGGGGCGTTGTGGAAGAGTGTTACACGGGGCCGAATTTCGAATCCCGTCGGATCGCATTGTGGCGGGCACGTATCTCTTTGGCTGTATTGCCACCGGAGGCAGTGTTTTTTTGGAAGGCGCGCCGAACGATCAGATGGAGTCGGTGTTGTCTGTGGCGGAGGAGATGGGAAGTCAGTGCGATTTGGTCAAGGAGGGCGTCTATATCCAATCGCCCAGAAAACCGCTTTTGCCGTCCGGTATTCGGACGGAGCCATATCCCGGATTTCCCACGGATCTGCAGTCCATGGCGCTCGCCGCCATGACCATAGGCGAGGGCAGTTGTCTGATCGAGGAGACGATCTTTGAGGATCGTTTTCGCGTGGTGGAACCGTTAGTCCAAATGGGAGCTGACATTGTGGTGCAGGATTCGCACAGGGTGATAGTGAAAGGCGTGCCCCGCATGAAGGGAACCTTGGTGGAGGCGAGAGAGCTGCGCGGCGGAGCGGCTCTGGTATTGGCGGGACTGCTGGCGGAGGGAACCACACAGGTGTGCGGCGTCACTTATATAGACAGAGGATATGAGAATATCTGTAAAGACTTAAGAGAGTTAGGAGCGCGGATCGTCAGTGTTTAGAACAAGAGGAAGGATAGGCGTAATCATACTGGTGTTTGTCGTGGTGTCCGCGGTTCTCATAGGGGCGGGCGGCTATGTGTGGGCCACCTACACGATTAAGACTGTCTACGTGGAGGGCAATGTCCATTACACGGAGGACGAGATCAAAGAGTATGTCATGTCAGGCCCCTTCGGAAACAATTCGCTGTATCTGTCGCTGCGGTACGAAAACAGAAGTATTTTGAATGTCCCTTTTGTGGACGCGATGGATGTGGATATTCTTTCTCCGGATACGATCCGGATCACGGTGTACGAGAAAGCGTTGGCTGGATACGTGAAATATCTGGACACCTATATGTATTTTGATAAGGACGGATATGTGGTGGAGGGATCCAGTATCCTGACAGTGGGTGTTCCCCAGGTCACAGGACTGCACTTTGATCATGTGGTCCTGGGCGAACCGCTGCCCGTGGAGGATGAAGAGGTGTTCGATCATGTGATGGACATCACAAAGCTGCTGAATAAATATGAACTTGTCGTGGACAAGATCTATTTTCAGTCCACGGGCGGAGTGACGATCTATTTTGGGGACGTCAAGGTGATGCTTGGCAGCGATTATGCCAATCTGGAGGACAAGGTGATGCTGCTTCCGGAGTTTCTGCCCAGCCTTTCGGGGAAAAGCGGAACCCTGCAGATGGAGAACTATGACGGGGACAACGGCAAATATACTTTTAACCCCAGTCAATAAAACTTTTAACTGAAACTTGTAAATTTTCAAAAAAATGGGTTGCTAAATTTGTAAAATGATTATATGATAGACTATATGGAGTTTAATAGGGAAGCGTGTGTGCTTGTCTGGAAAGAGGAGGATTAACCTTTGCTGGAGATTAAGACGAACGAGGCTGAATCTGCTGCCAAGATCATTGTAGTGGGTGTAGGCGGTGCAGGTAATAATGCTGTAAATAGAATGATCGATGAACAGATAGATGGTGTGGAATTTATCGGAGTGAATACGGACAAGCAGGCATTGCAGCTCTGCAAGGCACCCAGATTGCTCCAGATCGGCGAGAAGCTGACCAAGGGATTGGGCGCGGGCGCGAAGCCTGAAGTGGGCGAGAAAGCTGCCGAGGAGAGTTCCGAGGAGATCGCCGCTGCGCTGGAAGGGGCGGACATGGTGTTTGTCACTTGTGGCATGGGCGGCGGCACAGGCACGGGCGCGGCTCCCGTTGTGGCGCGGCTGGCCAAGGATATGGGGATTTTGACGGTGGGGGTTGTGACCAAGCCTTTTCGGTTTGAGGCCAAGACTCGTATGGTCAATGCCTTGAGCGGTATCGAGCGCATCAAGGCCAATGTGGACACCTTGATCGTCATTCCCAACGACAAGCTTTTGGAGATCGTGGACAGGCGTACCACCATGCCGGAAGCGCTCAAGAAGGCGGATGAGGTATTACAGCAGGCAGTACAGGGCATCACGGATCTGATCAATGTGCCCGCTGTGATCAACTTAGACTTTGCGGATGTTCAGACCGTTATGAAGGACAAGGGGATCGCGCATATCGGCATAGGCGAAGGCAAGGGCGACGACAAGGCTTTGGAGGCTGTCAAGATGGCGGTGGAGAGTCCTCTGCTGGAGACCAAGATAACCGGCGCGAGCCATGTGATCCTCAATATTTCCGGCGATATCAGCCTTGCGGACGCCAACGACGCGGCAAGCTATGTGCAGGATCAGGCGGGCGACGAGGTCAATATTATATTTGGTGCGATGTATGATGCGAACCGTTCTGACAGTTGTGTGATCACTGTGATCGCGACTGGCTTGGAGGAAGCGGTGGAGCCTCAAATGCAGAACAGGTTGGGAGGCGCGTACAGACAACCCACTCCCCCGATCGCGCAAAACCCCATGAAAAATATGAATTTACAGTCCTCCGGTATAGGGGGACAGCAGGGCGCTCCCAAGCCGGTGCAGCCTTTGTCCAGTATCCAGAGGCCCGCGGACATCAGAAGCTCTGTGGAGGAGAAGTCCTTAAAAATTCCGGATTTTTTGCAGAGACATTAGTAGAGAGGATAAAGAGGCGCTGTCGCGTGATAGCAATTTCTGCCGTTCCATACATCATATTTTGTTCCGAAGCGGTGGCTGGTCACAAAATATGATGTATGGAACGGCCATTAGCTGTCATGCGGCAGCTCTTTTATGCGCAGGACTGAACTGTTACACATGCGGCCCGCGCGACGAGTAAATAGGTGAGAGTATGAAATGGTTGATTGCTTCAGATATTCACGGTTCCGCGTATTATTGCAACAAGTTGTTGGAGGCGTATGACAGAGAGGGCGCGGATCGGATGCTGCTCTTGGGAGATTTGCTCTATCATGGCCCCCGCAATGATCTGCCCGAAGGATATGCGCCGAAAGAAGTCATTCGTCTTTTGAACGAGAGGCGGGAGCAGATTGTGTGCGTGCGCGGCAACTGCGAGGCGGAGGTGGACCAGATGGTGCTGCAGTTTCCCGTGATGGCGGATTACTGTATTCTGTGTGTAGAGGATCGGGTGATCTATGCCACCCATGGTCATCTGTGGGGCGAGGACGATCCGCCGGCTTTTTTGAGCGGGGATATTCTGCTCTGCGGGCATACGCATATCCCGGGTTTTGTGGAGCATGAGGGGTATCTGTACATGAATCCGGGATCCGTGTCTCTTCCCAAGGAAGGCAGCTATCACGGCTATATGACTCTCTATGGCGGGCTGTTTGAGTGGAAGGATTTGGAGGGAAATGTGAGGTTGTCGAAAGACCTCAGAAGAAATTAGATTTTCCCGCCTTCTTTTTGACAAAATCTAAAGACATCACCCTTTATAATGATTATGAAAAGGGTGATGAAATGTATTATGAACTTTATGTAGACAGTTTATTTCTTGTGAACTTTTGCATGAATCTATTTCTTCTGCTGCTGGTGAACGAGAGGACGCATCGCACTGCCACGCGTTTTCGTCTGATCTTAGGAGCCGCGGCGGGAGCGGTTCTTTTTCTATTCCCCTTTTTTTGTAATGGTCCTGTGGGACCAAAGGTAATATTGGGAGCCATATGCGGCGTGTGCAGTATGCTCTTTCTCTCTTTTCGCGTGAGGAGTGTAAGGGCGTTTTTCGGACTGTTTGAAAAGCTGCTTCGCTACTCTTTTTTGATGGGTGGAGCGCTTTTGTTTCTCATACGATGCCTGTCGCGGATTTTTCCTGCATTTCGAGATTATGTGACAGGTATTTTTGGGATCATAGGCGTGGGAGCAATGGTGTTCCTTTTCTTTTTCTATCGCAGGGAGACGGATGGTGCGGGGTTTTGTACGGCGGTTCTTGTGTGTGGAGAGCGCAGGGAGAGTGTTTCGGCACTTTTGGATACCGGCAACTCTCTGACGGAGCCAATCAGCGGCAAGCCGGTATCCGTGCTGGATAAGGAGGTCTTTGACAGACTTTGGGAGCAGGAACCCGCCTACTTTCGGGTGATTCCCTACCACAGCATCGGCAGGAATAAAGGGCTGCTAAAAGGGTATCTTTTGCCTGAACTGCGTCTGGAGCTTGACGGTGTGGTCAAGATCTGTCGGGATGTGTATATTGCGGTGGGAGAGGAACCAGTGTCTGAAGAGAATCAAGAGAAATGGCAGAAGGTGAAATTGATTGTGAATCCCGAGTTGCTGTATCGGGTTTGAAAGGAAGGTAAGAATGATTTTAAAGGTGACAATGCCGTCTAAGGTGCAGTTTAAGTTAATAAGAAGAGAGAATTTTGCAAAGAGGAAACCAGGTGAGATTCACTATATCGGAGGAACGGAGGTGCTGCCGCCGCCTCTGGAGTTGGAGCAGGAGGCCAGGGTGATCGGCGCTCTGGGAACGGAGCAGGACGGTCAGGCGAAGGCTACTTTGATCGAGCACAATCTGCGTCTGGTGGTGTATATCGCCAAAAAATTTGACAACACGGGGGTGGGAGTGGAAGATCTGATCTCCATCGGCACGATCGGATTGATCAAATCTATCAATACCTTTAAGCCTGACAAGAACATCAAACTGGCGACTTACGCCTCCAGATGTATCGAAAACGAGATCTTGATGTACTTGAGAAGGAACAACAAGACTAGGCTGGAGGTCTCCATAGACGAGCCGCTCAATGTGGACTGGGACGGAAATGAGCTGCTTTTGTCGGATATTCTGGGGACGGACGAGGACGTGATCTATCGAAATATTGAAAACGAGGTGGAGAGAAAGCTTCTCATGGGGGCGATCAGTAAGCTTTCGGAGCGGGAGAAGACGATCATCCGTCTGCGATTTGGATTGGGAAGCAGAGACGGACAGGAGATGACGCAGAAGGAGGTGGCAAGTTATCTGGGGATATCGCAGTCATACATCTCCCGCCTGGAAAAAAAGATCATGCGCCAGTTGAGAAAGGAGATGAGTATGCAGATTTAGTTTGCAAAGCGGCGCAGTCTGTATTATACTTAAATACATAGCTGTTTATGTAGAAGGAAATGATAATGATACAACGAGACGATATATTGTCCATGGAATATTTGAAGAAGACAGAGTTTACCGGATGCCATAAGGGTATGCGCTATCGCCTGGAGAAGGCGGAGGAGGACGGGGAGAGACGGCTGAAATGTACGGTGTGGCCGGAGCCTTTTAATTTTTTTACAACCCCCGACGAGCAGAAGGAGAGCGAGCTGTTTGACTTTGAGGAGAGCGGTGTGGAAGCCGCTGTCGCGTGGATGAATACCAGATTTTCTGAAGAGAGGGAAAAATGGGAGCATGCCGCTTCTCATTGGGACGTATATCGGTTGCGATAGATACGGAGCCGCGTTATGTTAAAATATATTTTGCAAGATCTGGCGAATGTATTCCGCTACCTGCCCTACGGACTGGTAGCGGGGATACTGGTCGCCATTGTCTTAAGTGTGGTCAATGACAGGAGGGTCAAAAAAGAGCGTGCGCCTTTTTCCGTGGCGGCGACCACCGGTTTTTTTATGTATGTGGTGATTATGCTTTTCATCACCTTTTTGTCCAGAGAGAGTGGGAGCAGAAATGGGATCGATCTGGAGCTTTTTTCTACCTGGGGGATCAATACGCGCAATAATGCCTATGTGGTGGAGAATGTGCTGTTGTTCGTTCCCTTTGGCTTTGTGTGCGCCTGGGCGCTGAAAAGCGCCAGAAAATTGCCGGTCTGTACACTGTATGGAGCGGCGGGAAGTATGCTGATCGAGCTGATGCAGCTTGTGACGCAGAGAGGCGTCTTTCAGATCGACGATGTGCTCACCAACACGCTGGGTACTATGATCGGATATCTTTTGTTCCGGTGTGTGCTGAATGAGGAACGCACCGGAAGGCAGCGGATTCGATGGGGCGTTGTGCTTTTGGGGATGATCCTGACGGCGGCGGTGGCTTTGTTTGTGTTTGGATTTGCCAGCGAGGGCACGCACACTTCTGACGGATCCGATATGAGTGTGACCCGTTATCTGGTACAAGCAGTACAGGCATGGCTGGGGATCGATCTGGGTCGCATCGAGCTTGCGGCGGTACTCAAATTTTTCCACCCTTTGTTGAACAAGCTGGCTCATGCGTTGGAATATGCCGCAATCTGTGTGGCGCTTGGCTTCGGTTTCCAGATGATCAGGCATAAACGCGCGCGGATAGTCAACTATTTTTACGCGCTGTTCTTCTGCGGTGTGATCGCCGTGCTGGATGAGCTTTTACAACAGTATGTCTTCAAGCGGGCGGGCAGAGCCGTGGATGTGCTGGTGGACATCGCGGGAGCTGTCATAGGCGGCTGTATCTATGTGTTTTTGAGTGAGTTTTTGGAGTTTTTGACAGGGGAAGAAAATGAGGAAATGGATTGACCTTCCCATATACCCTATTTTGTTCCGAAGCGGCGGCTGGTTACAAAATAGGGTGTATGGAAAGGCGTAAGCTTTTATACGACAGCTCCTTTTTATGCCGACAGATAGTTGCGCATGGTGTGCAGCGCCTTTTTCTCCAGCCGTGAAACCTGGGCCTGGGAGATGCCGATCAGATCGGCCACCTCCATCTGGGTCTTTCCCTCGAAGAAGCGCAAGGAGATGATCTCCCGCTCCCTGTCGTTTAGTCTTTTCATGGCCTCGCTGAGGGAGAGGTGTTCGACCCAGTTGTCTTCTTTGTTCTTTTTGTCGCTGATCTGATCCATGACATAGAGGGTGTCGCCGCCGTCGGTGAAGATGGGTTCGTAGAGACTCATGGGGTTTTGGATGGCGTCCATGGCGTACACGATGTCTTCTTTGGAAATGCCGATCTCTGATGCGATCTCTTCGATGGTGGGTTCTTTTAAGTTTTTGCGGGTCAGATTGTCGCGGGCATAGATTGCCTTGTAGGCGGTATCCTTCAAGGAGCGGGATACCCGAAGCTGGCTGTTGTCCCTGAGAAAACGCCTGATTTCACCGATGATCATGGGAACTGCATAAGTGGAAAATTTGACGCTCATAGAGGGGTCAAAATTGTCGATCGCCTTGATCAGGCCGATGCAGCCGATCTGAAACAGATCGTCCACATTTTCGCTGCTGGAAGAGAAGCGTTTGATGACGCTGAGCACCAGACGCAGATTCCCCTCGATATAAGTTTCTCTGGCGTTCTGATCGCCGTTTTCGATGCGCTTGAAAAGCGCCTCTTTTTCCTCCGCCTTCAGCAGGGGGAGCTTGGCGGTGTTCACACCGCAGATCTCTACTTTTCCCAATGCCATGTTTCTTCCTCCATCTATTTTTGTCGGGGATACCGCGTGAACGGATATCATCGTTTTTGGTAATGGTAGTATGCTCTTTGGAGTGTCAGGATATACGGTGAAAGCATATAATAGTGATGAAGAAAATGATCGCACAAATTGCGAAAAAGGGAGAAAAATGCTGTTATCGGAACTAAAATGCAAGGACGTGATCAACATCAGAGATTGCAAAAAGCTGGGACATATCGGAGATATTGAGTTTGACGAGTGCAGCGGGTGCATTTGCAAGATCATCGTGCCGGGGGGAAATAAGATTATGAATTTTCTCAGATGCGACCCCGATATTGTGATCCCTTATAAAGATATACGCCAGATCGGGCCGGACATCATTTTGGTTGACATTCACTGTTGAGAAAGTTATAATATCAATAATAAATATACGAAATATACAGGTTGAGGGAGGTACTTTATGAAATGCCCTTTTTGTAGTCACGAGAATACCCGAGTCATAGACTCCAGGCCCGCAGACGAGAATAATTCCATCCGCCGCAGGCGGGTGTGTGACAAATGCGGCAAACGCTTCACTACCTACGAGAAGGTGGAGACCATTCCCCTGATCATTATAAAGAAAGATAACAATAGGGAGGCCTACGACCGCTCCAAGATCGAGGCGGGCGTGCTCAGAGCTTGTCACAAGCGGCCGGTCAGCGCTGCACACATCACCAAACTGGTGGATGAGGTGGAGTATGAGGTCACCAATATGGAGGAGCGGGAGATTCAGAGCCAGATCATAGGTGAGCTTGTTATGAACAAACTCAAGGATCTGGACGCGGTGGCGTATGTGCGTTTTGCGTCCGTGTACAGAGAGTTTAAGGATATCAATACCTTTATGGATGCTCTGAAGAATGTTTTGCAGCATGACGCTATGGACGGGGGAGAGCAGTGATTAGCGTCTCCTGCCGGTGAATCGGTACAGGCAGAGCAGATAGAGCACGCTCAAGACGATCTGACTGCAAAGGATTCCCCAGAGATATCCCTTGATGCCAAAGCGCGGAACGGCCAGGAAGACGAAAGCAAGCCGTACTAACAGGCTGAACACATTCAAGACAAAAATGCGTCCTGCCATTCCCAGACCTTGCAGGATGCTGGAGAGCGTGGTGTCCAGGTACAAAAAGGGACATAAGAAGCTCAGTGTTCGGATGAAATGTCCGGCCAAGGGGCTGTCAAAGAGGCTTCGTCCGGCCCAGCCGCCCAGCAGCAGAAAGACAGCCATACATACGAAACCCAAGGCAAAGCAGTATTTGATGGTGCGCATAGCGGCCTCTTTTACTGCTTTCATATTGCCCACGGCATAGCTCTCCGAGATCATGGGCAGCAGCAATACCGACACCGAGCCGGTGATGGCATTGGGAAAAAAGATAAAGGGCATGGCCATACCGGTCAGCACACCGTATACGCTGAGTGATGTGGCAGTATCGTAACCGTAGGATTTCAGGCAGGCGGGAATGGAGACGGACTCTATACTCTGTAAAATGTTTAACACGATGCGGTTTGCCGTCAGTGGGAGAGCCATTCCCAGGATGCTTTTGTAGACGGGGAGCAAAGCCTGTCTGTGCGCGGATCCGCCCATTTTTTTGGAGGCGAGAAGGGTTCTGCGCCCCGACGTCAGGCTGCCATAGACGGACAGCACGGAGATCAGCATGGACACGAACTCTCCCACTACCAGGCCGAACACGGCCACATTGATGGAAGGGGCGCCTCCCTCTGTCGCGGCGCGGACGGAGAGCAGATAGACGCATGCCACGCGGGTGATCTGCTCCAATAGCTGCGTGACGGCGGGCACAGAGGTTTTTTTCCTCCCATAAAAATATCCGTTGATACAGGCGTGGATGGCGCTCATGGGGATGGAAAAAGCAAGGATGCGCAGCATGGAGGCGGTGCGCGCTTCCAACAGCATATGTATGGCGATGAGATCCGACAGAGAGTATATGACGATGCTGCAAAGGACAGATAGCGGCAGCGAGATGCTCAGGCCCACGAACACAGGTTTGAAGGAGGAATTCTTATCTTTGACGGCGCGCTCCGCCACAAACTTGGAGATGGCGGTCTGGTAGCCTGCCGCCGTGAGGGAAAAGGCGAGCGACAGCACGGGATTGACCAACTGATAAATCCCCATTCCCTCCTCTCCAAAGAGTCTGGAGAGATAGATTCTGTAAAAGAAACCGATGATGCGGGTGATAAAGCCGGTCAGGGTCAGGACGGCGGTTCCGATGAGCAGAGGATGGCGCTTGAGTTGTTTCATAAAAGAGGGTCCCTATCAAAAGCTTTCTCTCATATATATTCTCTGGAGATAGTTGACAGAACATCATTTCGGTGCTATATTATTTCTGTATTTCCTAGTAAGGCGGTATAAATAAGGTACTTAAATAAAAAGTACCGATATATAAAGGAGGTTGTAGGATGATATATTTGGATAATGCAGCCACCACCAAGACTGCACCAGAGGTCGTGGAAGCGATGCTTCCTTATTTTTCCGAGTGTTACGGCAACGCGAGCGCGATCTATGGACTGGGTTCTGAGAGCAAGAAGGCCATCACAGAGGCCAGAGAGAAGATTGCCGGATGTCTGGGCGCCAAGCCTCAGGAGATTTATTTTACGGCCGGTGGTTCCGAGTCCGACAACTGGGCGCTTAAGGCGGCGGCCGAGGCGTACAAAAGTAAGGGGAAGCATATTATCACGACTCGGATCGAGCATCATGCCGTACTTCACACCTGTCAGTATTTGGAGCAGGAGGGATATGAAGTCACTTATCTGGGCGTGGATCGGGACGGTTTGGTGGATCCGGAGGAGTTAAAGCGCGCGATCCGGCCGGATACCATTTTGATCAGTATCATGTTTGCCAACAATGAGATCGGTACGATCGAGCCGATCAAGGAGATCGGCGCCATCGCAAAAGAGCGGGGCGTTTTGTTCCACACGGACGCCGTGCAGGCATTTGGACAGGTGCCGATCAACGTGGATGAGCTTCATATCGACATGCTCAGCGCCAGCGGACATAAGTTGAACGGCCCCAAAGGAATCGGATTTCTCTACATTCGAACCGGCGTCAAGATCCGTTCCTTTGTGCACGGCGGCGCGCAGGAGAGAAGCCGCCGCGCGGGGACAGAAAACGTGCCGGGGATTGTCGGCCTGGGAGTGGCCGCCGAGAGAGCCGTGTCCACCATGGCGGAGCGGACAGGGAAGGAAGCGATGTTAAGGGATTATCTGATCGAGCGTGTGGAGAAGGAGATCCCTTACTGTTGGCTGAACGGTCATCGCACAAAGCGCCTTCCCAACAATGCGAATTTTTCCTTTTTGTATATTGAAGGAGAGTCCATGTTGATCATGTTGGATATGAAAGGGATCTGTGCATCCAGCGGATCCGCGTGTACTTCCGGTTCCCTGGATCCATCACACGTGTTATTGGCGATCGGCCTGAAACATGAGGAGGCGCATGGTTCCCTGAGACTTACGCTGTCCGAGGAGACCACCAGGGAAGATCTGGACACCGTGGTGGAGGAGCTGAAAGCGATCGTAAAAAGACTGCGGGATATGTCGCCGCTGTATGCGGATTTCCAGGCAGGAAAGAGCTCTCTATAAAAGTAGCACATGTGATTTAATATCATATGCAATTAAATATCATATGCGATTTATTGCCATATGCGATTAAGTATTGCGTGTTATTTAATGTTATATAACAATCAGTGATGCGAAGCAGACCTATTTTTGAATAAGAGAGGCCAAACTGTTACTGTGTGACAGAGAAAGGAATCGATATGTATAGTGAAAAGGTGATGGATCATTTCCAGAATCCCAGAAACGTGGGAGAGATAGAGAACGCCAGCGGCGTGGGAACAGTCGGAAACGCCAAGTGCGGCGATATTATGAGGATTTTTCTCGACATTGACGAGGAGGGGATCATCAGGGAGGCAAAGTTCAAGACTTTTGGCTGCGGCGCCGCAGTCGCTACCAGTTCCATGGCCACGGAGCTGGTGAAGGGCAAGACGATCCAGGAGGCTTTGCAGGTTACCAACAAGGCCGTCATGGAAGCTTTGGACGGATTGCCGCCCGTGAAGGTGCATTGTTCTCTGTTGGCGGAGGAGGCGATCCACGCGGCGCTCTGGGATTACGCGGAGAAAAACAATATTCAGATCGAGGGACTGCAAAAACCCAAGAACGATATCAGCGAAGACGAGGGTGAAAGCGAGGAATACTAAAGAGCGGAGAAGTCCTGTTGTCGTGACAAGAAGGAGAACCGGATGAAAGAAAAGGTCGTAGTGGGCATGTCGGGGGGCGTGGACTCCTCCGTGGCGGCGTACTTGCTGAAAGAACAGGGATACGAAGTGATTGGCGTCACAATGAAGCTTTGGGAGGAAGAGAGGCAGGAACAGAAAGAAAACGGCTGTTGTGGATTAAGCGCCGTGGAGGACGCCAGACGAGTGGCGCAGATTTTGGAGATTCCCCATTATGTTATGAACTTTAAAGAGGTGTTTCGGGACAAAGTCATAGATTATTTTGTGGAAGCGTACCTGGCGGGGAGAACCCCCAATCCCTGTATCGCCTGCAATCGATATGTAAAGTGGGAGGCGCTGTTAAAAAGAAGTATGGAGATCGGCGTGGACTATATCGCGACGGGACACTATGCCAGGATAGACAAACTGCAAAGCGGCCGTTTTGCCATCCGCAATTCTACCGTGACCGCAAAGGATCAGAGTTACGCTTTATATAATCTGACGCAGGAACAGTTGGCGCATACTTTGATGCCGGTGGGGGCGTACCGTAAGGAGGAGATCAGGGAGATCGCCGCAAGGGCAAACCTTCCCGTGGCTGACAAGCCGGACAGTCAGGAAATCTGTTTTGTGCCCGACAACGACTATGCCGGCCTGATCGAGCGGATGGCGGGGGAGCGGACGCCGAAAGCGGGAGCGTTTGTGGACAGACAAGGCCATGTGCTCGGCAGACATAAGGGCATCACCCATTACACTGTCGGCCAGCGGAGAGGGTTGGAACTGGCCATGGGACGTCGGGTATTCGTGACTGAGATCGAGCCGGAGAAGAATCAGGTGGTCGTGGGGGAGGACGCGGATCTGTACACGGACACGATTCTCTGCGGTGACGTCAACTATATGTCCGTGCCGGAATTGACAAGTCCTGTGCGGGCATTGATTAAGATCCGTTACAATCACAGGGGCGAGTATGGAACGATCGTCAGACTGCCTGACGGCAAGGTGCGCTGCCTGTTTGAGAATAAGGTGCGGGCGGCCGCTAAGGGACAGGCTGCGGTGTTTTATGACGGGGAATATGTGCTGGGCGGCGGCACGATTTTGTGATTCGTGCATATATTGATGGGAGAGTATGATTATCGGGAGAATGTTATGGATCATGTATTTCGCGGAGACGGGGACCGGATGCCTCCTGTGGGACGATTTGCGTCTGTGACGGGCACGATCGTGGAGATGGCGCCCACCAAAATGAGGAGACAGGTGAACGGTTGTACGATCTTTGTGACGTTGGAGGATGAGAACGGCGGCACTGTGAACTTTATTATGGGGCCGGATGTGTATGTGGTGGATTTTGTCACGTTGTCTGTGGGAATGAAGGCAGCGTTCTGGTATCGGACGGACGCCCCCATGCCTTTAATCTATCCGCCTCAGTATCGCGCGGCGGTGGCGGCGCAGGTAAATGGCAGCAGGATGATCAATGTGGATCACTATAATGACGCCCTGGTGAACGAGGCGCAGACCCTACAGTTGCATATTGACGGCTCCGTGAATCTGAGAACCGTCAACAATCAGTATTTTCAGGCCAGTCCTGCCGGACAGGAGCTCGTGGTGATCTATGAGAGTTCCACCAGGAGTATTCCGGCCCAGACGACGCCGAAGGAGATTATAGTGCTCTGCGGGGAGGCTTGAGGCCTTAGAGTTTGAGCGGTAGAGGTCTGTGCTCCTCATAGACGGCGTAATAGGGGAAACCGCAAGAGAGCAGGATTTCTCTGGCTCGGTTGAAGCCGTCCGCAATATAGGCAGGACTGTGGGCATCGGAACCGACAGTGACGATTTGGCCGCCCAGCTTGCGATAGCGTTTTAATACGCCTGTACAGGGATGCACATCGCGCATCCCTTTTTTGATGCCTCCGGTATTTAACTCCAGTCCCTTTCCCTTTTCCAGCAAAAACTCCAGAATGGGATCAAAGAGATCGCGATACTTTTCATAACAGTAGTTACTATCCATGGAAGCGCCGTATCTCACCACATAGTCCAGGTGGCCGTAGACGTCGAAGTCAGAGAAACAACGCAGATTTTCCAGAATCGATTCAAAATATTCGCGGTAAGCCGCTTCGTCGCTCCGTCCCTCGTAAAAGGAAGGATAGTAGACGTCCTGACCATGACACAGATGGGAGGAGCCGATGATAAAATCAAAGTCAAAGGCATGGGCATAGGCGGCATTTCTTTGCGCCAGATGCGGCTGCAGGCCCAGCTCCACCCCAAAGAGGAGACGGATGCGGCCGCGGTATTTTTCTTTCAGGCGAGTCAGTCCGCGCAGATAGGCGTCCGTGTCCAACAAAAACTGTGAGCCGGGGCCGTCGGGAGAGTCGGGGTAGTCAAAGTCGTTGTGTTCCGTAAAACACATCGTTGTAAGACCTCGCGAGATTCCTTCTAAGATCATTTCCTCCATGGGAGAGTCGGAGTCGCCGGAGTAGGAGGAATGAAGATGACAGTCGGCTGTGATGGGCATAATGATATCCTTTCTTGTGTCATTGCACTTTTCTGCAGACGACCAGCATAGACAAACCCGGAAGGCGGATGCCGATTCTGCTAAAAAAGCGGTTGACCTGAAAATCGAGAGTCAGGCAGGCGGTCAAAAAACGTGTCAATAACGCGTGTTGTGAAAACTTCCACTGTGCCGTGATCTTGTGTTTGGGGTCGATGGGGACATGGAAAAGCTTTTGTACAAAACGAACCAGGAAAAGGGAGGTATAAAAATAGTGGTATTCGATTCTTTTTAGTTCTGGAATCTGTTTAAACAGGTGGTCAATACTCTCTCTGTCATATCGGCGAAGATTTCTGACTGTGACATCGTGTTGAGAGAACAGGCTAGGGAACGCTGGGAGTGTGAAAAAGAAATAGCCTCCTTTGATCAGCTTTCGGCTCACCTTTCTGACATAGGCGGTATCATCCTCCATGTATTCTAACGAATCCATCATAATCGCATAATGCAGGCTCTTTTCGGGAAGATCGTCCACATAGAGATACTTGTGGATCTGGGCATGTTTGGAACTTAAGTCTGTGTAACCGATGTCAACGGCGTGCACTTGATCTTTGTCATACTTTTTTAACAGAGCCTTGTCAAAATAGAGATCCCCCGCGCCTATATTGACATAGGAGCAGGCGGGAAAATGTCTGTGGAGCCGGTCCAGATAGCCGGATATGGAATCCAGGACGCATTTTGTGCGGCTCAATTCCCAGGGATGTCTGTATAACAGTGCGTCTGTCACCTCGTTAAGGTCCATCGGTTGGTTGCTCCCTTTCTTGCGCGTTTTTATAATCGTTTCTCTTTCAGTTGTCTATTATATTTTTCCTTTCCGCTCTTGTCAATATGAAAATCACTTGGCGGCGTCCGCGGGGTAACAGTTCAGCCATAAAATAGTTGCTTTTTAGCCAAGGTCGTAGCAAGTGTCATTGTGCGGATGGTATATTCCAACGCAGACACGCTTTCGCTGCACCTCGCTCGTAGCGGTACATAAGCTGCTAAAAGACAGCAGCTATAGTCAACAACGTTTACTATTAGTACCGACGGCTCGCTAGCGTCTACTTATGGAGTATACCGTCCACACAATTCGGATTACAACATTCGGCAAGAGCACATAGCGCTGCTACGTGTTTCATCGAGTGAAAACGTGTCCGAATGGGAATGATTACCCCGCTAGAGCGTAACTTTCCGTAATATTTGGGCAACCTGAAAAGGCTGAACTGTTATGCCCCCCCGTTTTGCGGGAAATTGCAGTATTGTATTTTGCGGGTGGATACCCTATAATGAGGAAAATGGAGGAAGGGCATCTATGGCTTGGAACAAAGACCGATCTGTTTATATCATATTTTTGGGGATGGCGTTGCTCTGCTCCCTGATCTGGACTTTCACGAGTGTGAGCTATGATGTGGAATATCAGATTGCCATGGCTTATCGTCTGCTGCAGGGGGATAAGATGATATTGGAGATGTGGGAACCTCACCAGACTTCCATTTTTTTGCCGGCTGCGCTGATGTGGATTTACCGGACTCTTTTTCACACCACCACGGGGATTGTGCTCTATCTGCAAATCTGTGGGGCGTTGATCAGATGTGGGGTGACCTGGTTATTGTATCGCGTGCTGCGGGGAGAATGGGATCAAAAGTCTGCTTTTATGGCGGCGATGTGTTATTTTATGATTCTGCCCAAGGACTATGTGATGCCGGAATTTGGCAATTTGCAGTTGTGGTTTGCCACGCTGTTTTTTTGCTTTTTGTGGATGTATTTGAAAGAGAAAAAGCGGTTGTTTTTGATATTGGGGGCTCTTAGCCTGTGTTTGGATGTGCTGGCGTACCCCTCCTGCGCCATTCTTTTGTTAGGAGGAATCCTGATACTTTTGTGGTATGCGGAGCAAGGCGTTTTAGATTCGTTGATCTTGACGGGCATCTGTGCGGCCCTAGGGGCTGTATTCGGCGGTTATTTTCTGCTCTCTGTGGGGTGGGACAGACTGAAGATGTGTATCGTAAGCATGTTGGCGTTGGAGCCTTCCCACACGGTGGACGGCGTCTCGAAATTGGCGGCTTACGGAAAAGATCTGTTGGAAGTGGCGGCAGTTCTTTTGATAGTAGGGGGGGCAGGCCTGGTGATCAGTGTGCCGATACATGCGGGCTTTTTTAGAAAAAACTGTGCGGATCGCAAGCAGACGGGGCGGTATCTGTGGCTTTTAAGCTGTATTGGATTGCTTCTGACAGGGTTTTTGTTGAATATCTTAAGTCTGGAGAACCGCTGCGCGTATACGGTGATCTTTTTGGCGGAAGTGGCGGCAGGCTTTTTTTGCAGGAAGATTTTGCAGGAGCGGGAGAGACGGCTCTATGTGTGCTGTAGTCTGATCGGGGTTTTCAGTTTTTTCGCCACGCTGATCTTGACCGACCATCCGCTTATCGTGTCAGGGGCTTACGGATTGTTGGCGGTTGTGGCCGCGCTGCTGCCGATCGAAAGGCAAGTGGAGCGGATCGCACATAAATCGATCAGGAAGGCTTTTTATGCAGGATTTGTATGTTTTCTGGCGCTTTTGGCGTTTCGGTGCGTTTATCTGCGGACGCCTTTGGTGGGAAGAGGGCAGATCGTCTCCGGCTTTTCGGATTTGTCTATTGTGCGCAGCGGCCCCGCCCTCGGGATCATTTCCGACGAGGAGGGCGTCTGCTTACAGCGGGACAGCTATCCGGAGTGGCAGGAGTTGATCCAGCCCGGGGACAAGGTGTGGATTGTGGGAGGCGTGGTGGACACGTTGGGGTATCTGTATGCGGATGTGGAAGTGGCGGCGCCTTCCACCATGTCAACGCCCACCTACAGCGAGGCGATTCTGGATTATTGGAGGCTCAACCCCGACAAATATCCGGATGTCGTCGTGGCATCGGGATATAGAGGGAACATGGTGTATGAGCTGTACTCCAACGAGTGGCTGATGTCCTGGCTTTGGGAGGAGTTTCAGCCTGCATCCGTGGTGGAGGGAGAATACTGGATCTACTATTTTAGAGAAGCCAGATAAATTGATTGGAAAATTTTTCAATTACATCTTGAATTATTGGGGTAAATTAGGTAAAATAGCTTTGTTGATAAAATTTTGACAATCGGACATGCCTGTTTTGTTGGATATCCGACTAACATTACTCTGTAATGGTCAAAATAAGATAAAATAATTTTTAGGAGGGAACTAAAATGGCAGTAAGAGTAGCGATTAACGGTTTTGGCCGTATTGGCCGTCTGGCGTTTCGACAGATGTTCGGAGCGGAAGGATATGAGGTTGTGGCGATCAACGATCTGACCAGCCCCAAGATGCTTGCACATCTGTTGAAGTATGATTCTTCTCAGGGCAAGTATGAGCACGCAGACGAGGTGACAAGCAGCGATGATTCCATCACCGTATGCGGCAAGGAGATCAAGATTTATGCATTTCCGGATGCCAACAACTGCCCTTGGGGCGAGTTGAAGGTGGATGTGGTTTTGGAGTGCTCCGGCTTCTACACCAGCAAGGAGAAGGCGCAGGCGCACATCAATGCAGGCGCGCGCAAGGTTGTTATCTCCGCACCCGCGGGCAATGACCTTCCCACCATTGTTTACAACACCAACCATGAGACTTTGAAGGCTTCCGATACCATCATCTCCGCTGCATCCTGCACCACCAACTGCCTGGCTCCTATGGCTGACGCATTGAATAAGTATGCGCCCATCCAGTCCGGCATCATGGTGACCATTCATGCATACACCGGCGACCAGATGACTCTGGACGGCCCTCAGAGAAAGGGCGATCTGAGAAGATCTCGCGCAGCGGCAGTGAACATTGTTCCCAACAGCACTGGCGCAGCAAAGGCTATCGGCCTTGTGATCCCCGAGTTGAACGGCAAGCTGATCGGTTCCGCACAGCGTGTGCCTACCCCTACCGGATCTACCACGATCCTGACTGCTGTTGTGAAGAAGGCTGACGTGACCAAGGAAGGCATCAACGCTGCAATGAAGGCTGCTGCGAACGAGTCCTTCGGCTACAACGAGGACGAGATTGTATCCTCCGATGTGATCGGAATGAGATACGGCTCCCTGTTCGATGCGACCCAGACGATGGTGAACAAGGTTTCTGACGATCAGTACGAGGTACAGGTGGTTTCATGGTATGACAATGAGAACAGCTACACCTCTCAGATGGTCCGCACGATCAAGTATTTCAGCGAGCTTGCATAAGATGCGCTCCTACAGAGATCATAAAAATTAGGACTGCCAAGGGGCTGTCGCACGATAGCAATTTCAGCCATTCCATACACCATATTTTGTTCCGAAGCAGTGGCCAGTCACAAAATATGGTGTAAGGGAGGGCAGCGGCTATATGCGGCAGTCCCCTTATATTTTGACTCTCGCGAGCAATGAGCCAAGTGCCGTGTTTGCGGCGGAGTTGTTGACTTTAAGAAGTAAGAAGGAGGACAAAATGGGATTAAACAAGAAATCAGTTGACGATATCAATGCAAAGGGAAAGAGAGTGCTGGTGAGGTGCGACTTTAATGTGCCCTTAAAAAACGGCGAGATCACAGACGAGACTCGTATCGTGGCGGCGCTTCCCACCATCCAGAAGTTAGTGAATGACGGCGGCAAGGTGATCCTCTGCTCTCATCTGGGCAAGGTAAAGAACGGCCCCAACGAGGGAGAATCTCTCGCTCCCGTGGCCAAGAGACTTTCCGAGAAGCTGGGCAAGGAAGTTGTGTTTGTGGCTGATTACAATGTGACCGGCGAGGCGGCGACCAAGGCGGTGGAGGCTATGAAGGAGGGCGATGTGGTCCTGCTTCAGAATACTCGTTTCCGCGGCGCGGAGGAGACCAAGAACGGCGAGCAGTTCAGCAAGGAGTTGGCTGATCTGGCAGATCTGTACGTCTGTGACGCTTTCGGTTCTTCCCACAGGGCGCACGCATCCGTAGCAGGTGTTACGAAATGCATCACCGCAAAGGGCGGCGAGAATGTGGTTGGTTATCTGATGCAGAAGGAGATTAATTTCCTCGGCAACGCGGTGGAAAATCCGGTTCGTCCTTTCGTGGCTATTTTGGGCGGCGCGAAGGTTGCCGACAAGTTAAACGTAATCTCCAATCTGTTGGAGAAGTGTGATACCCTGATTATCGGCGGCGGCATGGCGTATACCTTCTTGAAGGCGCAGGGCATGGAAGTAGGTAATTCCCTGGTAGATGACGAGAAGATCGATTATTGTAAGGAGATGATGGCGAAGGCCGAGAAGCTGGGCAAGAAGCTTCTGCTTCCCATCGACACTACGATCGCAAAGGCGTTCCCCAATCCGATCGACGGACCGGTGGAGGTTTCCTATGTGGATTCCGACAAGATCCCTTCCGATATGGAAGGTTTGGATATCGGCCCCAAGACCCAGACTCTCTTTGCGGATGCGGTTAAGTCCGCCAAGACCGTAGTGTGGAACGGGCCTATGGGCGTGTTTGAGAATCCCACTCTGGCAGAGGGCACCATCGCGGTGGCAAAGGCGCTGGCTGAGACGGATGCCACCACCATTATCGGCGGCGGCGACTCCGCAGCAGCGGTAAATCAGTTGGGATTTGGCGACAAGATGAGCCACATTTCTACCGGTGGCGGCGCTTCTCTGGAATTTTTGGAGGGCAAAGAGCTTCCCGGTGTGGCGGCGGCTGATGATAAATAAGATAGAATCGAGGAAAGTATTATGGCGAGAAGAAAAATTATAGCGGGCAACTGGAAAATGAATATGACGCCCAGTGAAGCCGTAAAGCTGTGTGCCGAGTTGAAGGATCTGGTAAAGAGCGACGAGGCGGACGTGGTATACTGCGTGCCTGCCATTGACATTGTGCCTGTGGTGGAAGCGGTAAAAGGCACCAATGTGGCGGTTGGCGCTGAGAACATGTATTTTGAGGAGAAGGGCGCTTACACCGGCGAGATCTCCGCGGCAATGTTGAAGGATGCAGGCGTCAAATATGTGATCATCGGCCACTCCGAGAGAAGGGACTATTTCAAGGAGGACGATGCCCTGCTCAACAAAAAGGTGAAAAAGGCGATTGAGGCGGGATTGACTCCCATTCTCTGCTGCGGTGAATCTTTGGAGCAGCGGGAGATGGGCGTTACCATGGACTGGATTCGCCTTCAGATCAAATCCGATTTGGTGGATGTGACCGCAGATCAGGTGAAAGAGATGGTGATCGCTTACGAGCCTATCTGGGCCATCGGCACGGGCAAGACCGCGACTACAGAGCAGGCGCAGGAGGTGTGCAAGGGCATCCGCGACTGTATCGCTGAGATGTACGATGATGCGACCGCCGCTGCGGTGCGTATCCAGTACGGCGGATCCGTGAACGCGGGCAATGCGGCTGAATTGTTTGCACAGCCGGATATCGACGGCGGCCTGGTAGGGGGCGCTTCCCTGAAAGCGGACTTTGGGAAGATTGTGAACTATAAGTAATCAGAAAGTGTAGGAAAAGAGGTGTCGAAGGTGGTGGAAGCCTTTGAGGCCTCTTTTTTGTCAAATTACATTAGACTTTGTGTCCTAGTTATGGTATACTAAATACAACAGGTAGTCGTAATTGAAAACTGGGAGGTGACGGGATGCCAAGCGGTGCAGATATTATTAAAGATTATGTAAGTGAATTCTCAAGGCTTCAGAATTGGATGTTAGCTATAAAAAGTACCAATCCGGATACTTATAATTCAATGCACGACCGATATCTGGAATTAAAAGTTACATTGTCAAGTTTGGGCGTCAATCTTTCAGAACTGGACAAGATCAAAGAATAGAATGAAATAGTAAGCGGATCAGGGCGCAAGTTTATGATATATGACTTGCGCCATAATAATGCTATAACAATTTAGGTTTTGAAAATGGAATTCAGGTGTGACGATAAAGCGGTGAAAACTATTGACAGAACTTTATATACAGATGTATAGTTAGTAAGGTTTAAAAAACTTCAGAGGAGGGACAAAATGAGAAAGAAAGTTTTTAGCCTCTTGCTTGCGGCGTGTCTCGCGGTTGGGATGTTGCCGACAACAGGGGGGGTAGCGTATGCTGAAACATTGGAGACTTTGTCTGACGGGGGACAGTGCCAGCAGATGTATGAAGGCTCCAATATCAACGCGCAGAATTACGGCAATAGCTATCCATATTGGAGCAGTCCGGTAGAGTCCTATTTGGTGCCCATGTCTGACGGAGGTACTATGCGCGTGCAGGCGGGGGATCATATAGAGGGGATTTTGGTGGAATATTATGACGCGGATCACAATGCCCAGGTTGCTCGGACAAAGGTGATTCCGGAAGAACTGCCGATTTTTGGCGGTTTCTATGCGACGTCGGATGCCTATTATGTTCTGACAGGGCAGAACAATCCTGATGAAAGTGCGGATGTAGAAGTTTATCGCATCACAAAGTATGATACGAACTGGAACAGAGTCGGTTCTGACGGACTGAAGAATTGTAACACGACCAAGCCTTTTGACGCGGGCAGTGCGCGCATGGAGGCGTATGGAGATTATCTGTTGGTTCGCACGTCGCATGAGATGTATCAGTCCTCAGATGGTCTAAATCACCAGTCGAATGTGACGATACAGCTTGATATGCGGACGATGGAGATTACAGATTCTTATACGCAGGTTATGAATACGGGATATGGTTATGTAAGTCATTCCTTTAACCAGTTCCTGCATGTTGAAGATGGACATATCATTGCGGTGGATCATGGTGATGCACATCCGCGTTCCGCTGTGTTGATTAAATATCCTACGGATGTCACTTCAGGTAAGTTTACTACAGGCAGTTGTAGTGTTACTAATGTGATGACGTTTCCGGATGTAAAAAATTACAATGATACGGGATCGTCAGTGGGCGCCTTTGAGTTATCTGCTTCCTCGTATCTTATCGCCGGCAATTCCGGCATCAAAGAGGGTGTGATCGGAGAGACCCACAATGTGTTTGTCGCCGCCGTTGATAAACAGACGGACGAGGTGACTACCAATTGGCTTACGAATTTCGCCGAAGGCGACGGTACCACATCTACCCCGCATATGGTCAAGCTGTCCGACAACCGTTTTGTGGTTCTCTGGACAAGGGGACAGAATGTGTGCTATGTGGAAGTCAACGGAGAGGGTCAGGCTGTTTCAAGTACTTACAGCATGAAGGGAGAGCTTTCCGACTGTGCGCCTGTAGTTTCCGGCGGAAATATTACATGGTATACATGGCGGAATGACGTCCTGACATTTTATGACATCAATACATCCGATCTTTCTTCCAATCAAAAGACGGATGTGGTGGCGGGACATCAATATGAAGTGATCAAAACGGAGATCAAAACGGAGGGCGGTATCTCGACGCTCCGATGCAGTGTCTGCGGAACGGAGAAGCAGGTTGCTGTCTATAATTTTTACGGTGTTTATTGGAATGAAGATGATGGTACTGGAAGTTACAGTACTGGCAGTTTTTCAGGCGAATATAATGTGGGAGATGTGATTTATTTCGAGGTGGCGAACACGAGAGAACCTTCCGACGAGGGGTTGGAGCTCAATCAAGAGTGGACGATCGACGTCTCCGATGAGGACAAAGTGCTTTGTACAATCACTTACGATGGGCACGGCTATATGATGGGATATTTTACCATGCTGTCTTCCGGAACCGCTACTTTGAGCTTTTGCCCAAGGTATAATCCGGATAACAAACAGACTTTTTCTCTGAATATTGCTTCCGATCCGGTTTCCGGTATTGAGGTTTCCCCCACAATCCTGGAGTTGCTGGAGGGGACAACAGGGCAACTGGAGACGACGGTAACACCGGACAGCGCTGATCAGAGCGTGACGTTTTCCAGCAGCGATAACACAGTGGCAACGGTCAGTGGGGAAGGACTTGTGACGGCTGTAAAGGCAGGAACGGCAACGATCACCGTCACAGCGGCAGATCAAACCCACACGGCCCAATGCACGGTTACGGTGACTGCCCATGAACATACTTTTGATGATATATGGCACAAGGATGAAACAGGTCACTGGCATCAGTGTACGCAGGATACTGTCCGGAAGGATGAGGCTGCTCACAGTATGCGGGAAGTGATCGATCAGGCTGCCACAGAGGAGCAGACAGGTAGGAAACATGAAGAATGTACGGTCTGCGGTTATACGGGAGCGGAAATTGAAATTCCTAAACTGGACCATACGCATGCGATGACTTATCATGCTGAGGTAGCTGCCACCTGTACACAAGCCGGTGTCAAGGCATATTATGCGTGCAGCAAGTGCGGTAAGTCTTACAGTGACGAGGCAGGCAATCTGGAGATCACGGATCTTGTGATTGCGGCATTGGGTCATCGTTTTCAGAATTACAATTTTGATGAAGGAAGCGCAAGCTGTACAGAGGATGGCACAGAGACAGCCAAGTGTGACAGATGCGATGTTACGGACACAAGGACGGCGGAGGGAACGAAGCTGCCCCATGTGATGGCCGCATGGACGACGACGGTGGAGCCGACTTGTACCGTGGCGGGAACCAAAACCAGAAAATGTCAGAACTGTGATTATACAGAGAGTGATGAGATAGCGGCTCTGGGACATTCTTGGGAAGAGGTTCTGGACAGACCGGCTACGGAGGAGCAGACCGGACTGAAGCATCAGGAGTGTACGGTTTGCCACGAGAAGGGGGAAGAGACAGAGATCCCCAAGCTGGATCATACACATGTGATGACTTACCATGAGGGAGCGGATGCTACCTGTACAGAAAGCGGTACTAAGGCATATTATGTGTGCAGCAAGTGTGGTAACTATTACAGTGATGAGACGGGCAGCCTGGAGATCGCGGATCCTGTGATTCCAGCGTTGGGTCATAGTTTCCAAAATTACAATTTTGATGAAGGAAGCGCAAGCTGTACGGCGGACGGCACGGAGACAGCCAAGTGTGACAGGTGTGATGTCACGGACACAAGGACGGCAGAGGGAACGAAGCTGCCCCATGAGATGTCTGCGTGGACGGTAGTCAATCCTACCTGTACAGAAGCCGGAAGCCGGAGTAGAAACTGTCAGAACTGTGATTACACAGAAAGTGAAGAGATAGCAGCTCTGGGTCATAAGTGGAGCGAGGTTGTGACATGGGCGGAAGATTATTCCCATGCAGAGGTTACCGCAGACTGCGAAAATGATCCGAACCATACGGAGACACATGACGCGGTTATCACGGTAAAAGATACCTCTACCTGTGTGGATGCCGGTGTGATCACTTATACGGGCACGGTTACCCTATCGGATGGAACGGTATTCACAGATAGCAAGACAGAGGAAGGGGCGGCGCTCGGCCACAGCTTTTCCAATTATGTCCTCAACAGCGACAAAAGCGAGACAGCCAAGTGTGACCGCTGCAGTGAGACCGATACAAGGAAGTCGAATATTCAGATTAAGGATGAGACAAATGTCAATGTAAAAGTTGATATAGGCGGCCTGGATCTGAACAAGACAGTGGAAAATTTGGCACAGCATGATGTGGAGGTTATCTTGCATCAGGAAACGGCAAGTGACAAGAATGTGACGGAACTGGCAGGAAAGGTAGACGGAGACTATGAAAGTGCCGGTACCTTTGAAATTAAACTGTTGTTGAGCGTTGACGGTAAAGAGCAAGGAGAACTTACAGAAGAATTCGGTTCTGTGCAGTTGAGTCTGTCCGTGGGCGCGACTTATGCGGGGAAGAAAGCTGTTGTCTATCAGCTCCACGGCAATGAGATCATTTTGCACAGCGGCTTGACTGTGGATGCGAACGGTAATGTCACATTCAAAATTGACAAATTGTCTTCCTTTATGGTAGCAGTACAGAAGGATGAGCCGGTACAGGATTCTTCTGACGATGACAGCCAGGAGACAGAAAATGTGAAAGCTACACCGGCGGCGCAAGTATATCTGTCGCCAAAGACCGAAGAAAGTATATCGATGTCCCTGTGGGTGTCTGGACTTGCTCTCGCAAGCGCGTTTGTGTGTGCGATTCTGGCTGGTGTGAAGAAAAAGCAGAAATCGTAATTTGATTGTGAGTGAAGTTTAAACTGTAGATAAAAGGGCTGTTGCATGATAACTGAAGTGGCTATCGTGCGGCAGCCCCTTTTGCTGTGTAAGTGATAGGAAAGTGGTAGAAATATCAGACGCACAATTCGGACTACAGTATTCAGTGGACAAATATTTACGGATGTGATAAACTGTGCAGGGAATAATCGTGAGAGGAGTATTATTATTTTGCGAGGCAAAAATTGGAACGCGTTGATTCAATTCATAAAATTTGGCATGGTGGGAGCCTGTAATACGGTGCTTGGCTATCTGATCACGAATGTAGGTTACTATGTTTTTGGCTTTCACGAGCAGGTCTGCAATCTGATCTCCTTTTTACTTACGGTGCTGATCTCCTATCTCTTAAACAGTCGGTTCGTGTTTCGCGGCGATCAGGAAAGTGCACAGCCCTGGTATAAGGCGCTCGCAAAAGTCTATGCTTCTTACGCGCTGACGGAGCTTGTGCTGATGGGGATTCTCCTTTTTGTGGAGGAGAGGCTATTGGGGATCCCGCATTTCATTGCAACGTTCGTCAATCTCTGTGTAACAGTGCCGATCAATTTTGTGTTGAATAAATTCTGGGCTTACCGAAAACGGGGGGCGGAAAAGGAAGAAGCGATTCAGCCATAAAATACTTGCTTTTTAGCCAAGGTCGTGGCAAGTGTCATTGTGCAGATGGTATATTCCAACGCAGACACGCTTGCGCTGCACCTCGCTCGTAGCGGTACATAAGCTGCTAAAAGACAGCAGCTAAGTACCGACGGCTCGCTAGCGTCTGCTTATGGAGTATACCATCCGCACAATTCGGATTACAACAACCGTTAAAAACCATCTGACATTGCTAGTTACTAAGCTCCAGCGGGGTAATTGTTCCCATGAGGAACCGTTGAAACACGTCGGC
>JAMPHU010000028.1 GCA_023663225.1 Candidatus Gastranaerophilales bacterium
AGTCCGCTTAGGAGGCGATCGCTCTATCCAACTGAGCTACGAGGACTTGTATGAAAAATCTGCCGTCAGGCAAATCGTTCACCGATGAAATTGTATCGACATTATCAAAATCAGGGTTCTTCCGGGAAATTGATGTATCCCTGCAGCCAGATAACGCCTTTGAAACGACGTCCCACCTGCGGCTCCCCGAACAAATCTATTATATTAATACTCACGTCAAATGTCAATTCATTACAGTAAATTGTTAAAATGTAGAGCTGTTCCCCGGTAATCTGATTGGTGACCAGACGCATACCCACGATCTCGCCCATCACGGAATACTGGTCGCACTCCACGCCGTAGGGCATAAAATAAGTGTCTACCAGACTGAAAATATCTTCTTTCTGAATCCGTTTGGATATGATCGTATACATATCCATATCCTCTAACGTCAGCGTCTCAATGGCGTCCTCGTCACCCTTCCTTGCGGCGGCCAGCAGGTTCGTGCGGTTTACGGAATCCTGTTTGACCCGCTCTTTCTGTATCTCGTCTTTCATGATGGGCATCACAATCGTGCCGCTCACGGAGAGGGCTGACAGCGTGAGGGAAGTCCCTTGAATGGGCAGTTTTCCCGTGGACTGCGCCTTTACATAAGGAATCATATTTCTCAGGTAAAAAATCAGCGAAATTCCCACCTTGATATCATCGCAGACTCCTGCATAAGAATCCTTGGACGCATGACGTTCCACGGACACATCCTCATAAGAGGTGACGCCGCTTCCCGATAAATAGGGATAATAGTAATCGTAGATAAATTTATCGTCGTCGTCAAACTCACCGCAGACAGCGATTCCCATATCGTTGGCGAAATTCTTGCGGAATTCCCCCAGCATCACGTTTTCATGATTGATGGTATAAGCTCTCGCGTCGGAATGCATCACCACGTCCGTTAGCAGTTCTTTCAACTTTCTGCGATCTGTCAGAGAAGCAAAACCGATGGCTTTCAAATATCTGTGCAAAAATTTCACCTTCCTTTCCCGGCCATGCTTTTGATGATCTTGGTGATCTATCGGCCTCCTTGGGAAAACGGCGGCAACGAATTAAGATACTTCCGCCGCTTATTTTTTTGTGGGACAGATCTGCTCTTTTCCGCCCATATAGGGACGCAGCGCCTCGGGAATGAAAATACTGCCGTCCTCCCGCACATTATTTTCCAGAAAAGCGATCAATCCTCTTGGAGTGGCAAGCACGGTATTGTTCAGCGTATGCACATAATAGGTGCCGTTCTCACCCTTGGTGCGTATGCCCAGACGTCTGGCCTGCGCGTCGCCCAACGTGGAACAGGAGCCGACTTCAAAATATTTCTGCTGTCTGGGACTCCATGCCTCCACATCGCAGGACTTCACTTTCAAATCAGCCAAATCGCCGCTGCAGCATTCCAATGTACGCACCGGCACATTCAGACTGCGGAAAAATTCCACTGTATAAGACCACATTTTATCATACCATTCCATGGAATCCTCGGGCTTGCAGAGTACCACCATCTCCTGTTTCTCGAACTGGTGTACGCGGTAAACTCCGCGCTCCTCAATCCCGTGGGAACCTACCTCCTTGCGAAAACACGGAGAGTAGGAAGTCATCGTGATGGGAAGACTCTTCTCCTCCACAATCTGCCCTTTAAACTTGCCGATCATGGAATGTTCGGAAGTACCGATTAAGTATAAGTCCTCGCCCTCGATTTTATACATCATCGCTTCCATTTCCGCAAAGCTCATCACACCGTTTACCACGCTGCTTCGGATCATAAACGGCGGGATGCAGTAAGTAAATCCCTTGTCGATCATGAAATCTCTGGCGTAACTAATCATGGCAGAATGGATTCTCGCCGCATCTCCCATCAGATAATAGAAGCCGTTGCCGCTGGTGCGTCCGGCGGCGTCCTTGTCCAATCCGCAGATGCTGTCCATAATATCTGCATGATAAGGCACCTCAAAATCCGGTACCACAGGGTCGCCATATTTTTGGATCTCCACATTCTCGCTGTCGTCCTTGCCGATCGGCACGGAGGGATCAATAATATTGGGAATCTTCATCATGATGCCGGTGACTTTCTCCTGCAACTCATCTTCCAGAACTTCCAGTTCAGCCAGCCGCTTTGCACCTGCTGCCACCAAGGCTTTCTTCTCCTCGGCCTCTTCCTTCCTGCCCTGTCCCATCAGCGCCCCGATCTCCTTGGAAATTTTGTTCCGGTTCGCCCGCAGTTCGTCCGCCTCCTGTTTTGCCTTTCTGCTCTCCGCATCCAGCGCGATCACTTCATCCACAAGGGGAAGCTTATCCTCCTGAAATTTTTTCCGGATATTCTCCTTGACTGCCTCGGGATTTTCTCTCAAAAATTTGATGTCTATCATATGCTCCTCCGTCCTGCTATTTTATGATACTGATGTGATTCCTGTTGACACTTCTGTCGCTTTCGGTTTCTTATGCTTCTCTCGGTTTGCTTTTATTTACTTTCGCTTGCTTTCACTTACTTCTGTTTCTTTTTGTTTGCTTTGAACCTTTACGATTTGTTTTCTCCCGTGGCGATGGCCAGCGCTTCCGCTTCCTCCTTGCCAAGGGGCAGGGCGCTCTCCCCGTTTTGAATCTCTTTTGTATAAGAGTAGCACCCTTCCGTGCTGTGTACGGAATTCAAAATAAATCCGTTATTATTTTCATCCAGCATTGCCAGACAGAAACTCAGAGTTCCGCCCATCTGGCTGAACGCATCATATTTTACGAGTCCCATCTTCTGGTAGGCAAGTTCCATCTTTTTAAATAAAGTACGAATGTCCTTGCGGTTCTTCTCCACATTATTTTTCAAAAAATGGTTATCCTCAAACAATGTGGCAATATCCTCCTCAAGGCTCTTGCCGTCTTTCCCCGTAGTAAACTTGTCCAGCCTCTTCTTCAACTTGCCAGTCTTTCGGATCTGCACAATCAAAAGAATCAACACGATCAAAAATAACACAGCCAGCACACCGATGCCAATGACCAGATATCCCAGATCTAAGCCTGTCAGACCCATCTGTTCCAATACTGTTGTATTCATTTGTTCCTCTCATTCTGCCGCACATGCGGCACTAAAATGACAAAGCAGAGTACGTGAAAAAAGATTACGGAGCAATCCTCCTACGCCTCCCGCATCATATCCATCAATCTCTCCAAATCTTCATGACTGTAGAACTCGATCTCGATTTTACCCGCGCCGTCTCCCTTGGGAGTCACCGTAACCTTGGTACTCAGGCGCTGCTTTAACTTTTCTTCAATGTCCTGATAGATTGCCTGCAAGGTCTTATCGTCCGGTTTTTTCGCCTTGACGGGTTTATGGAGATTCTTCACCATCTTCTCCACGTCGCGGACACTGAGTTTTTCGTCAAAAATTTTCTGCGCCAGATTGTATTGTTCTTCCGCATCCTCCACAGCCAGCAAAGCACGGGCATGTCCGGTGGAAATCATTTCGTCTATGACCATCTGCTGCACTTCGTCGGATAACTTTAACAGACGTACCGAATTGGTGACCGCGGCGCGGCTCTTGGACACGCGCTCCGCCACCTCGTCCTGTTTCAGGTTAAATTCCGTCAAAAGGCGCTTATATGCCTGAGCTTCCTCAATGGGATTCAAATCTTCCCGTTGAATATTCTCAATCAGGGAGATCTCCACGATCTCCTGATCCGTATAATTGCGGATAATCACGGGGATTTCCTGCAGCCCGGCCATGCGGGATGCCCGCCATCTGCGCTCACCGGCGATGATCTCATAATGGTCTTTTCTATCCTGTACCAAAATCGGCTGCAAAAGACCAAACTGTTTGATGGAATCGGCCAGCTCCTGCAAAGCGTCCTCGTCAAAATTCTTACGGGGCTGCTCCCTGTTCGGCTCTACCATTGTAATTTTCACCATCGTCTCCGAACCTTCTGTGCCGGAGGCCTTCTGACCTGCGGCAGGCGCCTCTTTTTTAGCCTTTGTCTCGCCTACTACATTGGGAATCAAAGAGTCGATTCCTTTTCCCAATCCTCTCGGTGCTTTCGGTGCCATAGTTTATCTCCTTATCTTATTTGTTGTCTCCCGCTCCCTGTATATTTCTTTTGGCTGTCACTCGGTTCCCTTTTTGTAATGGATCACTTCGTCCGCCAGATTCAGATAAGCCTCCGCACCCGCCGACTTGGGATCATACCTTGTGATGGGCATTCCGTAACTGGGAGCCTCTGCCAGACGGATATTTCTGGGAATCAAAGTTTCGTACACATGAGACTTTAGATTTTGTTTCACGTTTTCCACGACCTGCATGGAAAGATTGGTACGGGAATCATACATAGTGAAAACCACGCCCTCCATATCCAAAGGGGGATTTAATCGTTCTTTCACAAGATTTACCGTATGAATCAGCTGGCTGAGTCCCTCCAGCGCATAATACTCGCACTGGATCGGTACGATCACACTGTCCGCCGTCGTCATGGCGTTGATTGTCAACATATTCAAAGAAGGTGGACAGTCGATAATAATGTAATCAAAATTATCTTTCACATAATCCACTTCATTCTTTAGAATGAACTCCTTCTTGTCTACGCCAATCAGCTCAATCTCGGCTGCCGCCAGATTGACATTGGAGGGAACGACGGATACGTTGTGAATCACATCTTTGATAATGCAGTCACCGATGGAACACTCGCCGAGAATCAGCTCATATATGGTATTGTCCAGATCGTTTTTGTCAATACCGAATCCACTGGTAGTATTGCCCTGCGGATCTGTATCAATTACCAAAACATTTTTGCCTTTCATGGCCAGAGCTGCAGATAAATTGATAGACGTAGTAGTCTTTCCTACACCGCCCTTTTGGTTTGCTATTGCAATTGTTCTTCCCATGTTTTTTCGCCTTTCATCTTTGGGATTTTCATTTTAATCTTTTTTCACGTGTATCATTATATCATGAATGATTTTAAATATCTACTTATTTGAATGATTTTTAAAAAGGGGTTTTATTATCAGGGATTAAATGGTAAAATTGGAGTATGGTTCATACCGCCTAACCACCTGTAAATAGGCGATTGCGAAACACTCAATTCGGATTCCGAAAAACATCGTTTTGCAAAACGCCTAGATACCTATAAAATCAGAAAGGGGAATCGTGATGCTGGAATTTAAATATGATACGCAGTTGCTTTTGGAGGGAGAAAATCTGGATGAAGACGAAATAAATGATTATATTACGGAACATTTCAAAGGGGACTGCCTCTTAGCGGTAGGGGATGAAGAATTAATCAAAATACATTTTCATACGAATGAACCTTGGAAGATCCTTGAATACTGCTCTACATTGGGAGAAATTTACGATATTGTAATTGAAGACATGGACCGCCAGTCCAGAGGACTTCAGGGCTGATAAATCGACATTTTGGGAATGTTTCACACAGATTTCTTGTGATATTCTTACAATGTTTCACGGATTTCTTACAATATCTAGGGTTTTTATGTTTCACGTGAAACATTATCTTGTGTCTTGATTTTCATAAAAAGGGAAATGTTTCACGTGAAACATTTCCCTTTTCCAGATATCGGTACTCATTTCCTAATTATTCTTCACTCTTTTCGAAAAAGTGTTCCTATATTAACTGCTCTATAAACCGGAATTGATGGCAGACGTAAGTTTGATTTTACCCTAATTCCATTTTATAGAATTTTGCCTTGAAGGTTTTACTACCGTCCAGTTTTGTGTATTCGCCGTAATGGTCAAATCTCAGTCCGCATTTTTCCATAACCTTGCCAGAACGAGGATTATCTATGGCATGGTCTGAACACACCTTTTTTACTCCAAGTTTTTTATATGCGAAATCAATAATAGCTTTCATCGCTTCGGTACAATATCCCTTGTGCCAATAATCATAATGGAGATTGTATCCTATACCCCAATAATCTTTCATTTGTGCATTGGGACCTATACTCCCTGTTCCGATTACTTTATTTTCTTCTTTCAGAACAAATGCCCAATTCCACTCTTGTTCGTCATCAAAAGTGGAATTTATCCAATCTATCGTTTGACTAATATCAGTATATGTAGAATATGACATATACTTTGTAACTCTTTCATCACTGTTCCAACTGAAACAAGCTTCTGCATCATCAAGTGTAATAGGGCGCAAAATTAACCTGTCTGTTTCAATAATAGGTTCCTTATTCATATCATACTCTCCGTTAAACTTCGATTTGTAAATACAATTATAACTTGTTTTTAACAGGTACGCAATTCCGAAAAGGAAGTTATTCTTTTTGCACCGCTAAACGTTTGCAAAAATCCAATTCAGCCAATTCAAATTATAGAGATCGTATATTTGTAAACAGACTCGACAGACCATCGGCACGCAAGGTTATTTTATTATGATTGATGCTGCATCTTTAAAATTGTAACACCATCAATATATCTTCATCATAGCTCCCGTCATCATATTGATTCGCATTGGGAATTCTTCCACATTCTTTAAATCCCAAGCTTTTATACAAACGATAAGCTCTACTGTTACCGCCTACTACTGTTAATTCAACCTGCTGAAATTTGAGATTTCTTATTTCTGTCAAAAGTCTTTCTAACAGAAACCTCCCCAAACCAAACCCTGTATACTTCTGAAACAATGCAATTCCTATCCCCGCACGATGACGTACTCGCCGACTTCCCTTTTTGCCCTCAAAAGAACAGTTTCCCGCATATTCTCCGTCAACAAACGCTAAGATCAAAAGCGCATCCTTTGCTTCATTATGTTCACGTATAAATTGTTCTTCCTCTTTTACCGTATCCTTTACTTCATCGGACTCACAGAATAAAAATCTGGTTTCGCCTGTAACAGTTTTTAAATAATCAATCAACATTTGCGCTTCGTCTAATTTGGCACTGCGAAGTACAATCTCTTTTCCATTTAGTATATGTTTTTCTTCTGTCCATATCATATATACTTTCCCCATTTCCAATTTAAATTACAGAAACATCTCCATAACATTGTCCATCCCGTATCTCGATAAAACATCTTTTAATCCGTCTTTCACTTCTTCCCGACTAAACTGATTTGCCTCGAGAAAATCATCTTCTTGGTCGTTCAAATAGGAATAAAACAACAATGCGACCTGTATATTTGACAAATCCCCCTCTTCTGTCAAATCATAAACCATATTTTCCGCCTCGTTAATTTTCCCCTTGTCCACTAAATCGCATAATTTCTGATATGTTTCCTGATCTTCAGATTCCCGTAAAAACTCATCTGACGGAGACTCTGTATCAATACCAAACAATAACTTGAATACAGCTCTAATCATCTCTTTGATCAGCCGCATAATATAATCCTGTTCAAACACATTGATTCTCCTTCTATGATTACCGTTGTGAAGCGTCCGTCCCAACCCAGACAGAATCCAGAATATACTCAAAAGTCTCTTCTATCTCATCCCATACCGAAACATCTACCGAAGCCTCAATATAATAAACGCCGCCAGATTTGGAAGGTTCTGGCAAGTCTTCCCCATTGAGATTTTCCATAGGATTTTTCAAACTCAATGTCATCCAAAGCGTGTCCTGTATTGTCTCCATATAAGACGTCCCGGTGATACCATTTGGCAGAGTAAAATGTTCTATGGTCACGCCTGTAGCACACATGCCAAGAAAAGTAGAGAGATAGGAGAGTTCAAAAACCGCATCCGGATATTGCTCCGGCCAAAACAAAATAGAACAAACCGCAAGCCCGTCCTCTTTCTCTCTTTCTTCCACTGTCTTTATCTCATAATCCCAGCCGTCAGGAATATCAAGAGAAAGATACAAATCTTCATAACGATATTCCGCCGTCAAGCTTCCGCACTGTACAAAACAAAATTCCGCCGATTCATCGCAAATCGTATCACTTTCCGCAATCCCCATATTCTCATCCGGATTATCCCCTTCAGAATCTTTCTGTTCTGTCTGCGCCGACGCTTCAACAGCTAAATAATCTTCCAAACTTAAGAAACCGTCCTCTTCATCCTCCGGACTATTGTTACATCCTGCCAAAGCAAAAGCACAAAAAATTCCTGCCAAAAATACAAAACATTTTTTCACGTGAAACATCTCCTTCGATAAATTTCTTAGATATTAATATTGCTGTCCATGCAAACTGCTTGGATCATTGCATTGCTCTAAGAAATAGAACGAATAAAATCCAAAAAAGTTTTAAAAATTTTATCTAATTTTATTTTATCTCCGTTTTCAAAAAAATGTTTCTATATCAGCTACTCTGTAAACCCGAAGTTATTAAACTATCTTATCACTATAATAATGGTTTTCTTTTAACATATCCTTTATGGATTTGAATTTACACTCACAAAGTTTTTCACACAAGGATAAGACTTCATCGTTCTTATAATTTTTTACATCATATCTTCTTATTCCATCTTCAAGGTGGAACAAGAAAATGACACCATCGCATGACAGATACTCATTCCAATAACCTAACTCTAAATGCTTACTTATAAATTGTTCCCATTCATCTGCTTTTTCCCTTGAAAATGCAACACCATAATTGCTTCCAAATTCCTCAATTATGAATCCACTATCTTTCAAAGCAAGAATCTCATCTCCTATTCCCATAACATAAGAATAATACATAAAAACACCTCCGCTAAATCTCGATTAAAATACAATTAACTTGCTTCTCATAGATACACATTCCGAAAAGGAGAATTTTATACCGTACTAATTTTCCAAAGACGCAATAATATTCTGCAGATCCGCCGCTGCACGGGTCAATTCCAATTTTGCCCTGACGGGATCCGGACGGATAAACCGAACGCTTAATTCCATCTTATGATTTACACTCTCTAAATCCGCAACAAGAGAATCTGAAGAATCTTTCTCCTCTATCCTGCTTTTCTCTGCCCCGCTTTTCTCTGTCCCGCTTTCCTCTACCCTGCTCTCATCCGCCGCCCGCTCTAGCACATCAATGATCCGATTCCAGTGATCCCGCTCTTGAATCAAGCGGGCGTTCTGCTCTTCATAATCGGCCTTCTTGATCTCAGACTGCTGTAAATCGCTCTTATAGGTTTCCTTCTTTCTTCTGGGAGAAAATACATCAAAATCTTTCTGCTCTCTATCCGATATTTTTTGGGCATACACTTTGGCTTCCTGAATATGAAGTTCATTGTCATCGATCTGAACCTGCAGAGCATCTCTTTTTTCATAAAACTCCTGCAGCAATTTTTTCAAATCTTCATAGGTAGATAATTTCATTACGCATCTCCTCCTTATCATTTATCATACATGGCGTTTGCGAAACCATATTTTTCGGAATCCGAATTGTGCAGATTGTATATTCATGAACAGACCCTAGCGAATCGCCCGTACACAACGTAACTTCGTTACGATTGATTTGTATGTTAGCATCTTTAGCAATTCTTGGCGAAACACTCTATGGTGCAAGCCTTAGAAGTGCTTCTCACCTATTTATCAATATAATTGCTGATATAGAACGTATGTTTGTATATTATTTAGAATACAATGCTATCAGCCAGCATTCATCAAAGCGGCTCTTTTCCGGGCAGCCCGGCCTTCCGTGGATATTTCTTCGGCGTGGCACTCACTTTTTCTATGGAAAAGAGACAGCGGTAGATATCTGAATTCGGCAGCCGAAACTCTGTCTGCTCCGAAACTTTTCCGCCAAGCAACGCAATCGCCTTCTGCGCCGCCCCCAGCTCCTCCGCCAATTTCTCCGACTTATAAGAGATAAACATTCCCCCCGTTTTTACAAAAGGCAGGCAATACTCCGACAGAGTGGAGAGATTGGCAACCGCCCGGGACACGCACAGATCAAAACTCTCCCGGAGTTTCCCCGGCTTGGCAAAATCTTCCGCGCGCCCATGAATCGTCTCCACATCCAAAAGACCCAGCCGGTCCGCCACCGCCTCCAAAAACTGAATTCTTTTATTCAAAGAATCCAAAAGAGTGATCTTGATCTCCGGAAAAGCAATTTTCAGAGCAAGCCCCGGAAAACCGGCTCCCGTACCCACATCCATCACAGACACGGGACGATTCAGATCATATGCCTTGACGAGAGAAAGACTGTCCACAAAATGTTTTTTCATCACATCTTCATATTCGGTAATGGAAGTGAGATTCATCCACTGATTCCACTCTGTCAACATCTCATAATAGATCAGAAACTGCTCGGTCTGCTCCGCAGTCAATTCTATTCCCAAATGATGCAGATCCTTATGAAATTGCGTCGTATCAAATCGGGTAATGTCATATTCCTTTTTCAATCTGTTTTCCTCGCTAAAATTCTATCTCAACTCTTCCAATGCTCCAGATATACCAGTAGCACAGAAATATCAGCCGGTGAGACGCCGGAGATTCTGGAAGCCTGTCCCACCGACGTCGGGCGGAATTCTTTCAGCTTCTGCCTCGCCTCTCTCCGAAGAGATGGAACCTCATCATAATCCAACCGTTCGGGAATCTTCTTCGTCTCCATCTTTTTGTACTGTTCTACCTGACGTCTCTGGCGCAGAATATATCCCTCATATTTTATCTCAATCTCAACCTGTTCGATCACCGCGGGAAGCAAACTCCGATTGACAGGACCGTAGAATCCTTCCGCCTCCTGCAAAAACTTCTCCACAGATTCCTGCCTGCCGCCGTCAATCTCAGCTAAAACTTCATAAGACAATTCCGGACGGCAGATCAATTCCGCCAGACTTGCCGCTGTTTTCAAAGGAGAACTCTCATGAGCTTCCAAAAAGTCCTTAATTTGTTTTCCCGCTCCTACCATGGTATTTTTCAGGCGGTGAATTTCTTTCTTAATTAAAAATTTTTTAATTCGGAGATCTTGGTACTGTTGTGCGGAAATCAATCCAATTTGGAATCCCTTTTCCCTGAGACGCAGATCCGCATTGTCCTGACGAAGCAACAGACGGTACTCCGCCCGAGAGGTCATCATGCGGTAAGGCTCTCGATTATCCTTCGTCACCAAATCATCAATCAGAACGCCGATATAACCTTCGCTTCGATCGAGAATCAACGGCTCTCGCTGAAGAATCTCCATGGCCGCATTGATTCCCGCCACCAACCCCTGACAGGCTGCCTCCTCATATCCGCTGCTCCCGTTAAACTGGCCGCTGCTGAAAAGTCCCTTGACAGCTTTGAACTCCAAAGTGGAAAAAAGTTGTTTGGCGCTGATACAGTCATACTCGATGGCATAGGCGTTCCGCACAATTTTACAATGTTCCAACCCGGGAACCGTGCGGTACATGGCAAGCTGCACATCCTCCGGAAGAGAAGAGGACATTCCGCCCACATACATTTCATTGGTGTGGATTCCCTCTGGTTCGATAAAAACCTGATGTCTCTCCTTCTCTGCGAATTTGACTACTTTATCCTCGATGGAAGGACAATATCTGGGTCCCGTACCTTCGATGATTCCGGCATAAATCGGAGAACGGTCCAGATTGTTCCGGATAATCTCGTGAGTCTGTTCGTTGGTATAGGTCAGCCAGCAGGAAACCTGTTCTTTCTGGACGGCGTCGGCGTCCGTGGAAAAAGAAAAAGGGACGATCCGCTCATCTCCGAACTGTTCTTCCATTTTGGAATAATCAATGCTGCGTCCGTCCATTCTGGCCGGAGTTCCCGTCTTAAAACGGCGCAGTTCTATTCCCATCTCCCGCAAAGAATCTGACAGATGTGTCGCAGCTTGTAATCCGTTGGGACCGGTATAAGTGATGGCCTCCCCGCAGAGGCATCTGGCATTCAGATAAGTGCCTGTACAGAGTACCGCCGCTTTACATTCATAGACCGCTCCGGTAAAGGTCCGCACACCGGTAATCACTTTTCTTCCAAGATCGGATTCCTCTGAAGCATCCTCCCACAAAAGCGCGCAGACTTCCGCCTGCCGGATCGTCAGATGCTCCTGATGCTCCAGAACGTTTCTCATCTCTCTGGTGTAATCCGCTTTGTCCGCTTGCGCCCGAAGGGAATGCACCGCGGGACCTTTTGACAGATTGAGCATCTTAGACTGAATAAAAGTCTTGTCAATATTTTTGCCCATCTCGCCGCCCAAAGCGTCCAGTTCCTTCACCAGATGTCCCTTGGAGGATCCGCCGATATTGGGATTGCAGGGCATCAAAGCGATACTGTCCACACTGACGGTAAAAATCACCGTCTCCAATCCCAATCTGGCACATGCCAAAGCTGCCTCGCATCCGGCATGACCTGCACCCACCACACACACATCTACTTTTTCATGTATCTCGGACATTTCTTCTCCTCTTTTACGAATGGAATCCATTAGACGATTGCAAAAACCTACTTTTGGCAATCTGAATGTGCAATTTGCACAATGACTCTTTGCAAATAGAATCGTTTTGCAAATGTCTATGAATGGAATCTATAGTTGATTGCGAAACAATATTTTTTGGCAATCCGAATTGTGCGGATTGTATATTCATAAGCAGACCCTAGCGAACCGTTGGCACTTAGGCGCTGTATTTTAGCGCCTTGAGGTGAGATTTAGCACTTCTTGGCGAAGCACCCTATGGTGCAAGCCTTAGAAGTGCTTCTCACCTTGCCGCTTACGGTGAGGTGGGAGCGAAAGCGGGTCTGCGTTGAATGTGCAATTTGCACAATGACCCTTTCCAAATAAAATCGTTTCGCAATCGTCTGAAATGGAATCCATTCCTATTTTCCCATACAAAACTCCGAAAAAATTTTTTCCACCAGATCATCTTCCACCTGTTCTCCGATGATCTTGCCCAGCTCCGAATAAGCCTCCATCAAATCAATGGAATAAAAATCTTCCGGCATTTTCTGTTCGATACTTTTCCTCACCATACCCAGAGCTTCATAAGCATTCTGCAAGGCTTCCTTATGACGCAGATTCGTAATGACAACCTCGTCATTTTCTTTCCATGCGCCGCCAAAAAACATTTCTTTTACGGTCTCTTCCAAAAGTTCCAGTCCCGTGTGATCTTTGGCGGAAGTGGAGATAAAAACCGTCTGTTTATGATCCGGACACAGACGCTCAAAGAGTCTCCGCAAATCCGATTCCTTTAAAACAGGTTCCAAATCCGCTTTGTTCATCAGCACAATCGTATTTTTATCCCCGATCAGGGAAATAATTTCTTTGTCGTTTTCATCCGACGTCATAGAAGTATCCGCCACATACAAAATCAAATCTGCTTCCGCCGCAAATTTTTTCGCCTTCTCCACGCCGATTTTTTCCACTGTATCTTCCGTGCTGCGGATTCCGGCAGTATCAATAATACGAAGTCCGACGCCCTGAATCATGACAGATTCCTGCAGCACATCTCTGGTAGTACCCGGAATATCTGTCACAATGGCTCTGTCTTCCCCCAAAATTGCGTTTAACAGGGAAGATTTTCCCGCATTTGGTTTCCCGAGAATCACCGTGGTAATTCCTTCTTTTATCAATCTGCCGTTATCCGCTGTACGCAGAAGTTCCCCGACGCCTTCCGTGAGCAGATCAAGTTTCTTCTCAAGTCTCTCGGGATAACCCTCCATGCTGATATGTTCCGGATCATCCAAAGCAGATTCAATCCATGCGATCTCGTAGAGCAGATCTTCCCGGAGCGCCTTGATTTTCTCATATAATCTGCCCTGAAGGTGGTTCACGGAAGAACGCAGCGCCAATTCATTCCGGGAGTGGATCAGATCCATAACGGCTTCCGCTCTGGACAGATCGATTCGTCCGTTCAAAAAAGCCCGTTTGGTAAATTCGCCGGGCTGTGCCAGCCTTGCGCCGTTTTTGCACACAAGCTCCAGAATTTTCCGTAACACAAGAACACCGCCGTGACAATTAATCTCTACCGTGTCCTCAGCGGTAAAACTTCTCGGACCCTTCATCACCGAAACCATCACCTCATCCAGAACCTGATATCCCAAAGAACCCTTTCGCTCAAAGTGACCGGTATCGGAATCATCCACAATATAACCATACTGTATGGTATGGCTGGGAACATTTTTCAAAATCCGTCTCCCGCCCGGTGTGCGGAAAACTTTGTCTCCCACTTCAATAGCGTTCTCCCCGCTGATTCTGACAATGCCGATTCCCGAATCGGAGAGCGCCGTGGCAATGGCCGCAATCGTATCCGTTTTCATAGACAACTACCTTTTTACCAAAGTCAAATCACTCATCAAACATTTTATACAAAAAACCGGATACATGAATGATATCACATATCCGGTCTCTCCATTGCAAATTATCTCTTTAATGTGACAACCACTCTTCTGAAAGGTTCGTCTCCCTCACTGTGTGTGGTGACATATTTATCATTTTGAAGCGCGGCATGGATGATCCGTCTCTCATAGGGATTCATAGGTTCCAAAGAAACAGGTCTCTTGGTTCTCTTCACCTTATAAGCTATATTTCTGGCCAGATTCTCAAGGGTTTCCCTTCTTCTCTCCCTGTAATTCTCGGTGTCAACCTTCACCCTGATATAATCATCGCAGCCTTTGTTGACTACCAGAGAGACAAGATACTGGAGAGAATCCAATGTCTGTCCCCTCTTGCCGATCAGAATTCCCATCTCCTCGCCGCTTAAGTCAATATTCATGGAGCAGTCCGCAGCATTGTATTCCACATCCACGGAAGCTTCAATTCCCATAGCCTGAAACACGTCTTTCAGGAAAACTTCGGCTTTCTTCTTCATTGATTCATCCGAGAGAGAAGTTCCGGAAACACGCGTGGGCTGAGTTTCTTTTTCGCTCTTGGAGACCTTATTCTCTCTGGGAGCCGCCACAGACCTGCTCTCCTTTACGGCAACAACTTCCGGCTCGGCTTTCTCTTCAACCTCTTCCTTGACTGCCGCTCTGATAATCGCAGGTTTGGAACCGATTCCCAGAAATCCGTTGGATCCCTCTTCGATTACTTCATAATAGAGCCTGTCGCTTGTCACACTCAATTTTTGGCAGGCTTCCGTGATCGCGTCACTCATGTTCTTAGCAGATACCTCGATAAATTCCATATCCAAACCTCCTGTCCGTGAATTATTTGTTATTCCTCTTATTATACTCACTCACCATATTGGCCTTTGACATCATGCTTCCGGCTTTCGCATTCTTTCCAGCGGAGGAAACATCTTTATTCAGATCGGTGGAAACATTTGCCCGCTGCTTAATATTCTTGGTATTCATATTGGCGTAGGCATTGAGTTTTTCCTGATTTTCCTTCAGCTTCTCCAGCTGTTTGGCCCTCTTTACCGCATTCTTTTCCATGATGGCGTCAAAGTCCATTTTGTCGATATGCTTGTTGATGATGACCTGTAAAATACCTCTCACCACCGCACCGGCTACCCAGTAGATACCCATACCTGCGGGCAGCGAAAAGCAAAACCACGCCGACATCAAAGGCATCAACATATTCATGGTTTTCATGGTACTCTGCATCTGGGCGGCCTGATCGTCCTGATTGCGGCTCTCCTCCTGCTGGGGCATCAGCTTGACGTTGATCCACTGTGTCACCGCGGACAAAACAGGAATTGCCAAAGCGCCGATGAGCAGAAGCCATGCGCCGTTGTGAAAAGCTTCCACAATCAAATGCTGGGGAGAATCTCCGATATTCAAGCCAAGGAAATTATTGTAAGTATCGATCAGTCCCCGGGTCACATCGTTGCTGATAATCAGCTTTCCGTTAAAAGTCAAATCCGTAAGGTTATAATGCTGGGCAACCAGAGACATGTCCGACGAGGAAAGCCTGTTCAGCACGTCCACGATACCGTTCTCCAGATCTCCGGTTGTCATGCTCTTTCCGTACATCGCCACCGTATTGGCAATTTTGCTGGAAGCGGCGATCTGTTCCGAATCCGCAAATTCAGTGAACGTGGGATTCATCAGCCACTCCGCGCCGTCCAACTCAATCACTTTGGCCGCAAGCACACGAAAAGTATCGCCGATCTTCTTCACATAGGCCGGCATTGCATAAATGACCCGATACAGCGCAAACAAAATCGGCATCTGTATCAACAGATATCCGCATCCGCCCGTGGGCGACACGCCATATTTTGCATAGAGATTCTGCATTTCCTGCTGCATGGCCATCTGTGAATTCTGGTCCTTGCGGTCTTTATATTTTGCCTGAATCGCCTGCAGTTCCGGATTCATCTTCAAGGAAAGCTTAGAAAACTTCTGCTGTTTGATTGTCAAAGGCATCATCAGCAGATTAATCACGATTGTAAATAAAATGATGGCAAGACCGATATTCGGAATTCCTACCGCGTCGATGACGGTAAAAATTCCTTCCATGATCTTACCCAAGATCCACACGATATACTTAAAGACAGGTGTGGAGTTCTGCGTCAATAAAATACCGTTCATTCATCCTCCTGATTTTGCCGTGTTCCGATATCATACTGAAAACCATATTATGGAACAGGATCATATCCCCCTTTTGAAAAGGGATTGCATCGAAGAATTCTCCAAAAAGCCAGAAGGCCTCCCTTCAGAGCGCCGTATTTCTCTATCGCCTCCAGTCCGTACTGGGAGCAGGTGGGAATATAAGGACACTTAAACCCCTTCAGTGGAGAAAGATATCTTTGATAAAATTTTATAACGGCAATTAAAAGTTTTTTCATAGCCTTAGAATCTTATGAATTCTACCTAAATGTAACAACGCGCTCTCCACCTCTTTGTAACCTACGGCAGCGGCGCTCGGTCTTGCGATGATTACAATGTCCAAACCACTATTGAACATGTTTTCCTGTAATCTGTAACTTTCCCGAATAAGTCTTGTGACGCGATGTCTCACAACACTGTTTCCCACTTTTTTACTTACGCTGATTCCGATCCGGTTGATACCCAGGCCATTTTCCATACTATATATAATAAGGTATTTATTGGCATGTGATCTGCCGTTTTGAAACACGGATTGGAACTGATGGTTTTTCTTCAAGGATTCCGAAAAATGCATGAAATTTCCTCTTGCATAAAAATTGCAAAAAGGTCACATTACTGTGACCTATGCTGACAATCTCTTTCTTCCCTTTGCACGTCTTGCAGCTAAAACTTTTCTTCCACCGGGTGTACTCATTCTTGCTCTAAAGCCGTGTACTCTGGCATGGGAACGCTTTTTAGGCTGATAAGTCATCTTCATGAAAATGCACCTCCTTCTTTTTTAGGAAAATAGCATATTTGATTTTATAAGAAAAGACGGACAATGTCAAGCAAAATCCCGAAAAATAAAGGTTTTCCATACAAAAAAATTTTGTAAAAAATATTTATACACAGAGATATCCACATTTTTTTACTAATATTCACTTATCCACAAATTGTTCATTACTTGTGGATAAATATTTTATAACTGAATTTATTTTCTAAAAAAATGTGTAAAAGATCAAAAAATCCTATTTTAGACAATCTGTATAACAGGGATTTCTTATCCACCGATTTTTTATCATATCCACACAAGAAATTCAAAAACAAAATTATTCACATAGTTATGAACAGTTTGTGGATAAGATTATTCCATTCATGTTCATAACTAACATTTGAAATATTCATTTCTTTATATTAAAATGATAAATAGGTGTTTCTGCGCTGTCATTTGTATTTGATTCCCGCGAGCAATGAGCCAAGTCAATGTAGTTGACTTTAGGCCGGTACTCGCAGCGGAATTGTTAATTGACATAGATAATCCGCATATAAGAAATAGATCGCATAAAGAATAGATCGCATAAAGAATAGATCACATAAAAAATAGATGGAGATAACAAATGGATTTGATTAAAGAAAACTGGGATACTGTCAAAGAAACCGTGAGAAGAGAATACGAACTCTCCCCGATTTCTTTCCATACATGGGTAGAGCCTTTGCAATATCACGACACGGTGGACGATATTGTCTATATTATCATACCATCCGATCAGGGGATGTCCCTGAATTATATCTCCTCCAAATACGGCAAATTTTTTCAGGTTACCATCACGGAAATGTTTGACCATGATTATGAGATCAGTTTTATACTGGAGAAGGATTTGAAATACAATCAGGTGGTGGAAAATTCCATACCTCATGTGAATCCTGTCTATAATATCAATTATGAAAACGCTCATTTGAATCCGAAATACCGATTTGATACGTTTGTGGTGGGCAGCAATAATAAATTTGCGCACTCGGCCTGTCTGGCGGTGGCGGAAAATCCCGGAGAGGTCTACAATCCTCTTTATCTGTACGGTTGTCCGGGACTCGGCAAAACGCATTTGATGCATTCCATCGGACATTTTATTTTGGAACAGAATCCGGACAAGAAGGTCTTGTACGTCACGAGCGAAGATTTTACCAACGAAGTGATCGATTCCATCCGAAGCGGTAACACGGCCTCCATGAGCAAACTCCGCGAAAAATACAGAAACGTGGATGTACTCATGGTAGACGACGTGCAGTTTATAATAGGAAAAGAAAGTACGCAGGAAGAATTTTTCCATACCTTCAACGCGCTTCATTCCACAAGAAAACAGATTATCCTCTCCTCGGACAAACCGCCGAAAGAGATCGAGATTCTGGAGGAGAGATTCCGCTCCCGGTTCGAGTGGGGGCTGATCGCGGATATTCAGGCGCCCGACTATGAGACAAGAATGGCGATTCTGCGCAAAAATGCGGAAAACTGCGAGATGAATATCGACGAGCAGATACTGAATTATATCGCCACGAATATTAAATCAAACATCAGGGAGCTGGAGGGAGCTTTTAACAAAATTATCGCTGCCGCCAAATTGAATAAAGTGGAACTGACGCTTCCTCTTGCGGAGGAGGCTTTGAAGGACGTTATTTATCCCAATAAGCCCAAGGAGATCACCCCCACGCTGATTATCAATATCGTGGCGGACCATTTCGGAGTAAAACCCGAGGATATCACCTCCAAGAGAAGAAATTCCGAATTTGTGCTTCCCAGACAGGTGGTGATGTATCTCTGCAGGAATCTCTTGGACATTTCCTTAGAGAATATTGCAGCCATATTGAACAAGAAAGACCACACCACCGTCATGCACGGTTATAAGAGAATCGAAAACGAGATCATGAACAATGTGGATTTCAAGAATAAGGTGGATATCATCATCAAAAAGATTAATCCGTCCTGAACGCATGAATCAAAAGAAAAACGGATGTCGATAACTTCAAAGTTATTATGAAGTTATTCTGAAATATTCGCACAGAAAACCATTTCATTTTAGCCCCAAAAATAGTATAATAGAAGTGGTTTTGCACATATCAACAGCCATTACTAAGAAAGACGATGAAATTCTTTTATAAATACATACATTAGGACCTCTCAACAAAGTTTTCAAAACAGAAGGGAGTTATACACATGAAATTAGTATGTTCAAAGTCAAGTCTGTTAAATGGGGTTCAGACCGTTTCAAAGGCAGTTCCCAATAAGACGACCATGTCTATCCTCGAATGTATTCTGGTGGACGCTACTCAGGGGATGATCAAACTGACGGCGAATGATATGGAACTTGGGATTGAGACGGTTGTGGAAGGTACGATTGTTGAGAAAGGAATCGTCGCGCTGGATGCAAAGCTTCTCCTTGAGATCGTGAGGAAGTTCACGGGAAATGAGATCGTCATTGAGACGGACGGATCCTACAAGACTGTTATTACCTGTGAAAAATCCGAATTCAAAATTATAGGCAAGTCCGGGGAAGATTTCTCCTATCTTCCCGTAATTGAGAGGGAATACAATATCGTTTTGAGCCAGTTTACGTTAAAAGAAATGGTGAGGCAGACGATTTTCTCCATCTCGGACAATGACAACAATAAACTGATGACGGGCGAATTGTTTGATATTAACGGCGATGAGCTGAAGATCGTCTCTCTTGACGGCCACCGGATCTCCATCCGGAAAATGAGGCTGAAGAACAGTTATGAACCGAAGAAAGTGGTGGTTCCCGGAAAGACGCTCAATGAGGTGAGCAAAATTCTGTCCGGAGACGCGGATAAAGATGTGACGATTTACTTTACGCCGAAGCATATTGTGTTTGAGTTTGACAAGACGACGGTGGTATCCCGGCTGATCGAGGGAGAATATTTCAAGATCGATCAAATGCTTTCGAGCGACTATGAGACGAAAGTAAAGATCAACAAAAAAGAATTTTTGAATTGTATAGACCGCGCCACGCTTCTGGTAAAAGAGGGGGATAAAAAGCCCGTTATCATCAATATCACGGCGGACGGCATGGAGTTGAAAATCAATTCGGTGCTGGGCAGCATGAATGAGGAAATTGACATCGAGATGAGCGGCAAAGATCTGATGATCGGGTTTAATCCGAAATTTTTGATCGACGCGCTCCGCGTGATTGACGACGAGGAGATTGAACTTTATATGGTGAATCCCAAAGCGCCTTGTTTTATCAAAAATGCTGAGGAAAGCTATATTTATTTGATTCTTCCGGTGAATTTCTCGACGGTAAGTTGACTGTGAAGTGTGAGTGAAGAAGGGATATTATGATACAGACAATACAGCTGAGAGATGATTTTATCAAGCTCGGGCAGGTTCTCAAGGCCGCCGGACTGTCGGAATCCGGCGTAGATGCGAAATTTGCCATACAGGACGGACTTGTGAAAGTAAACGGCCGTGTGGAATTGCAGCGCGGCAAGAAGATCGTATCGGGCGATGTGGTGGAATATGACGGAAACACGGTTCATATCAAGTAAAAGCTTTTTTGAAATGCAATTATGAAATGCAATATTGACGAAATGCGCATGACAGCGCACAGATAGGATAACCATGATTATAAAATCATTAGAGCTGGCAGACTACAGAAACTACGATACGCTTGAACTTTCTTTTGACAAAGGCACCAATATCTTGTACGGGGACAACGCACAGGGAAAAACAAATATTTTGGAGGCGATTTATCTGTCGGCCACAACCAAATCCCATAAGGGAAGCAAAGATAAAGAAGTTGTGAATTTCGACAAAGAGGAAGCCCATATCAGGACATATGTGGAAAAAGACCATATAGAGACGAGAGTCGATATGCATCTGCGCAAATCCAAATCAAAGGGAATTGCGGTGGACGGACAGAAGATCAAAAAGGCAGCGGATCTGCTGGGTCTGTGCAATGTGGTTTTTTTCTCTCCGGAAGATCTCGGAATTATCAAAAACGGCCCCGCGGAGAGAAGAAGATTTATCGACATGGAGCTTTGCCAGCTGGACAATATTTATCTCTATAATCTGAATAATTACAATAAAATTGTCAACCAGAGAAATAAGCTTTTGAAGGATATGTTTATGAATCCGGATCTGAAGCAGACGTTGAATATCTGGGATATGCAGTTGGTCTCCTACGGGACAAAGATCATAGAGCGCCGCAGAATGTTTGTGGAACAGTTGAATGAGATCATTTATGATATTCATAAGAAACTTTCCGGGGACAAGGAGGAACTTTGCATTGTGTATGAGCCGAATGTGGAACCGGAAGATTTTGAAAAAAGTATGAGATACAGTCAGGAGAGAGACATTAAGGCTAAAATGACGACTGTGGGACCCCACAGGGATGACTTTTCTATTTTGATCGGCGGGATCGATATCAGAAAATTCGGTTCTCAGGGACAGCAGAGGACGGCTGCCTTATCCTTAAAACTTTCAGAGATAGAACTCGTAAAGAGACTTACCAAAGATAATCCCATCCTGCTTTTGGATGATGTGCTTTCTGAGCTTGACAGCAGCAGACAAAATTATCTTTTAAACAGCATAGGAGAGATTCAGACGATCATCACCTGCACGGGACTGGAGGATTTTGTGAATAACCGGTTTGAAATCAACCGGGTATTCCGGGTGGAAAACGGCGCTGTGACATTGATGACAAACAGCCTTGAAAATGGCGGAATGTGAGGAAGCATGAGCGAAGAAACGATGAATAATACGGTTGTTGAAAGTGAATATGGCGCCGATCAGATTCAGATTTTGGAGGGATTGGAAGCCGTGCGGAAGAGACCCGGTATGTACATTGGTACCACTTCCAGCAGGGGACTGCATCATCTGGTATATGAGATTGTTGACAATGCGGTGGACGAAGCGCTGGCAGGATACTGCGATACCATTGAAGTGACTATCAATGAGGACAATTCCGTGACGGTAATCGACAACGGACGCGGAATTCCTGTCGGAATCAACCATAAGGCGGGGATTCCAGCCGTGGAAGTAGTTTTTACGATCCTTCATGCCGGCGGTAAATTCGGCGGCGGGGGATATAAGGTTTCCGGCGGGCTTCACGGCGTGGGAGCTTCCGTGGTGAACGCGCTTTCCGAATGGCTGGAAGTTGAGATCTGTCAAGACGGAAAAGTGTATCGGCAGCGCTACGAGAGAGGCCATGTGTGCTATCCGTTAAAAGAGGTTGGAACCTGCCCCATAGAGAAGACAGGCTCAAAGATTGTGTTTTATCCCGACAAGACGATTTTCACCGAGACGACGGTGTTTGAATTCGACGTGTTGAAGAGAAGGCTGAGGGAGATGGCTTTCCTGACCAAAGGTCTCAGGATTATTTTGAGGGACAAACGTGACGAGGAGGAGGCTGTATACGGAGACGTCCGCGCCGATCAAAGTATCCGTCCGGACGGCAGCGCGCAGGCGGACAATGAAGCGCAGGATCAAGGCGAAAAAAGGCAGGATAGCACCGTTTCCTCAAATTTGACCGAGAAAGAATTAGAGAAAAAACAGATTGACGAACTTTTGTCCCGCGCCGGAGCGGATTCTTCGGAGAAAGCCGTAAAGACGAAAACAGGCGGGAAAATTGGAAAAACCCATTATATTACGCTGGAGGACGGCAGCAGGCAGAAAGTCATCGAGTTTTACTATGAGGGCGGAATCAAAGAGTTTGTGGCTTATCTGAACAAGAGCAAAGAACCGCTCTATGACAATATTATTTATTTTGAGGGCGAAAAGAATCATGTGTATGTGGAAGTGTCTTTTCAGCACAATGATTCCTACAATGAGAGCGTTTTCAGCTTCGTGAATAATATCAACACCCCCGAGGGCGGTACACACCTCATGGGATTCCGCAACGCCATCACCAAGACGTTCAACGATTATGCCCGAAATGCAAAACTTTTAAAGGACAGCGAACCCAATCTTTCGGGAGAAGATATCAGGGAAGGTTTGACTGCCATTGTCAGCGTGAAAATTGAGGATCCCCAATTTGAGGGACAGACGAAGCAGAAACTTGGAAACAGTGAGGCGAGAGGCGCCGTGGACAGCATCGTCAGCGAACAGCTCACTTATTTCTTGGAGCAGAATCCCGCCGTCGCCAAGTCCATCTGTGAGAAATCCATTCTTGCCCAGCGCGCCAGAGAGGCCGCCCGCAAAGCCAGAGACTTGACTAGAAGAAAGACCGCTCTGGAGGGAATGTCTCTTCCCGGGAAGCTTGCGGACTGTTCGGATAAGGATCCCGCCAACTGCGAGATCTATATCGTTGAGGGAGATTCCGCAGGCGGAAGCGCCAAGACTGCCCGTTCCCGCGCCACACAGGCGATCCTTCCCCTGCGCGGCAAGATTTTGAACGTGGAGAAAGCAAGACTGGACAAGATTTATGCCAACGCCGAGATCAAAGCCATGATTACGGCTTTTGGGACGGGCATTCATGAAGATTTTGATATCACGAAGCTGCGCTATAATAAAATTATCCTGATGACGGATGCGGATGTGGACGGTGCGCATATCAGCACTCTTCTGCTCACTTTCCTGTACCGCTTTATGCCGGAATTGATTAAGCAGGGTCATGTGTTCCTTGCCAAACCTCCCCTTTACAAGCTGGAGAAGAATAAAAAGGTGTGGTATGCCTACAGCGACGAGGAGCTGGACGAGATCTTAAAGGAAGTGGGACGGGATCAGAACAATAAAATCCAGCGTTATAAGGGACTGGGAGAGATGGATGCGGAACAGCTCTGGGAGACGACCATGGATCCGGAGCGCCGGATTTTACTCCGGGTGAATTATGACGAGGAGACGGAATCCGAATTGGATCTGACCTTCACCACACTCATGGGAGACAAGGTGGAACCACGCCGTGAATTTATCGAAGAAAATGCGAGATTTGTGAAGAATCTGGATATTTAAAAACGGTGAGTGCCTGTTAAAGCAGGCAGATGGGAGCAAGAATGAACGACGATATTTTTGATAAAATCCATGAGGTGGATTTGAAGGAGCGGATGGAGACTTTCTACATAGATTATGCTATGAGTGTCATTGCTTCCCGCGCGCTCCCTGATGTGAGGGACGGTTTAAAGCCTGTTCAGCGACGCGTGCTTTATTCCATGATCGAGCTGAACAACGGTCCCGACAAACCGCACCGCAAAAGCGCCCGTATTGTCGGCGATACCATGGGTAAATATCATCCCCACGGAGACAGTTCCATCTATGGTGCGTTGGTCAATATGGCGCAGGAATGGTCCACCCGCTATCCTCTTGTGGACGGCCATGGCAACTTCGGCTCCATGGACGGAGACGGCGCTGCGGCCATGCGTTATACCGAGGCGAGACTTTCCAAAATTTCCATGGAACTTCTGGCTGACATCAACAAAGATACCGTTGACTTTGTGCCGAACTTTGACGATACGGAAAAGGAGCCTCTGGTGCTTCCCAGCCGCTATCCGAATCTGCTGGTCAACGGAACCACCGGTATTGCCGTGGGCATGGCTACCAATATACCGCCCCACAATCTCCGGGAAGTAGTCAATGCGGTGGTAAAGATTATCGACAACAAGGTGCAGGAGAACAGAGCCACCACAATCGAAGAGATTCTTCCCATTGTGAAAGCGCCTGATTTTCCCACTGGCGGCCTGATTCTGGGTACCAGAGGCTGCGAGGAAGCTTACCGTACCGGGCGAGGTAAAATCAGAGTCCGCGCGTTGACCAATATTGAGACGCTGCCCAACGGCAAGACGCAGATCGTTGCCACAGAGCTTCCCTATATGGTGAACAAGGCCAATCTGATCGTCAAGATTGCGGAGTTGGTGAAGCTCAAAAAAGTAGACGGTATCGTGGATATCCGCGACGAGTCCAACAGAGAGGGCGTCCGTGTGGTGATCGAGCTGCGGCGCGACGCCAACGCCAATGTGATTCTGAACCAGCTGTATAAGCACACACAGCTGCAGGATACTTTCGGCGTGATCATGCTGGCTTTGGTCAACAATGAACCGAAGGTCATGAATCTTCTGGAGATGCTCACCTATTATCTGCAGCATCAGGAGGACGTGGTCACCCGGAGAACCAAGTACGATTTAAATAAAGCCGAGGAGAGAGACCATATTTTACAGGGTCTGCTCAAGGCTTTGGATTTTATCGACGAAGTGATCTCCATTATCCGGGGAAGCCAGAATACACAGATCGCAAAAGAAAGGCTGATCGAGAGATTTGAGCTTTCCGACGCGCAGGCGCAGGCCATTGTGGATATGCGTCTGAGAGCGCTGACCGGTCTGGAGCGGGAGAAGTTAGAGAATGAACATAAGGAGCTGGAGATCCGCATCGGAGAATTGAAAGCGATTCTGGCAGACGAGAAACTGCTCCTTGGCGTCATCAAGGAAGAAATGATGATGATTGCGGAAAAATACGGAGATGACCGCAGGAGTTCCATCGGTTTTGACGAATTTGATATCTCTATGGAAGATCTGATTCCCTACGATAACACGGTAATCGCCATGACCAGACTCGGTTATATCAAGCGCATGACGGTTGACAATTTCAAGGCGCAGAACCGCGGCGGCAAGGGTATTAAGGGGATGCAGACCATAGAGGATGATTATATCGAAGATCTTCTCATGAGTACTACACACCATTATATGAATTTCTTCACCAACATGGGAAGAGTGTACAGATTAAAGGCATATGAGATTCCGGAGGCGGGCAGGACGGCCAGAGGAACCGCTGTGATCAATCTGCTGCAGCTTCAGCCCGGAGAGAAAATAACGGCTATGATTCCCATCAAGGAATATGATGCGAATAAGTATCTGTTCATGGTGACGAAGAAGGGAATCGTGAAAAAGACTCCTTTGGCGGATTTCTCCAATGTGCGGAAAAACGGTCTTATGGCAATCAATCTGCGGGAGGACGATGAACTGATCGAGGTGAAAACCACGGATGCGGAGAGCGAGATTTTCCTTGTGACGAGGCAGGGCATGTGTATCCGCTTTAAAGAGACGGATGTGCGCCCCACGGGGAGAAGCTCTATGGGTGTGATCGGCATGAACCTCTCTCCCGGAGATGAGATCATCGGTATGCAGCTTCAGATTCAGGGGGATTCCCTGCTGATCGTGTCCGAAAACGGCATGGGAAAACGCACTTACTTAGAAGAATTTACCGTACAGAAGCGCGGCGGAAAAGGTGTGAAGTGTTATAAAATTACAGAAAAAACAGGCGATGTGGTGGGCGTCAAGGCTGTGACGGACGACAACGAACTCTTGATGATTACCACGGAGGGCGTTATTATCCAGCTTCGTATGCAGGAGATCTCCACATTGGGCAGGATTACCTCTGGCGTGAAGATGATGAATCTGGACGAGGGTGTGAAAGTGGCCCAGATCGCCAAAGTCCGCGAGAAGATTTCCAACGGAGATCAGGAATTTGAGAATGTGGAGGAGGCTTTGGGCGAGACCACATAAAAATATCTTGAAATTTGTAGATTTTGGGTGTAGATTATATGAGGATGTACCGGAAAAGTTTGTGCCTTGGGGTACAAACTTTTCTTATGAAATAAGAAGTTCTGGATTTTAGAGAGCGTGGAGGTTGTCATGTCGGTAGAAGCAGTGAAAAAATATCTGGAGCAATTCGGTTTGGAGGACAAAGTGGAGGAATTCGCAGAGTCCAGCGCCACGGTGGAACTTGCGGCACATGCGGCGGGAGTCATCCCCGCCATGATCGCAAAGACGCTGTCCTTTAAGGTGGGAGATCAGGCGGTGCTGATCGTGACTTGCGGCGATACCAAGGTGGATAATCGGAAATTTAAGGACAAATTCGGCACAAAAGCCAAGATGCTCACGCCGGATGAAGTGGTGGAATATACCGGACACACCATCGGCGGTGTGTGTCCGTTTGCCAATCCCGAGGGAAAAATGAAGGTATATCTGGACGAATCCATGCGGCGTTTTGAGCAGATGCTTCCCGCCGCGGGGAGCAGCAGCAGTTGCGTGAGGCTTACCATAGAGGAGTTGGAGCGCGCCTGTGCGGGTGCGGAGTGGGCGGATCTGTGCAAATTGTCTGATTGATAAAATTTTTATGAGGAGTAAGTCATGGAAGCATATGTCATTTTTAAAGACCTTGCCATTATTATTTTATTTGCGAAATTTCTGGGGCTGCTGGCCAGAAGGTTCAAAGCTCCGCAAGTAGTGGGCGAGATCATTGCAGGTCTTTTGATCGGGCCGAGTGTGCTGGGGTTTGTACAACAGACGGATTTTCTGACGCAGATGGCGGAGATCGGCGTGATTCTTTTGATGTTTTCCGCAGGACTTGAGACGGATTTGAAAGAATTGTGCAAAACCGGTCCGATTGCGTTTCTGATCGCCTGCGCCGGAGTTTTTGTCCCGCTGGTAGGCGGAACTTTGCTCTATATGGGATTTTACGGCGTGGCGCCATGGGGATCCGAGAAATTCTATATGGCGGTATTTATCGGGGTGATTATGACCGCCACCAGTGTGAGCATCACCGTCCAATCCTTGAAAGAATTGGGCAAATTGAAAGGAAAAGTGGGAACCACCATCCTCAGCGCCGCAATCATAGACGACGTTATCGGCATTATTGTGCTGACATTTGTGGTGGGTGTGAAAAATCCCGATTCCAATCCGGGCAGAGTCGTTCTCTCCACGATACTGTTCTTTGTGCTGGTTTTGATCGTGGGATTCTTTCTCTATAAACTGTTCAACAGTTTCGACGAGAGATATCCTCATACCAGAAGAATTCCGATTCTGGGTCTGGCGCTCTGCTTTTTCTTTGCCTATGTGGCGGAGAAATATTTCGGCATCGCGGACATCACAGGAGCTTATGTGGCGGGAATTATCCTTTGTTCTATCCGGGATTCCAACTATATAGCTCATGAGATGGACACCAATTCCTACATGCTGTTCGGACCTATCTTTTTCGCCAGTATCGGTTTGAAAACCAATATTGATAATATTAACATGGGAATCCTGCTCTTTTCTCTGGGATTTGTGATCGTGGCTTTGCTGTGTAAGATTATCGGCTGCGGACTGATGGCAAAACTCTGCAAATTCAATTTTTCCGATTCTCTGAAAATCGGCGTGGGCATGATGACCAGAGGAGAGGTGGCTTTGATCGTGGCGCAAAAGGGTCTGTCCGTGGGACTGCTCACCCCTGTGTACTTCACATCGGTCATTTTGCTGATTATCGTGTCCAGCATTTCCACGCCCATCATTTTAAAAGTACTTTATGCGAGAGATACACATTATGAAACGGAATCGTGAAAATCGTCGTTTACCGCATATAGATAAGCTCGTCCGCTCTTTCCTGTCCGCTTTACGGTGCCTATAAAATAGAGGATGTTGAGAACTTTACCTGCCAGCGGGACAGGGATGTGGGCGGCTTTGGCAAACTCTTTGGCGGTAAATTCATTTTCCAGCTCATAGGGGACGAACTGCATATAGTCTTCTATGCGGTTGATCTCCACTTCATCGATCAGTTCCGTAGGGATTCGGTCATAACGGCTGGATCCCTTCTTTTTATCTTTGCTCCAGCCGTTTAAAAGCTTGTATTCCTCCATGTCCATGAGAATCAGTCTGAGTCTTAGATGAGGGTCTTTCAGAAACATTTTGATCTTATACAATTCGGGAAAAACCGTGTAGGGACTTCCCTTTAAGGGAGATTTGCGCGGTTTGCTCAATTCGCCGCTCTCCTCGTCTATCCAGATCAGCCATTTCTCTCTGGGGATGGGATAGACGACCGTCACGGGATAGAGGGGGAGAAACGCTTTCAGCTTTTCCCGCAGCTTGTCAAAATGCCGCGTCTGGATCTCGGTGATTTCGCCGTCCCTGTAGATATCCGCCACATATCTGTCTATGGGAATCTCCTGATGGTCTTCGTCGGGTTCGCAGTAATTCTTAAGAATCGCGTGAACGGTTTTCTCCGAGAGCGTGCCGATTCCGAGACGCTGTCTGTCCACTCCTATGATTTTGTCTTTGGCGGCTTGGAAAGCCTGTTGATCGGACATAGATCGTTACTCCTGCTTTATGGATCAAATTTTCTTCCCGCAATGGTATTGACTGATAAAAATCAAAAACACCGTAAGTCAATCATATACGATCCGGCCGGAAATTACAAATGTTTCAGGAATCTGTCAAAATGCCTGGTTTTTTTGGCAAAGAACAGTTATAATAAAAGTATAAAGCACAAGGAGGGGGAGTAATGCCTACCTTTATTGATTTGTTTGCCGGAGCGGGCGGCTTCAGCGAGGGATTTCTTCAAGCGGAATATCAGGGACGGCAGTTTGATTTTCTTCTGGCCAGCGATATCAACCCGACCTGTGAAGTGACCCACAGGATGAGATATAACCGCCAGCTTGGACTTGAGACGGAGTTTCTGACCAAAGACATTACGGATCCGGATTTTTCGGAAGTGTTGATGAACAAAATACATAGAAGCAGCGGCGGCAGACCCGTTGACGTCCTGCTCGGAGGACCCCCCTGCCAATCTTTCAGTCTTGCGGGCTGCCGCAAGAAGAACGACAAGAAAGATGATTTATTTTCCTATTATTTGAAAGTCATTTCCCTCATAAAACCAAAGTATTTTGTCATGGAAAATGTATACGGGATATTGACCAAATATAACGGAAAGGTGAGAGAACGAATTCTAAACGAAATCAACGGGATCGTGGATGTGGACTCCCTCCTGCAATTTGCCGATTTGTCCGAGCAGTATATCGGAAGGCTGGATTCGTCGAAACCTTCTTATCTCGAAGGCTATTACGGCTGTCAAAAGCTTAGGATTGCACTCTCCAATGAGCGCATGACGCAGGAGAACAGCCGGGAATATTTGGATGTTTTGGAGACTGTTCAGGACAGTCAGATGACGGATGAACGGAAATCCTATCTCTATCAAGCGATTCTGTTACAAAAGCAGATTGTGGAGATTCCGGAATTGGGCGTTTTCACGGATAAGCTGGAAGAGAAGTTTGTGGACGCCTTCCGAAATGACAAAACCGTGACCGAGAAGGAGCGGAATGTGATCCGTCAGGCTCTGAGGCTGATCAAAGAACAGTACAGAATTTCCGATATCAGCCATGCCGTGAAAAAAGAAATCAATGGCTGTCAGCTAAATGACAGCATTTATCAGTCAGAATTTGACGATATCACGGACGCTTTGGATTATGACCATATCCTCGACGTCTTTTATGCGGCCTGTGACCGGATCGAGAAGAAAGCCGAGACCCAGATGCAGAAAGCGGCCACGGCGGAAGTCAAGCTGGCGGTTTCGATTCTCTATGAGAATATACAGGAGACGATCCGTCACATGATCGAATTGATTGTTCCGGTCTTGACGGCGGAGGAACAGGAGCGTTATCGGGAGATTGCGGATTCCGTCCGCCTATACCATATCAATCGGGAGATTGTTTTAAATGCCTCGGATTATGGGGTTCCGCAGAACAGACTCCGCGTCGTTTTCATCGGATGCCGGAAGGATCAGCCGTTGATCACGGAGATTCCGCCCACCGTGGACGAGGGAGACAAAGTAACTACATCGGAAGCGCTGGACGATTTGCTGTTCATCGAAAACAACGCCACGGCTACGGCATATGACGATGCACTGTATGAGCAAGTCAACGAGAACAAGCCCAGACGGCGCGTACTTGGCCAGACGGCCGCCGCGGCGGACGGGGAACAGAGAACTTATATTGACTGGTCCAAAAGAGGCCGCCTGAATCCCAACCGCTTTCCAAATATCGGGACGCCCGCTTACACTGCGTCAAATGTCTGGAGCGAGGCGGATGAGGATACCTTTGTCACTATGGAGCTTCCCAACCATCAGACGCCCAATCAAAATGAGCTGGTGCGGAGGCGGTATGGCCTGATACGGCGGTATGGCAGCTGGGAGGCCGTCAGGGAGGCAGAGCAGGGCAATCCTGTGGCGGAGACCAGCAAGCGCAATTACACCTGCCTCTATGCGGACTGCCAAGCGCCTACGATTATGACGCTCGGCGACGATTTTGTGCATTATGGAGACGACCGCTCCCTGACGGTCAGGGAGATGGCAAGGCTGCAGTCCTTTGACGACAGTTTTGTCTTTCAGGGAAAACGAACCACAGGAGGCGACCGGAGGAAGCTGGAGATTCCGCAGTATACGCAGGTGGGAAATGCGGTGCCGCCGCTGATGGCTCACGCAATCGCTCTGGAAATCTTAAAGAATATCACATTATAAGTCGATCGTCTCGATTTCGCCGAACAGCTCCGCCCTTGCATAGGGTTTGATCCGCCAAGCGTTGCCGTGGTTTTTGCCTCCGTAAGCTCCCTCTTTGGTAGTGTAGCCTCTCCAGTGGTAAGTAATTACCCCGGACTTGATCAGAGACAGGAACATGGAAAACTTCGGCGCGCGGGAAAATTCGATCTCATGGTATCGGAACTGAACCATATCCTCGCGCCGTCTGCTCTCCGCTTTCACCCACAATGTGGACGGATGTTTTTGGTAAAGCTGCGCCTTTAAGTCCTCGAACGTCCAATAGGCCGCCACTTCCCGCCGATCGGTGCGGGGATTCTTCCAGACGATATTGACCTCCCCCGCTTCGTCGTTTACCACCAGATAAAATCCCTGATGGTTCTGAGGTGCTTCCAAAGATCCGATGGTAATATAGAGGCTGCTATATCCCGGATGTTTGTCGGAATCATAGCCATAGAGTCTGGCGAAGGCCGAAACCCGGTTTTTGTCTTTGGGTTCATATTCTGCCACCCGGGTGCCGTCAAATTGGGGACGAAGCGTAAACAGCGTATCCAAAGTCTGGCTTTCGCCCTTTGATTTCACTTCAATTAGGCCGTCATAATCGGCGTCATGGCGGTTGTTGGTTCTGATTCCCAGAAGGTCTTCTAGCGTGTCTCCCACATCTTTCGGTGCGATGGAACCCGGACCTTTGGAATTATCATAAAATCCTCCGTGAATGATTTCCCTAAGCCTTGGCTTGATCCGGTAAAACAGACGGGTAATCTCATCGACGCCCACGGCGCTTACGATCTCCCGCTCCGAAGGAATATTGTGGGTCAGATTGACAAAGTAGATCTGAGGAATCCCATTGTTCCTGCGGAACACGGAAAAATATAAAAGATCTCCCTCGTTGATCTCCCGCTTCTGCATCCTCTTTTTGACCGTTTCGATCGAGAAACGGCGGTCGCCTCTGCCGTTGGTCACTCTGTAGAATTTCAGGCGGACCGTCTCGGTTTTCCCGCTTTGGATGAACAAAGCGTCATGCGACACGCCGTATTGTCCCCCGTGGGCAAGCGTATTATAATCCACAAGTCCCCATTGATACAGCAGATCTCTTAAGATCCCGTTCGCATCAAGGTTGTTCTTATCGATCATGGTAAAAGTCATTCGGAGCAATGCATATTCCTCATTGCGGTATTTCTGTATCCGGTTGATGATTTCACTTTCGTCGGAATAAGGAGTAAAAATCATATAGAGTCCCCCTTGGTTTAAGTTAGATTTTTGGTGAAGAGGTGCGGGAAAACAGATCACATAGATCCGCATCCGCCGTATAGGCCAAAGCGTCCAGAGTTCGTATACTTGGGTTGGTATATTTGCCTTGAACAATATGGCTGACATGAGATTCGGAAATTCCCGTCTCAATGTAGGCCAAAGCCTGATCTTTCCGCAAATACCGCATCCTTTTCCTAAAATTTTCCACGAAGACCAGCAGATAATCATCTTCGGAAAATGAGTCTGTGAAACACAGCTCATTCTTTATCAAGTTTGTCATAAAATTGCGTGAGAACAGATCCGGAAAGGGAACATTCAATGCGCGCGCCAATTTTAAAGCCGTGTTCAAGTTGACATTTCGTCTCCCCTGTTCGAGTCTGAGAAGGCTGATTCTGTCATATTCTGCCTTGTAAGCAAGCTCCACCTTAGTCATCTCCCGTGTTTCTCTGGATCTGCGTATGTTTGCTCCGAAGACGAGCTGGATACTTTCTCTTTGATAATCGTCCCTTTGTCTGGCCATGGGGATCACCTCCGTCAACCGTCCGCGCAAGCATGGATCAATACTCGCGGGTAATCAAATCACATCTGGCATTTTTAATTGATTTTAATATTCTTTATTATATACCAATTACCACTATATATTTGTAATATAACTATCATTTTAGAGGGAATGAAAAATTTTATATGAAAACTGCGGATGAATTTTACGAATTGAGCGCGTGGCTCAAACTGTTCGGGATCCCTCTCGGGCCGCGCACAGCGTAAATTCCATACTCTTCTTTCAATTTCTCGAAAGGAAACTGTTCCGGGTCATATCTTCGCAGAAGTTTGATTTTCATCAATTTGGTAATGGTCAGGTTCTTATCCTGATAATCATAAGGAATATCGGTCTCCGTTACTTTACACTGATAGAGAATCGCCGATAAAGGAGCCGCCACATACAGGAAAACGGTATCTCCGGCTTTCATGCCGCTGCCCTGCTTCCAGTCGATTGTCTCCGCATTGTCAAAGGCGTGTTCCACATCGTAAAATTTGGGATTTGCCGGGATGATCCATTCCTTGGGAGGGCGGATTTTCTCTTTCTTTTTCTTGGACGCGGTGGCCGCAAAGCTTACATCAATCAGGTCATAGATTTTTTCTTCCGGCACGGTTTGATCCAAAAGTACCGTGATCCAGTGTTCTTTGTTCATGTGGTAAGCCGGAAGAATGCCCTCCTCCCGCAGCAGAATATCCCTAAACATCATATCGTCGATCTTTAGATTGATCACGTCCGTATATCCGGTTCCCGGAAGCCCCAGCTTATCTCTTTCGACACTCATTACCAGAGCGAACCATTTTTGGTTGTCCCTATGGCGGAAGACGGCATTTCCGTCATATTTTGCCCAAGGATATTCCGGAGTGGTTTGATATTTCTTTTTGATATAAGCAAAAATTGTCTCCCGCATTTTTTACCTCATTTCTGCGCCAAAAGCCATGCCATGATATGCACCGCCTGTTGGAATCTGCCCATCTCAATCCGGTCTTGGATTTCGTCTGCAGAATATTTCTCCACATTCAAAAACTCTGTCTCGTCCAGACTCTGATCTCTCAACCGGCGGCAGTTCTTTGCCGCAAAAATATGCGCGTAATTATCCGCTATGGTAGCGTTGGACGGTACGGTGAGCAGAAACCGCCAATCGTCCGATACATACCCGGTCTCCTCCAAAAGCTCCCGCTTGGCGGCCTCCAGCGCATCTTCTGCCGCTTGACTGCGTCCCGGACCGTATTCCCTGCCGTCCGTCCGCTCGATGCCCCCTGCGGGAAATTCCGTCGTCACCTGCTTGATTCCCTGCCGGAACTGCCTGACGCAGAGATAATTTCCGTCCTCATCCGATGCGACGATCACGACATAATCCCTGCGGCTATAGCTGTAAAAGGGTTCAAACACGCTTCCGTCCGGGAAACAGTAGGCAGAACGCCTAAAGTCGATCCATTGATCCTGCACGATATGTTCTGTGCGGATTTCCTCCCATGTGAGTGTCTTGTCGATATCTCTTTCCGTTGCTTCTGATGATTTTGTCGTCATATTTTTCCCTTCCTATGGAATCCTACCCGGGCGTTTGCAGAAGGATATTTTCCAAATTTTCCGAACTATTATGCCGGTTAATCAATTGACCCGGTATAAGCCACATAGCAGCATCCCATTTGTTTTAATTCCCGCTCCATATCCGGCGATAAGCTTGCGTAGAGTTCATTGCTGATCTCCGGCATTCCGGGTATTTCATAGAATATGTCTTGATAGGTAAATTGGGTTCCCGCATGTTTTTCCGGGCAGACAGGCACAAAAGTTTCTTTTGCTTTTTGTGCGTTCTTGCGCCATTTCAAAATAAATTCCTTAAGTTCCGGCGGCAGTTGCTCTATGGAATCTTCACTGTATATTTGATAGGGATCAAACCATGACTCATAGTCAATCCATATCATTTGTCCCTCCGCCTGTAGGGAAAGATATTGGCTTTTGTCCGCAGGTTCCTCGTAAAGTACAGACATAATGACCTCCTTCCAACCCGTCCGGGTTAGAATCAACCGATGTGATATAGATCTTTATGGTTCTGATTATATCACAAGTTGTTTAGGGATTCCATTGGCAAATACCGCTATTCCGTATAAAATGGCGTATGTGATATTTCACATAGATCCTATTTGCAGTAGTCTTGACATAAAATACAGACCATGCTATATTATCAACAGTCAATAAATTGACTGTATAAAAATTGACTGATGGTGGTGCGATGACAAAAGAAGATAAGAAAAATGCTAACCTTTACTGCAAATTCCGTGATGAACAGTTTGCATTATATGATGAATACGCCAAACGAAACGGAATGCTGATGAAAACGCTGCTGGTGGTCAATATACTCTTTTATGCCAAAGAAGGGCTGACGCAGAAAGCTATATGCAGCAGGACATTTCAATCTAAGCAGACGGTCAGCCTAATCATACAGAACCTGCTGAAGGAGACATATGTGACCGTTGAAGAACGGAAAGAAAATAAGCGGGAGAAGCTGGTGGAGATGACGGATGCGGGCAGGGCTTATTATGAAAAGACAGTCCGTCATATTACATGGGCAGAGGATACGGCAATGTCCATGTTGACAGCGGAGGAACAAAAACAGCTTATTGACCTTTCAAGAACCTTTACGGAGAATCTGACAAAGCTTGTCAATCAAGATGCGGAGGCAGAAGTTTGAAAACGGATTTTCAAATTGTTTATTGGCAGCAGTATCGCAGTAAACTGCTCTGACATGGAGGTATAAGATTGAAAATTAAAATTTTCAATCTCGGACTTTGTGACGCTGCGCGTCCCAAAGTTCCCACCGATTAAAATGCCGCTGTTTTGGAACAGGTGAAACGTCCTGCTAAAAAAACCCTGCATTTTGGGAAATGGTAACGGAGGATAAAAATGATTATAAACACCGGCGGGCGGACAGATACCGTCCAATATTACACAGAATGGCTTTTGAACCGTTTTTCGGAAGGGTATGTGCTGGCGAGAAATCCCCTGTTTCCCAACAAGGTGACACGCTATGAACTGAATCCGGACACGGTGGACTGCGTTGTCTTCTGTTCTAAGAATTACAAGCCGATACTCCCGCGCCTGCATGAGATTACGAACCGCTTTCATACCTATTTCCATTACACCATTACCGCATATGGAAAGGATATCGAGCCGGGCGTCCCGGGCATAGACGAGAGCATGGAAACCTTGAAGGAGTTGTCTGCTCTGGTCGGGAAACAGCGCGTTTCATGGAGATATGACCCTGTTCTGCTGACAAAGGAATATACCATAGAGCGGCATTTGGAAACCTTTGAACGCATGGCAAGGGTGCTTTCTCCTCACATTGACCGCTGCATCTTCAGCTTTGTGGAAATGTATAAAAAGCTGGAAAGCAATATGCCGGAGCTTATCCCGCTGTCCAAACAGCATAAAGATTTGCTGGCGCAGGGATTAGGGGCTGTCGCTGAAAAATATGGCGTCTTTATCCAAACCTGCGGAACAAACGGGGATTATACCCGCTATGGTATTCATGCTTCCAGCTGCACGACGCTTGATGTCTTGGGAAAGGCAAACGGCATCACGTTCAGGGACTTAAAGCATAAGGGGATGCGGCAGGGCTGCCACTGTATCGAAAGCAGGGATATAGGGGCTTATGATACCTGCATGAACGGCTGTAAATACTGCTATGCCAACAAAACCCCGCGGAGGGCATTTGAAAATTACAAATACCATGACAAGAATTCCCCTCTGCTGCTCGGCTGTAACGCGGCACTTTATGGTAGACGGGAAACGCATTTTATTTTCGACGGTAT
>JAMPHU010000029.1 GCA_023663225.1 Candidatus Gastranaerophilales bacterium
GACACTTGCTACTACCTTGGTTAAAAAGCAACTACATTTATGGCTGAACTGTTACGCAAAAGTTGACTGGGCACAAAAAACTCTTGCATTTTGCCAGAGAACATGTTAAACTCTTACTGTTGCGAAAATGAGATGGTCCTCTGTTACAGAATGTATTAAGAACATCCAATTTTATAAAGGAGGCTCTATTATGAGTGATATTATCAAAGAAATTGAAGCGGAACAGTTAAAGGAAAAGGTAGACGAGTTCTCGGTGGGCGATACCGTAAAGGTATACAACAAGATCAAAGAGGGCAGCCGCGAGAGAATCCAGGTGTTTGAAGGAATCGTGATGAAGAGACAGGGCGGCAGCAACCGTGAGACCTTCACCGTCAGAAAGACTTCCAACGGTGTGGGCGTGGAAAAGACCTGGCCCTTACATTCCCCCAACGTGGAGAAGATCGAGGTAGTCAGAAGAGGTAAGGTGAGACGCGCGAAGCTGAACTACTTGAGGGGCCGCGTGGGCAAGAGGGCAAAAGTAAAGGAAGTAGTTAGGTAACAAGTGATGCTGTTCACAATGTGACCTGTGACAAACATGATAGAAGGACAGTTGCTTTCGGCGATTGTCCTTTTCTATTGCGAAAAAGTGTGGTATACTTATAGGCAAAAGTGTGGTGTTTGCAATGGCGCGAAACAGAGGTTTTGGTTTTTACAAGAGAAAAAAGAAGATTAACGCCGCGCTGGTGCGTGAGGTATTCAACTGCCTTGTGGGGATCTGTGTGGCGGTCTTTCTTGCTGCGGTGGTCGAATACTTCTTTGGTATGACCACCAATGTGGTGGGTGTGTCCATGACGCCCACTCTCTACAACAGCCAACAAATATTTATAAACCGCATGACATATACCTTCACTTCCCCAAGGACGGGAGATGTGGTGATCTTTCTGCCCAACGGCAATGAAAATTCCCACTATTACGTGAAGCGCGTGGTGGCGGTCGCCGGCGATACCGTGCGGATCGAGGGCGGCGTGTTGTATGTGAACGACGAGGAGAGCGAATGGGTCACGGAAAAGATTCTGGACGCGGGCATCGCCGCCAACGAGTTTGTGTTGGAGAGCGGCGAATATTTCTGCCTGGGGGACAATGTCAACAACAGTGAGGACAGCCGTTCCGCCAACATTGGGCCTGTCAAGGAGATCGATATGGTAGGAAAAGTCTGGTTTCATATGAGCAGCGAGGAGACGGGAATCGGTTTTGTGAAATGAGGTAGAAGATGAATTATCAATGGTATCCTGGCCACATGACGAAGGCAAAGCGCATGATGCAGGAGAACATCAAGCTGATCGATTTGATCATAGAGCTGGTGGATGCGAGGATTCCCTTTAGCAGCCGTAACCCCGATATTGACGAGCTGGGCAGGAACAAGGCGAGGATCGTTCTGCTCAACAAGTCGGATCTGGCGGATCCTGCCTGGAACAAGGAGTGGATCCGATATTTTGAACAACAGGGGGCCCATGTTTTGGAGGTCAATTCCCGCTCAGGAGCCGGCGTCAGGCAAGTGTCAGCTTTGGTGCGGGAGGCGTGCAAAGAAAAGATCGAGCGCGACAAAAAGCGCGGGATCGTAAACCGGCCGGTGCGCGCCATGGTGGTGGGGATCCCCAATGTGGGCAAGTCCACCTTTATCAATTCGTTTGCCGGCAAGGCTTGTGCCAAGACGGGGAACAAACCCGGCGTCACCAAAGGGAAACAGTGGATCCGGCTGCAAAAGGATCTGGAGCTGTTGGACACCCCGGGAATTTTGTGGCCCAAATTCGAGGACAGGGAAGTCGGTATGCACTTAGCGTTTATCGGTTCTATGAATGACGAGATCATCATTATGGACGAGCTGGCATGTGATCTGTTGCGTTTGCTCAAGGCGCTTTACCCACAGGCGTTGACTGCCCGCTATGATATCGAAGCGGTGGGCAGCGAGGCGGAAGTTCTCGCAGGCATCGCTAAGAGCCGCAACTGTTACAAAAAAGGAGAAAGCCTGGATCTGGAGAAGGCGGCGGGCATCCTCATAGAGGACTTCAGAAGCGGCCGTCTGGGGCGTATCACATTAGAACAGCCGCGATAACGACAGAAAGGCAAGGTTTACTTATGAACAAGGTATTGAAGGAACTGTTCAGCACGGGACTCTATCTGTTGTGTGTGCTGGGTATCACTTATCTGGTGACCACTTTTGTGGGGCAGAGGACGGAAGTGGAGGGATCCTCCATGGAGACGACGCTCTCCGACGGGGACAATCTGATTGTGGACAAGATGTCATACCGTTTTGGAGACCCGGAGAGATTCGACATCATTGTCTTTCCTTTTCAGTACAAGGAGGACACTTACTATATCAAACGTATCATCGGACTGCCCGGGGAGACGGTGCAGATCGACGAGAAGGGCAATATTTACATCAACGGGGAGATTTTGGAGGAGTCCTACGGCAGGGAAGTGATCAGTCCTGATACGATCGGACTTGCGGCAGAACCCATCGAGCTGGGGGAGGACGAGTATTTTGTCATGGGCGACAACCGCAATAACAGCAGCGACAGCCGGACGGAGGTCGTGGGGAATATTCACCGCGACGACATTGTGGGCAGAGCGTGGATTCGAATCTGGCCTTTTGATCGTTTCGGCGTTTTGAAGCATCAGTGACCAGGCAGGATTTGGATGGAGGAAGGGCATGAAAAAAAGCGTGAAGGAGATAAAGGAGCAGTTTCAGGCAGCTTGCGAGGATGAGCTGCCTGAATTAATAGCGCTCTACGAGACCGACGAGAGAGAGGGCGTCCGCAGACTTGTGGCGGCGGCTTTTAAAAGGCTGGATGCGCTGAAGGTGGAGCGTGCCCGCACGGAGAAATTGAAAGAGTACGAGAAAAAATATGCGGATTATACTTATATATGCGGTATCGACGAGGTGGGGCGGGGCCCTCTGGCCGGTCCCGTGGTGGCGGGAGCGGTCATACTTCCCAAAGACTGTGAGATATTATATATAAATGATTCCAAGCAACTCTCCGAAAAAAAGAGAGAGGAGCTTTATGAGGTGATCGCGAGAGAGGCCGTGGCGTGTGCGGTAGGGTATGCGTCTCCGGAGAGAATCGACGAGATCAATATTTTGAATGCCACTTACGAGGCCATGCGGGAGGCGATCGGAAAATTGGATCCCGCGCCGGACATTTTGCTGAACGATGCGGTGACGATCCCGGGCGTCGAGATTCCCCAGGTGCCGATCATCAAGGGCGACGCCAAGAGTATCTCCATCGGGGCGGCAAGCATTTATGCAAAAGTGACCAGAGACCGGCTGATGGCGGAGTACGATAAGGTGTTTCCCGGCTATGGTTTCGCGGATCATAAGGGTTACGGGAGCGCCGCCCACATTGAGGCGCTCAAGGAGAAAGGCCCCACGCAGATCCACAGAAAGAGCTTTCTCAAAAATTTTTTGTAACCAACATATGCGGAGGTTAGGTATGAGACTCACTGATTTTTTTGCGGGCGACAGGAAGATCTCGGACAGAGAAAGCGCCCCGAAACAAGTACCGGCGTCCAAAAGCGCCCTGGTGAATCGGCAGATACGTTCGCTTACGCCGGGACAGACGATTCAGGGAGAGGTGGTCTCCCGCAACGGCAGCGAGGTACAGGTCAGAATGACCAATGACGTGGTACTCAATGCACGGTTGGACCAAAATATGAATTTGGAAGTCGGGAAAAATATGACTTTTGAAGTGCGCAATAACGGCAGGGCGCTCACTTTAAGTCCGCTCTTTGCCAATATGGCGACGGATCCTAACGCGCTCAAAGCTTTGGAGATGGCTTCTCTGCCCATCAATGAGACGACTGTGGGCATGACCAGGCTGATGATGGAAGCGGGACTTTCCATCGACCGAAATTCCATGCAGCAGACGTTTCGGGAGATCAATCAATATCCGGACACGGACATGTCCAATATCATCGATCTGCACAAGCTGGGACTGCCGGTGACGGACGAGAATGTGGCGCAGATCGAATCTTATAAAAATCTGACTTATCAATTAGTGACTGGCATGAACGAGGTGATGGAGGCGCTGCCCGAGGCACTGACCCATATGGTGCAAAACGGAAATGTGGAAGGGGCCGCCGCTTTGTTCGGAGAGCTTTTGGAACTGACAGGCGGGGAGCTTGAGACGATGGAGGCTGTCTTGCAACAGGAGGCGGGCAATCCGGAGGAAACCGCGGCCGCAGTGGAGGCGACCGACCAGGGGAGTACATCTGCCGCGGAAGGGAATCTCTTGCAGGAAGAGGGTAACCTTATGCAGGAAAAAGGCGGCATTTTGAGCGGGGAGAACGCCGCCGCATCCGCGAATATACAGGAAACAGTGACAGGGGAGAACGCGGAGGCCATGGGAAAGATGGCGAAGGGGTCTCTGCCTCTGCCGGAGGGCGCGCAGCCGCAGGAAAAGGCTGCGGGGCAGGTACAGACAGACGCCTTGGAGCAGCAGACCCGGGCGAAAGAAGGCGTTCTGGGCGATCGTCCGCTTTTTCAAAACCTCGCGGGAGAACTCTCCGAGATCAGTTTAAAATACACGGGAGAGACTTATCAGGGAGGAAACAATGCCGCAGATTTGTTACAGTTTGCAGGGCAGCTTTTAAACAAGGGGATCGCCCGACATGACACAAGCTTGCTGCATGACCTTTTGGGGAGCGGCCGTCTGCAAAAGACGCTGGAGGCCGGCATGGAGAGACTTCTCACCATAACGCCCAAAGAGGTGGGGAAAGGCAGACAGGTGGAGGAGCTCTATCACCGTTTTGACAGGCAGCTAAAGGGGATCACCCAGGCATTGGAGGATGCGGGGCAGACTTCCACGCGCGCCTATCAGGCGACGACGAATCTGACGCAGAATGTGGACTTTCTTCACCAGCTCAACCAGATGTACACTTATGTACAACTGCCTCTGAAATTTCAGCAGGGAAACGCTCACGGGGATCTCTATGTCTACACGAACAAGAGAAGCCTGGCGGCGTCCGACGGAAAGGTCAGTGCGCTTCTGCATCTGGATATGGAGCATTTGGGTCCGGTGGACGTCTATGTGGCCATGCAGGATCAGAAGGTGAGCACCAGTTTTTATGTCCAGGACGACGATATGCTTGCCTTTATCTCGGCGCATCTGGATCTTTTGACGGATCGCCTGCAAAAGAGAGGATATGACTGCAAGTGTAAGATGCAGGTGCGAAATAGCGGGGAGGATGAGAACGAGCAGGAAAACGGCGACGTCATCCGCACGCTTTTAGCGAACGAAGGCCGCATGACTCTGGCGCAGTATGCGTTTGACGTGAGGGCCTGAGAACTCGCCGGATGGGAGGAGCCATATGGCAAAGGAAAAGGAAAAAGAGAAAGTAAAACAGGCGATCGCGCTGGAATATAATCCTTCCGAGGACGCTCCCAAAGTCATTGCAAGCGGCAGGGGCGTGCTTGCGGAGAAGATCATAGAGAAGGCGAAGGAGAGCGACGTCCCAATTCACAGGGACGACAAGCTGGCGGATACGCTCTCCAGGCTGGAGATCGGGGAGATGATCCCGCCGGAACTTTACGAGGTGGTGGCGGAGATCTTGGTGTTTGTGGATTCCATGGATAAATTAAAGTCCAAGATCAAATAGAGGCGTAAAGGGGAACGATATGAATCGAAGACAGATCGGTTCCGACAAAGAACAACTGGCGGCTGATCACCTGGAGAAATGCGGGATGCGGATCGTGGAGCGCAATTTCCGCTGTCCGATGGGTGAGATCGATATGATTGGATATCACGGGAAATATCTGGTCTTTGTGGAGGTCAAGTACCGCAGCGGCACGAACAGAGGCAGCGCAAAAGAGGCGGTGGATGGCAGGAAGCAGAGCCGGATTTGCAGGGCAGCGGACTGGTATCGGCAGGGGCATGGCCTGGGGGAGGATACTTGGGTGCGCTATGACGTGGTGGCGCTGCAAGGAGAAGAAATCTCCTGGATACAAAATGCGTTTCCCCACTGTTCTTCCAGGCGGGGACGAAGATGACAGGTCGGAGCAGACGAAAACCGGGTGGAGGCGGCCTATGGCATATGAGATCAAACGCGCGAAACGGCAGGGGGAGGAACCTCTTTTTCGCAATACTTTTTTGCTGGAGCAGACACCGTTAGAGTACCTTACGTTTCCTCTTTTGGAGAGGACAGGGGTGGTCAGGCACTTGTTTACCACCAGAACGGGAGGGGTCAGCGACGGAGAGTTCTCCAGCTTGAACTTGAGTTGGAATCGCGGCGACGATAGAGAACGTGTGTTGGAAAATTACAGGCGTGTGGGGCGTGTGCTTGGGATCGGCATAGACCGGATGACACTGTCCGTGCAGACGCATACCACCAATATTCGGGTGGTCACAGAAAACGACGCGGGAAAAGGACTTGTCAGACCTGCGGACTATCAGGATGTGGACGGCCTGATCACGGATGTGGAGCATCTTGCGCTGGTCACATCCTTCGCAGATTGTGTGCCGCTCTATTTTGTGGATCCGAAAAGACGTGTGATCGGTCTGGCCCATTCCGGCTGGCGGGGAACGGCCGAGCGGATGGGCGCCCATATGGTGGATGCCATGACAAAGCATTTTGGCAGCAAACCGGAGGAACTTTATGCGGCGATCGGCCCTTCGATCTGCCAGGACTGCTACGAGGTCAGCAAGGAGGTGGCGGAGCGCTTTGAGAGGCTCTCAGCGGAGAATGAGGACTTGGAAAGGGAGATTACAGAGAGCGGTTACCTGGGGGGCACAAGCGGACGATATTCCCGGATGCTCGAGGCGGGAAGGGAACCCGATAAGTATCAACTGGATCTGTGGAGAGCCAATCTTCTGATCCTGCGCGGCGCGGGTATACCGCTTTCTCATATCGCGGTGACGGATGTCTGCACCTGCCACAATCCCGATTATTTGTTTTCCCACAGGGCAAGTAACGGTAAAAGGGGAAATCTGAGTGCGTTTTTGATGCTGGAAGAGTACAAGGCATAATGGGGTCGATGCGGTGTTTTTTAGGATGAGAGAAGATTAGGAGGAAGGATAGATGGCGAATATTCTGGTTTGCGATGATGATAGGGAGATCGTGGATGCGATCGAGATTTATTTAAGTCAGGACGGATATCAGATCTTTAAGGCGTATGACGGAGAGCAGGCGCTTGCGATCTTGCAGAAGGAGGATATCCATCTGCTGATCATGGATGTGATGATGCCCAAGCTGGACGGTATTCGGGCGACCTTGAAGATTCGGGAGAGCAGCAGTATTCCGATCATTATTCTCTCGGCAAAATCCGAGGACACGGACAAGATCCTGGGGTTAAATATCGGGGCGGACGATTATATCACCAAGCCGTTTAATCCTCTGGAGCTGGCGGCGCGGGTAAAGTCCAATCTGCGCAGATACACTTCTCTTGGCAGCTTAAACAGTGAGAGTAAGTCGCTCTATCAAGTGGGCGGTCTGGTGCTCAACGACGACACCAAGCAGGTGTTTGTGGACGGTGAAGTGGTGAAGATGACCCCCCTCGAGTACAATATCCTGCTGCTTTTGATGAAAAATAAAGGGCGCGTGTTCTCCATCAATCAGATTTATGAAAATATCTGGAACGAGGACGCGATCGGAGCCGACAATACGGTGGCGGTGCATATCCGCCACATTCGGGAGAAAATAGAAATCAACCCCAAAGAGCCGCGTTATCTGAAGGTAGTGTGGGGGGTCGGGTATAAGATCGACGAGCAATGACAGGCGAGGCAGGTAAATGAGAAAGACATCTTTTAAAAGATTTGGACTGGCGTTTTTGGAACATCTGACAGCGGGAGTGATCCTGTTGGCTGTGGCGATGATCCTGTTTCATTCCCATATCAGTGTGGAGTATATGAATGAAGAGTTCCACACCTATACCTTCGACCCGCTGAATCCGGAGACTCTTTTTGAGGATTCGCAGGTGTTTTATGACATCTTTTACCGTTCTGTGTCGGATGTCACCAAGTTGGTCGTGTTCAAGGAGGAGTTCGAGCAGGAAGGCGTGTTCGCCCCCGACAAAAAAATTGACGTGACACAGTATGCGGCCGGCATCGACGAGAAGAATGTCTGTGACACGACCGCTGTCTATGAGTTGGACGATCTGATCAACTGGGGAAAGGCTGGGGTGGATTACAACAGCCGTGTCTTTAGTCTGTCCGATTTTGTCAATTATTTTGGTTCGGTGACGGGACCGGAGTATTTTGCGCTGGATGAGTATGGGGAGCTGTATTTTATAGGTCTTTCGGGAGAAGAGAAGCGCGTGGACGAGTCGGACGAGGAGCAGATGGATGCCATGGAAGAGCCGGAGGACGCGGCAGGAGAAGGCGATGAGACAGAGGAGCCGGACAGTTTTGAGGAGGTCTATTCCCGACATACGGAGGAACAGTTGGAAGATATCGTTTATTCCTACATTATGTCCAACGTTCGCACAAAAGAAATTCGGGCGTCTCACGAGGACGACGGCAGCCTGGTGGTCTATGTCCCCATGCTCATCAGCCGCTATGACACGATCGGTGGAGAGCAGTTGAGCGAGTGTGCAGACAACTGGGTCGAGTATATGATGCTGCAAAACAATCTGGCGTTCACCGTGGAACGGCTGGCGGCCAATTATGGGCAGTATGTGAATGGCGTGGCTCTGTATCAAAATGCAAACAGTAATATCAAATATGCGGTTCGTGTGCCGGAGGAAGATGGAAGCTTCAACATATATACCAATGTGGACGGGTTGTGGGATTATGAGGACAGTTCCCTGGCCAATTATTTTTCTGAGTTTTACAAGTATTTTGTGTATTATCCGGACAGCTTGGAGTTTACCGGCAATTCCGGACTGACGGAGGATGATATCTATAATCTGATGAATGGGGAATACTCCTATGCGTATCCGGAGAATACGCATATATGGGTGGGTGTGGACACCTCATATGAAGTGGAGGGAGACGCCTTTTACAACGCCCATCTGGTGTTTGAGCGAGTCCTGTCAAACAGTAAGGGAACCATTTTGTTGATCGCGTTCCTTGCATTAGTGTGGCTGGGAATCGGGATGTATCTGACACTTGCGTCAGGTGTGGAGTATGACGAAGAGGGAGAGAGAATCTGTCACTTGAGCCTGATCGACCATATTTGGACAGAAGTGATGGCGGCGGCAGCGGTGGCAGCCTTTTATCTGGGACTTTGGGGACGGGATATGCTGATCGGCGTCGCGCAGTCGGTATATCACAGCAATCCGGCATTGTTGGGCATGAGTCTGGATCGATTGTATGAATATGGAATGTTTGGTGCATACGGTTTTCTGATGAGTTTTGTGTTCGGAAATATGTGGTTTAGCCTGATGCGCCGGATTCGCTCCGGCAATCTTTGGAGTGAGAGTTTTTGCCGCTGGCTGATTTTGGGCATCGGCAAAGCGACTAACTTTCTCTTTTACCATCGGAATACGGCTATCAGCATTTTGGCGTCTTACAATCTGTTTTTGCTGGTCAATCTGTTTGGCATGTTTTTGGGCGGCGTGCTGTGGAAAGACGAGGGATGGGCGAGGGCGCTTATCATTCTGGGGGTGGTGATCTTTGACGGAATCGTGGGCGTGATGTTGTTTCGATACGGCGCGGGGCAGAAAGATATCATAGATGGGATCAAGCGGATCAGGGCCGGAGAAGTGGACTATAAGCTGGAACTGGACACTTTGAGCGGACTCAACAAGGAGATGGCCGATGCGGTGAACAATATCGGAGAAGGCATCCGAAAAGCGGTGAGTACCAGCATGAGGGATGAGCAGATGAAATCTGATTTGATCACCAACGTGTCCCATGATATCAAGACGCCTTTGACGTCCATCGTCAATTATGTGGATCTTTTAAGGCGCCTGGACATTCAAGATGAGCCTGCCAAAGGGTATATCGATGTGCTGGACAGTAAGGCGCAGCGCTTGAAACAGTTGACCGACGATCTGGTGGAGGCGTCCAAGATCTCCTCCGGCAATATCGTGCTGAATATGGAGAAGCTGAATCTGACCGAACTGCTGAATCAGACGATAGGAGAGTTTTCAGAGCGGCTGGAGGAGCGCGGTTTACAGGTGGTGTTTGAGGAGTCCGCCATGCCGGCGTGGATTTGCGGGGACAGTCGGAGAATGTGGCGCATTGTGGAGAACCTTTTTTTCAATATCTGTAAATATGCCCTGGAAGGAACCAGAGTGTATCTAGAGATGGCGATAAAGGAAGGTCTGATCGCCGTGTCCATCAAAAATATATCCGAGAGACAGATGAATATGCGGGGGGATGAGCTGACGGAGAGATTTATCAGGGGAGACAGCTCCCGAACCACGGAGGGCAGCGGTTTGGGGCTGTTTATCGCCAAGAGCCTGACGCAGGCTCAAGGCGGCAGCTTTGAGATTCAACTGGACGGGGACTTGTTCAAAGTAGTGCTGACATTCCCAGAGTACGTGGAAGATGCCGGTTCAGTCGAAATTTAGATTCATTTCCACACGATTGTTGTACGCTTCCACGATGCTGTGGATCCTGTCCGTGGTGGTCATAATGTTGGAGAGGGAAGCGTCGTGGTTCATAAAGTCGATCAGGGAAGCGACGAACTTGCTCATATCCGCCTCGATAAAGTACGGCCTGTAGTAGAGCTCAGGAGGCAGATAAGTCAGGTTGGTGGTGACCACCTTGTCAAATTCACCGCGCTCGTAAGCCTCGTCAAAGAGCTTGAGGCCGTCTGTAAAGAGACCGAAAGTACAGCAGATAAAGACCCTTCGCGCATTCATTTTCTTGAGCTGTCTGGCGGTATCTAACATGCTTCCGCCGGAGGAGATCATGTCGTCGATGATAATGATATCCTTGCCGTCTATGTTGTCGCCCAGAAATTCGTGGGCGACGATCGGATTCCTGCCGTTTTCGATGCGGGAATAATCGCGTCTCTTGTAGAACATTCCGGTGTCCACGCCCAACACGCTGGCAAAGTAGATCGCGCGGTCTAAAGCGCCCTCGTCGGGACTGATGACGATCAGGTGCTCCTTGTCCACCAACAGATCGTCCTCGGAGTTTAACAGCGCCTTGATAAACTGATAGGGCGGCATGAAATTGTCGAAGCCGCTCAAGGGGGCGGCGTTTTGCACCCTTGGGTCGTGCGCGTCAAAGGTGATGAAATTGCTGATGCCCATGTCGCTCAACTCCGCGAGAGAAAAGGCACAATCTAAGGACTCTCTGGCGGAACGCTTGTGCTGCCTGCCCTCGTAGAGGAAAGGCATGATGACATTGATCCGAAACGCCTTGCCGTTGCAGGCGGCGATCACCCGTTTGAGATCCTGATAATGATCGTCGGGCGACATGTGGTTGGTATAACCGTTCATATTGTATGTGATGCTGTGATTGCACACATCCGTCAAAATAAACAGATCCTTGCCGCGGATGCTCTCAGCGAGAGAAGCCTTTCCCTCGCCGCTGCCAAAGCGGGGCAGGCTGACGTCCATCAGGTAATTGCTCTCCACATAACCATGAAAGGCGGGATCCTTTTTTACCATGTCATTGTGAACGTTTTTGCGAAATTCCACCATATAATCATTGATCCTGCGGCCCATGGCAGTGATGGAAGGCATCGCAATGATTTTTAATGCCGCTACGGGCATCGCATTTTCGATCTTCTGTAAATTAGGCATATAAACTCCATTCCGAAGCGTGTGCTAAAGTTGTGATCCGAATTTGTGACGCTTCGGCACAAATTGTCCTACTTATATTTTATAACATTCTGCTAGTGACACGTCAAGAAATTTCTTGTACAATGAATGGAGAGGAAAGCAGTTTGGCCATGGAATGACTGCGGAAAGGAATCTGACATATGAGCGACAACAAGCGGCATATCGTGGAAAGCGTCGAGCCAGGCAGCATTGCCGAGGAATTGGAGATTGCGTCCGGCGATGTGGTCCTTGCCATAAACGGCGCAGAGATAGAGGATATTTTTGATTACCAATATTTGATACAGGATGTTTACATAGAAGTTTTGATCGAAAAGCCGGATGGGGAGCAATGGCTGCTCGAGGTGGACAAAGAGTGCGACGAAGATCTGGGCATTACCTTTGCAAACGGTCTGATGGACGAATACAGACATTGCTGCAACAAATGTATTTTCTGCTTTATCGACCAGATGCCGCCGGGGATGCGAGGGACGCTGTATTTTAAAGACGATGACTCCAGGCTGTCCTTTTTGCAGGGCAACTATGTGACGCTCACCAACCTGTCCGATCACGACCTGGAGCGGATTTGTAGATATCACCTCTCGCCCATCAATATCTCTTTTCACACCATGAATCCCAAGCTGCGCTGCAAGATGTTAAACAATCGCTTCGCCGGCGAGGCGCTGAAAAAGGTGGATGTGCTGAACGAGGCGGGCATCCGCATGAACGGACAGATTGTGCTCTGCAAGGGGATCAATGACGGCGCGGATCTAAAGTACAGTCTGGAGAGGCTTGCGACTTATCTCCCCAATTTAGAGAGCGTGTCGGTGGTGCCGGTGGGACTGACCAAGTACAGGGAGGGCCTTTATCCCCTGGAACCCTTTGGGGAGGCGGACGCGAGGGAAGTGCTTTCGATCATCCGCCATTGTCAAAAACAGTGCATGGAGCGGTACGGGATCCATTTTGTTCATGCGAGCGACGAGTGGTATCTTCTGGCGGGGGAGGAGCTTCCCGGCGAGGAGAGCTATGACGGCTATCTACAGTTGGAAAACGGCGTGGGGATGATTAGACTTCTCTTGGATGAATTTGCGGACGCCCTGGAGGAATACCGGACGGGAAAGGCGTTCCCGAAGTGGCAGGGAGGCAGGGAGATCTCGCTTGCCACAGGACGGCTGGCATTTCCCTATCTGAAGCGTCTTTGCGGGGAGCTTACAGCGCTCTGTCCCGACATAGAGGTGCACCTCTATGAGATCCGAAATGATTTTTTTGGCGAACAGATCACAGTCTCGGGACTTTTGACAGGGAGAGACATCAGGGATCAAATGAGTGGAAAGGATCTGGGGCAGGAACTTTTGCTTCCGCAGAACGTGCTGCGCAGCGGAGAAGACATCTTTTTGGATGATATGACAGTGGAAGAACTGGAAAAAGCTTTACAAGTTCCCGTTAATATTGTAAAATCAAGCGGACGCGATTTATTGGATTCATTGTTGGGAATATAGGAGGTTGGACAATGGCAGAGAGGAGCGCAAGGCCCATCGTGGCGGTGGTAGGCAGACCTAATGTGGGGAAATCTACGCTGTTCAATGCGCTGGCCGGCGGAAATATAGCGATCGTGAAAGATACCCCGGGTATCACCAGAGACCGTATCTATGCGGATGTGAGCTGGCTGGATAAAAATTTCACCCTGATAGACACAGGAGGCATCGAGCCTGACAGCAAGGATATCATTTTGTCGCAGATGCGCGCCCAGGCACAGATCGCCATCGACACGGCGGATGTGATCCTGTTTATGGTGGACGTGAGGCAGGGATTGGTGGACGCGGACGCGAAGGTGGCGGATATGCTCAGACGCGCCCGCAAGCCGGTGATTTTGGTGGTCAACAAAGTGGACAGCTATGAGAAATATATGGCGGACGTCTATGAGTTTTACAATCTGGGGATAGGAGACCCCCACGCGGTCTCATCCGCCAACCGTCTGGGGCTGGGAGAATTGCTGGATGTGGTGATCTCCCACTTCCCCGAGGATAGCGGGGAGGAGATGGAGGACGACAGACCAAGAGTGGCGGTGGTGGGAAAACCCAATGTGGGAAAGTCCTCCCTGATCAACAGGCTTTTGGGGGAGGAGAGGCTGATCGTGTCCGATATCGCGGGCACCACAAGGGACGCGGTGGACGCGGAGATCACCTTCCAGGGCAAAGAGTATGTCTTTATCGACACAGCCGGACTGCGGCGGAAAAATAAGGTCAAAGAGGAGCTGGAACGCTATATGATTCTGCGCGCGGTCAGCGCCGTGGAGCGCGCGGATGTGGCGGTGTTAGTGATCGACGCGACGGAGGGCGTCACGGAGCAGGACGCCAAGATTGCCGGTATCGCTCATGACAGGGGCAAGGCGGTCATCATCGTCGTGAACAAGTGGGACGCCGTGGAGAAGGATGATAAGACCATCTACCGCTTTACGGAAAAAGTGAGAAACGTCCTGTCTTTCATGCCCTATGCGGAAATCTTGTTTGTGTCCGCCAAGACGGGGCAGCGGCTTACCAAGCTGTTTGAGACGATCGATGTGGTCAGTGAGAATCACGCGATGCGGGTGGCCACGGGTGTGCTCAACGAGATCTTGGCGGAGGCGGTGGCCATGCAGCAGCCGCCGAGCGACAAGGGCAAGATCCTCAGGCTGTACTACATCACACAGGTGTCGGTGAAGCCGCCCACTTTTGTGATCTTTGTCAATGACAAGAAACTGATGCATTTTTCATACACCCGTTATATTGAGAATCAGATTCGGGAGACCTTCGGCTTTCGCGGGACGCCGCTTCGGTTCATCATCAGAGAGCGAAAGGAGAACAGATAATGTTGGAACGTGTCGTTTGTATTGTGATCGGTTATGTGTTCGGACTGTTTCAGACAGCATACTTTTACGGAAAGGCAAAGGGAATCGACATCAGGCAGTACGGCAGCGGCAACGCAGGCACCACCAACGCCCTGCGCGTGCTGGGCACCAAGGCGGGATTGATCGTGCTTTTGGGAGACTGTCTCAAGACCATTGCGGCAGTCTGCATTGCCAGGCTGCTGTTCGGGGCGTCCCATCCCGATATGGTCTATCTGTTATGTCTGTATGCGGGAGCGGGCGCCATACTGGGGCATAATTTCCCTTTTTACATGAATTTCAAAGGAGGAAAGGGCATTGCGGCCACGGCCGGACTGATCTTGTCCTTCCATCCCTATTTTATTGTGATGGGCGTGGTGGTATTTTTCGGCATCTTTTTCACGACCCATTATGTGTCTCTCGGCTCGCTTTTGGTGTATGCCTGCTTTCTGATCGAGATCGTGGTATGCGGTCAGACGGGCGTGTTTGGGGCGATGACTTTTGCCCAGCGCGTCGAGATGTATGTGCTCGCCGCCCTGTTGACCGTCATGGCCTATTGGAAGCACAGACAGAATATCGTGCGTCTGCTGCACGGCGAGGAGAGAAAGACCTATCTGACCAAGAAAAATAAGCAATAAGCTGCCTGAAAAGGAGAAAGGTTGGTGCCATATGGCAAAAGTTAGCGTTTTGGGAGCCGGAACATGGGGGATCGCCCTGGCGGTTCTGCTGCATAAAAACGGACATACCGTGACTGTCTGGTCTGTGCTTCCCGAAGAGATCGAGATGCTTCAGAGAGAGCGTGAACACAAGATGCTGCCCGGGGTGAAGCTGCCAGAGGATATCGTGTTTACCACAGACGAAAAAGAAGCCGTAAAAGGGCAGGACATGGCGGTTATGGCGGTGGCCAGCGCCTACACGAGAAGCACGGCGGCGCGTTTCCGTCCGTATGTGCAGGACGGGCAGATCCTTGTCAATGTGGCAAAGGGCATCGAGGAGGGGACATTGATGACCCTCTCACAGATCATCGAGGAGGAGATCCCCCAGGCGGATGTGGCAGTCCTCTCAGGTCCCTCCCACGCGGAGGAAGTGGGCAGGGGGATCCCTACCACGATTGTGGCGGGGGCGAGAAGTAAGCGCACTGCGGAGTACATTCAGACCTTGTTTATGAATCAGGCGTTTCGAGTCTACACAAGTCCCGACATTTTGGGGATGGAATTGGGCGGCGCGCTGAAAAATGTGGTGGCTTTGGCGGCAGGTATCGCCGACGGCTTGGGATATGGGGACAACACAAAGGCGGCTCTGATCACCAGAGGGATCGCGGAGATTGCCAGACTTGGCACCGCTATGGGCGGTAAGTTCGAGACCTTTTGCGGCCTCACCGGCATCGGAGATCTGATCGTCACTTGCGCTAGTATGCACTCCCGCAACAGGCGTGCGGGTATCCTGATCGGACAGGGGCGCACCTGTGAGGAGGCCACGGCGGAGGTCAAGATGGTGGTGGAGGGCGTGTATTCCGCCAAGGCGGCTTTAGAGCTATCCCGCAAATATGACGTGCAGCTCCCCATCATCGAGCAGGTGAACGAGGTGCTGTTTGCGGGGAAGAGCGCAGACCAGGCGGTGAAAGATCTGATGCTTCGGGACAAGAAGCTGGAGGGATCCGATGCCTCCTGGCAGGATGAGTGAAAGTTTTCACTCATATTTTCCCGATCCGGCCATATATTTTACCATGAAGAAGACAAAAAATTCTCTCAGGAAAGAACAAGTTATAGATTCCCTCAAACTGCCCAGAGACATTTGTCTGGGGGCGCTTCGGGTCACGCTCACGGGCAACGCGGAGGCGTGGATCGAAAATTACAAGGGCATTTTGGAATACACGGAAAATGTGATCCTGCTGCAGGGCAAGACCTGTCAGGTATGCTTTGAGGGCAATCGTCTTTCCATAGATTATTATACTAATGAGGATATGAAGATCAGCGGATGTATCGCCTGTGTCAGATACCTTTAGAAGAGAGTAAACGACATAAAGGAGAGCGGCCATGGTAGATATATTGCGGCGACTGAAAGGTTATCTCAGGATCAGAGTGTGGGGGTTTTCGCCGGAGCGGTTTATGAATCTGTGCAGCAACAGGGATATCCTTCTGTGGGATATTGTGCGCGAGGGAGAAGAATATTACATGAGCATATCCCTCAGAAGCTTTTACAGACTCCGTCCGATCGCGAAAAAGACCGGCACCAGGGTAGCCATATTGCAGAGATATGGACTACCCTTTTTCATTCCGACCTTGAAGGCGCGCAAATTCTTTTTGGCGGGGTTTCTTCTGGCGCTATGTTTCTGGATGTGGACGTCGCTCTATATCTGGAAGATCGATCTGACGGGCAATTATCAGATCACCGGAGACGAATTTGAGGAATTTCTGACGGAGGAGAATGTGCGCATCGGTATGCGCAAGAGCGCGCTCAACATCGAGGAGCTGGAGAAGGAGATCCGCAGAAGGTTTCCGCAGGTGACCTGGACTTCGGCCATGCTCTCCGGCACCAGGCTGCAGATTGAGATCAGGGAGAACGATACGCCCACAGATTGGAATGTGGCCGAGGAGGGCTGCTCCAATCTGGTGTCGGAGTACGACGGCGTCATTGTGTCCATGATTGTGCGAAGCGGCGTGCCCCAGGTGGCCATCGGGGACAGTGTGGAGCAGGGCAGCCTTTTGGTACAGGGACTTGTGCCCATCTACAATGAGGATACCACCGTCAGGGAGTATCACACGGTCGCGGCGGATGCGGACATTGTGCTGGAACATGCGATAACGGAGCAGTTTACCCTTCCTTTCGACTATATCAAAAAGGAGTACACGGGGCGGGAGGAGACCCGTTATTTTCTCAGGCTGGGAGAGCAGGAGTGGAAGATGCCTGCGGAGCGTCCCTTCCTGGTCTACGACAGCGTGATCCGCCAGAGCAGGCCCTTAGTTTTTGAGAAACTTGCGATCCCTTTCTATGTGGGGAATTACACTTACAGAGAGTACTTGGATGTGGAATATTGGTATTCCACGGAGGAGGCGAAAACGCTTCTTAATGAAAAATTAAATACTTTTCTTACAACTTTAGATGAAAAAGGGGTACAAATTATTGAAAAAGATGTTAGAATAGATACAAGTGGTGGAGAATGGGTTATGTCCGTGGAGTTTGTAGTGCATGAGCCGGTGGGCATGAGCGTGGACGCTGATATCCCTGAGATCGACATAGGAGAGAAGGAACCGGATGAGTAATGTTTCCGTTAAAATAGACTTGCCAGCAGAGCATATGCAGAAAATATTTGGCACACAGGATGCCTACATCAAAAAATTGGAACATGATTTTCATGTGACGGTGGTGAACCGCAACGGCAGCATCCAGATAAACGGCGAGGAGGAGCAAGTCCGCAGGGCACGGAATGTCCTTGCCCAGTTGGAGGTGATCTCCGAGCGCGGCAGCGAGATAGAGGAGCAGAGCGTGGACTATGCGATCGCGATGGGTATGGAGGAGCGCGAGGAGGTCATTTCGGAGATTGATACGGATTGTATCTGCCACACGATAAACGGGAAACCGATCAAACCCAAGACCCTGGGGCAGAAGGAATATGTGGACGCGATCCGCAGTCATATGGTGGTGTTCGGACAGGGGCCGGCCGGTACGGGCAAGACTTATTTGGCTATGGCCATGGCGGTCACGGCTTTCAAAAATGAGGAAGTGAGCCGCATCATATTGACCCGTCCGGCGATCGAGGCGGGGGAGAAACTGGGGTTTTTGCCGGGAGACTTACAGAGCAAGGTGGATCCTTATCTGCGGCCGCTGTATGATGCGCTCTATCAGATCATGGGCGCGGAAAATTTTGCCAGGAATATGGAGAAAGGGCTGATCGAGGTGGCGCCCCTCGCCTATATGAGGGGGCGGACGTTAGACAACGCCTATATTATATTGGATGAGGCGCAGAATACAACGCCTGCCCAGATGAAGATGTTTTTGACGAGGATCGGTTTTGGCTCTAAAGTGGTGGTGACGGGAGATTCCTCCCAGAAGGATCTGCCCGCGGGGAGCAAGTCCGGCCTGGATATCGCGTTGAAGGTGCTGGGAAAGGTGGAGGGGATTGCCTTCTGCAGCCTGACGTCGAAGGATGTGGTGCGTCATCCTCTGGTACAGAGGATCGTGAAGGCGTACGATGACTATGAGGCAAAAGAAAAAAGCAGGAATCGGGAGAGATATGGAAGAAAATAAGAAAAGATTAAGTGCGATGCTCTTCGTGCCGGAGCTTGTGTTCCTGCCGCTTGTGGTGGTGGGGATTTTGGGCATCTCCTATTGGCAACAGACTGCCATCGATAAGACCCTGAGCAATATTGTGATGGCGGGGCTGGGGATCCTTTTGGTGGGTTTTAGAGTCCGCAGGGAGTATTTGGACGATGAGTTAAACTATGACAATGGAGAGCATTTGCTGCGATTCTGGCTGTTTTTTCTGTGCGGAATGGCGGTGGCTTTCGTCTGTGTTTTTTTGCCGGTGGAGGGATGGCCCTTTTTGCCGGTCTTTGTCATGCTCGCGCTCTTTAGCAGCCCCGTGGCGGGGATCGTGGCGTCGGCGGTGCTGTTGATGATCCCTGCGATGTTGGGGGAGGCCGCCGTTGGGGCGTTTTTTCTGTATCTGCTCTGCGGGATCTTCGGGGTGAGCCTGATTTGCCGTGTGGACAATGAGTTAAAGGTGGGGATTCCGATTCTTTTGTCCCTGTTAAGTCTGTTGGTGTGCGAGATGGCGGATCTGATCCTGATCGCGGCCAAGCGTCCTGCGGTGGAGGATTTTGTCGTGCCGGTGGCGAATCTGATCATCTCCGGTATCCTGCTGTTAGGACTGATCAAGATCTTTTCTTCCCAGGTGACTTATCAGTACAGAGTGCAGTATTTGGAGTTGAACGACACGGAGAATGATTTTTTGTCGGCGTTCAAGCAGAGCAACAGGGAGGACTATTTTCACTGTATTCACACAGCGTATTTTTGCGAACGGCTGGCGGCAAAGCTGTCCATGGACGTGGCGGCCCTAAAGTGTGCGGCCTACTATCACAAGCTGGTGGAGCAGGATCCCGAACGCATGAAAAAGTACAAGCTCCCTCCGTTTACGAGACAGATCTTGAACGAATATATGGATTATGGGAATGTCGCCGTAAAGAGTCGGGAGACGGCAGTATTATTGTGTGCGGATATGGTGGTAAATAAGGTGCAGCAGGTCTTTCGGGAAGATCCGTCGGCACAGCCCGATTACCGCAGGATGATCGATGAGATCTTTGCGGCATTTGAGGCGCAAAAGAGCTTTTATGAGAGCAATCTCACGATACGGGATCTGGATATCATGCACAAGACCTTTAGACAGGAGAATCTGTATTATGACTTTTTACGTTGAGAATGAGACGCACTTTTCATTCCCCTTTGATGTGGAAGAGATCGCAAGGCAGGTGGCGGACACCGCGCTTAAGTCTGAGGGTTGTCCCTGTGAAGTGCAGCTCAATCTCATTCTCACGGACAAGGAAGGGATCCGCCGGTTTAACAGGGAGTATCGCGGGATTGACAAAGAGACGGATGTGATCTCCTTTCCCAATTTGGATTTCGCTTCCGCGGGGGACTTTCGTATGGACGAGGCGCGCGCGGCGGATTATTTCGACCCTGACACAGGGGAGATGTTGTTGGGCGATATCGTGATCTGTGTGGATCGGGTTAAAGAACAAGCAAATGCATATGGGCACAGTGAAGAGCGGGAGTTTGCCTTTCTGGTAGCGCACAGTATCTTCCATCTGTGCGGCTACGATCATATGACGGAGGAAGATGCCTGCCTCATGGAACGCAAGCAGGAAGCGGTTCTGACAGGTTTGGGGATGGTACGGACCAGATGAGAGGATAAAGATACGATGAATCAGGCGGAGATGAAGCGGCGGCAGATCATAAGCATTGCCAGTATGCTCAATATGATTGCGCTGTTATTGTTGGGAAATTGTATGGGAGAAAACGGGTTGGCGTATTACGCCGCGGCCTACGAGTTTTTCTGGTTGTTGTGGTGCCTGGCCGGAGGCAGCGTTTCCGACGCCTTAGGCAGGATGCTTCGGGAGCGGAACGCCAGGAATCAATACAAAAATGTCTCCCAAATGCGCAGATATGTGATGTTGTTCCAGGGGAGCGTGGGGTTGGCCGTCAGTGTGTTGTCTGCCTTGACGGGTTCTCTTGTGGTGAAATATGTGTTCCATGTGCCCCATGGTTCTTTTTTGGTGTTGATGCTTGCGCCGATGCTGTTTTTGCGGACGATCGGCGCCGTCCTTTTGGGGTATTTCCAGGGGGGCGGTTCCGAGTTTCCCACCGTGGCATCCTCTGTGATGCGTCCGGTTTTGTTTGTGGGGTTCGGACTTTTGTTCGGCAATCTGTTCAAAGGGTACGGTGAGAAGGTCAGCGCCCTGCTTGGAAGGATAGAATTTGTGGATATGCACAGCGCGATCGGCGTCTCCCTGGCCGCTTGTCTGACGGAGTTTCTTCTGCTCTTATTCTTGTTGATCCTTTATCGGGGAAACAGCGGCTTGGGAAGAGTGGAACAGACCGGAATGAGAACGACGGACTCTCTCGGGAACGTGCTGCGCGTGTTTTATGGAAAAATGCGCGCTTCCATGCTGATGCAGGCGCTTGAGCGGTTTCCCGTCTGGCTGAGTCTGATCCTGTTGGGGAAATGTGCGGCGATGATGGAGGGGGCGGAGGCCGCCTATGGCATATTTTACGGGAGATATCTGGCTTTGGTATGTGCGGTTATCTTTTTGATCGACGCGTTGGTCGTGCCGGTCTCGGTGAAGGTGCAGTCGTACATCCGTCGGGACGATCTGCGGTCTGCGGACGATCTGTTTCAGGCGGGATTGCACGGAGCGGTGGTGTATGGTATCTTTTTCGCCGTTTTCGTGGGAATGATGGGACAGGATATCGCGGCGCTGTTTGGAAAGGATGGCGTAGAGATCACGGCGAAAATGTTCCAGTTTGGCTCTATGATCGTATTGTTTGCCGGCGTGTCCTGTTTTTTTGTAAGGATTTTATCGCTGGCGGGCAAGAAAGCTTTGATCGTACTCTCTCTCTGCGTCATGGATCTGGTATATCTGGTGTCGGTGCTGTTGTTTTTGAATCTGGGACATGCGGGAGTGACGGCCTACGTCTATGGCGGTGTGATCGCTTCCGGAGGGTTGTGCGCGGTCTTGGGATTTTTAGTTTGTTTCCTGCTGGGGATGCGGATTGATTGGATCCGGACGGTGCTGATCCCTGTGGGATGCGCCTGCGTGGCGGGACTTTTGATTATGCTGCTCGGCGGACTGATCGTGCCGCACCTGGGGTATGCGGTGACCGTGCTTGTGTGTCTGGCGGCCGCCTGGGTTTTGTATTTTGTGTTGTTGTTGCTTTTGCGGAATTTCAGAGAACAGGATCTCAAAAATCTGCCGGGCGGAGTATGGATTCGCTTTTTGGGGCAGCTTTTGCGGATATACATGTGAACCGATATGCATAAATAGACAAAAAAAGCGGATACTGAATACAAATCAAGTGTGTGAAGAAGGTAAGTATGCGGTTTGTAAAAAGTATCGGCTTTTTTTTGGTATATCCCCTGCTCATGCTGATGTTGGGGTTTCTGGCAGGAATCAAGGCGGTGGAATTTTTTTATCCGGGAAATGTGTCTGCCCCGCAGGAGGCGGAGCCGCCTATGGGGTGGGAGGAATTTATAGAAGAATATCTTGCCGAAAAAGCGCTTGAAGAAAGCGGCGCGGCACAGGAACCTGCGGACGTTTCAGGGGAGGTCAGTCCGGTGGTCTCCAACAGAGAGACCCTGTCCGCGGATACGGAATATATCTTGAAGGAGATGGATATCATCCGACAGACGGAGGTGGAGACCACATGGAGGCTCCCTCAGAAATATATCGGTATGGACAGGGAGCAGTTTTTGACCGCGATCAACTCTTACGGCGACCACCCGCCGCTCTCCGAGTTGGAGAGAGGGTTTGTGGGTCTTGAAGTGCTGGCGTTTTCCAGAGAGCGGGTGATCGTGCAGATGAACTATGAATATCTGCAGCCGGGGGAGGAATTTTATCTGGCGGTTTTGGACAATGAAGTGGTGGTGCTTTTGGATGATCAGGAGACCGTGTATATCTATACGGGCATTTCTCTGGATAAATTTCCGGAGACCGTGCAGATGCAGATTATGCAGATGATGTGGATGGAGGACGAGGAGAGTCTGTATGGTTTTTTGGAGACTTATTCCTCGTAAGAATTGGAAGGAGTCAGAAAATGGAGAGAGTAAATGTGGGCGTCGTCGGCGGAGGCGCCGCCGGTCTGATGGCTGCGATCACCGCCGCCAGACGGGGAGCGCAGGTGACGCTTTTTGAGCAAAACGACCGCGTGGGAAAAAAGCTTTTGATGACGGGGAACGGCAGATGTAATCTGGGAAACAGGGAATTGTCGGCGGCGGCGTACCATGGCGCAAAGCCGGACTGGATTCAGGCTCGTTTAAACTGTTTTGACACGGAGGATATGATCTGCTTTTTTCAGGGGATCGGACTGCTCTTTAGGGAGAGGGAAGGACTTTTGTATCCCGCCAGCAATCAGGCGTCCGCCGTGTTGGATGTGCTGCGGTTTGAATTAAAAAGCCTGGGCGTCGGACTGGAGACGGGCTGCAGAGTGGAACGGATCGAGCTGATTTCGTCGGACAGACAAAAAACGGACAAGAAGATCCGTCTGTATGCAGGCGGCAGGGCGTTTTCCTTCGATCGGGTGATCCTCGCCTGCGGCGGATGCGCCGCTCCCGCCACCGGATCCGACGGCAGCGGATATGCGCTGGCAAGGCGGCTGGGACATACGATCATTCCCACGGTTCCGGCGTTGGTGCAGATGCGGTGCAGGGAAACTTATTTTAAGGCGGTATCGGGCGTGCGGGCGGACGCGGAGATCACCCTGTGGCAGAAAGAAGATTGTGTGGCCAAAGAGCAGGGGGAGCTGCAGTTTACGGATTATGGCATATCGGGTATTCCGGTCTTTCAACTGAGCCGTCAGGCGGCATATCTCTTGCGAAAACAGGAGGAGGTTTCGGTACATATCAAGCTTTTGTCCGGATACGGCGAGGAGGATCTGGAACGTTTGTTTAAAAATCGCCTGATCCTGATGGCGGACAGGACGGTGGAGGAATTTTTTACGGGGATTCTCCACAAGAAATTGATGACGCTCTTTGTAAAAATGGCGGGATTAAAGCCTGCTATGTCGGTGGAACAGGCAGGCAGACAGGCGTTGTCGTCCGTCTTATCCCTGTGTATGGATTGGGAGGTCAAGGTAAATGCGGTCAATTCTTTCGACCATGCCCAAGTGACGGCCGGAGGGATCCCCCATACGGAGGTGACGGAGCAGTTGGAATCCCGACTGGTGTCGGGGGTCTATTTTGCGGGCGAGATATTGGATGTGGACGGCAAATGCGGCGGCTACAATCTGCACTGGGCATGGTGCAGCGGCTATCTGGCGGGAACGGCGGCCGCGGGAGAAGAAAAATGATTCGGATAACACAGTTAAAACTTTTGTCCGGACATACCGAGGAGCAACTGAACCATAAGATTGCAAAGATTCTTGGTATCCGGACGCAGGATATAGTAAAGGTTGAAATAAAGAGGCAGTCGATCGACGGCCGAAAAAAGCCGGAAATTTTTTATATCTATACGGTGGATGTGCAGACGGTGGATGAGGAGAGTGTCTTAAGGCGAGTCAAAACAAACCAAAGAGGCGTTTCCCAGATCAGTAAAGTAACAGATGTTACGTATCAATTTCCGGTTGCCGGAAGTAAAAGGCAAACACACCCTGTGGTGATTGTGGGAGCGGGTCCGGCGGGACTGTTTTGCGGGTACTTTTTGGCGCTTCACGGTTATCGCCCGATCCTCTTGGAGCGGGGCAAAGATGTGGAGGCAAGAAAAAGAGACGTGGAGCGGTTTTGGCAGACAGGCGTGTTGGATGAGACTTCCAATGTGCAGTTTGGCGAGGGCGGTGCGGGAACCTTCTCTGACGGCAAGCTCAACACTTTGGTGAAGGACAAAGACGGCAGAAACCGCGCAGTGTTGGAGACTTTTGTGCGCTTTGGGGCCAAAGAGTCCATTCTCTATGAGGCCAAGCCGCATATCGGCACGGATGTGCTCGCCCGCGTGGTGAGAGCGATGCGGGAAGAGATCATACGCCTGGGCGGCGAGGTGCATTTTGAGAGTCAGGTCACAGATATCGAAATCTGCGATCAGGCGATAAGAGGAGTCGTAATAAACGCTGCGAGGCATCTTGCATGCGAACAGCTTGTGCTGGCCATCGGACACAGCGCCAGAGACACTTTTTCCATGCTCTATGACAAAAGGATTTCCATGGAGGCAAAATCTTTTGCGGTGGGACTGCGCGTGGAGCATCCCCAGGAGATGATCAATGTGAGCCAGTATGGCAGGAAAGATCCGAAAGAGCTGGGCGCGGCGGCCTACAAGGTGACGGCAAAGACCAGTTTTGGCAGAGGCGTTTATTCTTTTTGTATGTGCCCCGGGGGTTATGTGGTCAATGCTTCCTCGGAACAGGGACGGCTGGCGGTCAACGGGATGAGTTACAGCGGACGGGACGGCGTCAATGCCAACAGCGCGGTGATCGTGGCGGTCACGCCTGCGGACTATGACGCGTATAGTGCCAGGTATCTTGGCGCAAGGCATCCTCTGGCCGGTGTCGCGTTCCAGCGCGAGTTGGAGGAGCGCGCTTTCTCGCTGGCAGGAGGCAAGATCCCCGTTCAGCGGTACGGAGATTTTAAGAGAGCTTTCAGTCGCGATGAGGGAGAGCGGATCGGGCGGTTGGCGGCGTATAGAGAAGGGACAGGACAGCAGACGGTGTGCAGGGAAAGTGCGGAGCGGTCGGCAATGTACAGAGAAAGTGCGCTACAGCCTCAGTGTAAGGGCGATTTTGCCTGGGCCGATCTGAGTGGTATCCTGCCGGAGGAATGTAACAGAGCCTTTGTGGAAGGGATGGAAGTGTTTGGCAGACAGATCCCGGGGTTTGACAGAGAGGATGCAATCCTTTTGGGAGTCGAGAGCAGGACTTCTTCGCCGGTGCGGATCCACAGAGGGGAGTCTCTGCAGGCGGAAGGGGTGAAGGGACTTTACCCCTGCGGAGAGGGCGCTGGATATGCGGGCGGCATCACTTCGGCCGCCATGGACGGGTTGCGCGTAGCGGAGCAGATCGCGGCTCATTTCCACATCTAGTTACTTATTGTTCTTTCTAAAATGTATAAGTGACAAAATGCCAATAGGAGTAAAATAGGTACACCAAAATTCAAGCGCTATAACTCCGCCCATGTTAGTTTCCCCGTCTGACATAGAGCGAAATATTCCTGTCATTGGCATAATAAAACAGGGAAAAAAGAATACTCCATGAAATAACATCAGATATTTTAACCACTTATCTGACTTTGTCTTTGTGTCTATTGTGAGGCCAATAAAAAAAGTCGAAAGCGCCATCATGCCATATCCAAGCAAGTCATAGTCAAAAAACAATCCGCCTCTTGAATAGTCAAGTATTCTCACAGCCTGCTCATCAAGTGAGTCTAATCGAACCGAAGTGGTTTGCGCAAAATACACAAGAAAAATCAAAACAGTATAAACCGTAGCAAATGTCGTTCCAACATTGGCCGCCACCCTATGTTTTTCATCACTTTCATTACAAAAACCAGAGATCATCATTATGTATCCAATAGGTAATAACATACATACAAAATAACTTCCGAAGTTGAAGGAAATCAACATACAGATAGCAAATAATACTACAGAAATCGTTACGATCAAAGCGCCCATACTTGCTATTACTTTATTCATTTTCGCCTAACACCTCGCTACACACCGATTTTTGTTCTGATTATATCATGGCCATTTTGGAATTTCAATTTGCAGTTGATGAAATCGCCGGAGTCCTTTGCCGGAGTCTTGACTCAGAAATGAAAATGCAGTAAAATTTAAAAATATATATCGTAAAATGATAAGCGCATATGGCGCGGAAACGGCAGATATTTTATGGAACAATCAGATGAAACAAAGACAAGCAGACTGCGGGAGCGGATCAAGGACAAAAAGCGTATCGTGGTGAAGATCGGCTCCTCCTCCCTACAGCACGTAGAGACGGGGGACATGGATTATATCCGGCTGGAAAAGCTGGTGCGGGAGCTCTGCGACATCCGCAATCAGGGCAAGGACGTGATACTGGTGACTTCCGGAGCGATCGCGGTGGGCAAGAAGGCTGTCAATATGAAGGAGATCAAAGCGGACACGCAGGCGGAGGCCATCGCTGTAAAGCAGGCTTGTTCCGCGATCGGCCAGGCCAGGCTGATGATGACTTACCAAAAGCTTTTTGCGGAGTACGATCAAGTGGCGGCGCAGATCTTGATGACCAAAAACACGATCGTGGACAACCTGAATCGATACAATGCCCACAATACTTTTTCCGAGCTTTTGCGCATGGGTGTGGTGCCCATTGTGAACGAGAATGATACGATTGCCACCTACGAGATCGAGATTGGCGATAACGATACGCTCTCCGCCGTGGTGGCCGCGTTGGTGGGGGCGGATCTGCTGATTCTTTTGTCCGATATCGACGGACTTTATACGGACGATCCTAGGAAAAATCCGGATGCCCAATTTATTGGCGAGGTGGAGCATTTGACGGATGAGCTGATGGAGATGGGCAAGGGCAGCGTCGGCAGCGATGTGGGAACCGGCGGCATGAACACCAAGCTGATCGCCGCCAAGATCGCCACAAGCTCCAACGTGGACATGGTCATTGCAAACAGCAGGGATATCGGCATCTTGCACAGGATTTTGGCGGGAGAGAAGGAGGGGACGCTCTTTGTGGCGCATGAGGACGAGAGATTTGATCTGCCGGGGTTTTTGAACAATCTGCACAATAATTGACAGGAGGCGGCTATGGAGAAAACGGTTCTGGAAGGGACGGATTTGGAGAAAGAGGTTTTGCGCCGGAAGGTACTTGCGCGCCGAGAATCCCTGTCGATGGAGGAGCGGGCGAAGGCGGCCATTCTTTTGACGGAAGGAATCGTGGGGCATCAATGGTTTTACCGCGCCAAATATTTTCTGAGCTTTGTGAGCTATGGAAGTGAGATCGACACGCACCCTTTGCTGGAGGAGGCGCTTCGGCTGGGAAAACAGGTTTATGTCCCTAAGGTGACGGGAGCGGATATGCAGTTTTACCGCATTTTTTCTATGGATGAGCTGCGGCCGGGATATCGCGGGATACCGGAGCCAAAGGGAGACACGGAAATTTTTAACTGTCTTTCCTGCATGGAAAGAGGAGAGATGGACAGGGTGCTCATGCTGATGCCCGGCGTGGCGTTCGATCCCTTGCGTAACCGCATTGGATATGGGAAAGGATATTACGACCGTTATTTAAATAGATGGGAAGCTCTGCAACAGCATACCATTGCGGTGGGATTTGACTGTCAGTTGGTGGAGCGCGTCCCGGCGGAGGACTTTGACAAGAAACCCTGTCAGGTCATCCTGCAGGGCAATTTACAGAATAGGAGAATTTATGAATGACGAATCTGACGGAAATGGGAGAACAAGCCGTAGCTGCCAAATATGCGTTGCAGCGATTGGATGCAGGGGAGAAAAAACGTGTTTTGTTCAGCATGGCGGATGTATTAAATAACAGGAGTGCTGAAATTCTTGCGGCGAACGAGAGAGATATGGAGATGGCGGAGCAAAACGGTATGCACCCGGGGATGTTAGACAGGCTCAGACTTACCGAGGAGCGTATCACGGCCATGGCGGATGGACTTCGCCAGATCGCAGAGCTGCCGGACTGCATCGGGGAAGTGATGGAGCGCATGGTGCGGCCCAACGGGATCCGCATTGAGAAAGTGCGCGTTCCGATCGGTGTGATCGGCATCATCTATGAAGCCCGCCCCAATGTGACAACGGACGCTTTCGGACTATGTTTTCAGACCGGCAACGCCGTGATCTTAAAAGGCGGCAGCGACGCCGTCCGTTCCAACCGGACGATCGTCGATATCCTGCGGGAGACATTGGTGGCGGAGGGTGTGACCAGGGACGCGGTACAGTTGATCGAGGACACGGATCGCCGGGTCACAGCGGAATTTATGAAGTTGAATCAATATGTGGACGTGCTCATCCCCAGAGGGGGAGCGGGTCTGATCCGAAGCGTGGTGGAGAACAGCACCATACCTGTCATCGAGACCGGCACGGGCAACTGCCATGTATATGTGGATGAGAGCGCCGATCTGGATATGGCCGTGAAGATCATCTTAAATGCCAAGACGCAGCGTATCGGCGTCTGCAACGCCTGTGAATCTTTGGTGGTCCACAGCGCGGTGAGAGAGCGCTTTTTGCCGATGCTTGCCCAGGCGCTCGAAAGTGTGGAGCTGCGGGGTGACGAGCGCATTAGGGAGATCTTGGGGGAGCAATGCGCACCCGCCACGGAGGAGGATTACGGCAGGGAATATTTGGATTATATTCTGTCCTTAAAGACGGTGGACTCTCTGGAGGAGGCGATCGAGCATATCAACCGTTACAATACGAAACACTCGGAATGTATTGTAACAGAGGACAAAGCGGCCGCGGAAAAGTTTTTGCGGGAGGTGGACGCGGCGTGCGTCTATGTCAATGCATCCACCCGCTTTACGGACGGTTTTGAATTTGGTTTTGGCGCGGAGATCGGCATCAGCACACAGAAGCTTCACGCCAGAGGCCCCATGGGATTAAAGGAGCTGACCTCCTACAAATATCTGATCAGAGGAGACGGACAGGTTCGGGGATGAGAGAGAAATGGCGAAACTCTTGTTTTTGGAGAGTGTCATTGTGCAAATTGCAGATTCCACCGCAGACACGCTCTCGCTTCGTGAAAAACACAGTGGTACATAAGCTGCTAAAGTACGGCAGAATAGTCAACATAGTTGACTATTAGTACCAGTGTTTTTCAAGAGTCTGCTTGTGGAACATGCAATTTTCACAATTCGGTTTACAAAAAAGGAGTTTCGCGATTGCCTATAGAAGAAATATATAGAAGGGATATAGAAGATATATGGAAAAATATGGTGTGAGCGGTTTTAGCTGCATTTATGAGAACAAGCTTTCCTGTCAGGCGGATCTGGAAGGGTTCGTATTGGAGGGAAAGGCGGAGGTGTCTTTTCGGGAAGGGAGGCTGCGCCTGGAGAATATGCTGGATCCCGCAGACGGTCAGCGGGCCAATTATGTGCTCTGGTGTCCGGAAGAATTTCCTTCCGACGTATTGATCGAGTGGGAATTTCAGCCGATCAGGGAGCCGGGACTTGCCATGTTGTTTTTTGCCGCCAGAGGAAAAGAGGATCGCGATCTCTTTGACGCGAACCTTGCGCCCAGGACGGGGGAGTATGTCCAGTATCATCACGGCGATATCAACGCGTTCCATGTGTCCTATTTTCGCAGAAAGGAACCGGACGAGAGAGCCTTTCACACTTGCAATCTGCGGAAAAGCTATGGTTTTCATCTGGTAAGTCAGGGCGCGGATCCCATACCGGACGCCGACGAGGTAAAACGCCCCTATACCATGGCAGTGCTCAAGAAGGGCGGCGTGGTAAAATTTTTTGTGGACGGATTGGCGGTCTTTACTTTTGAAGATGACGGAGAGACTTACGGCCCGCTCTTAAAGGGGGGAAAAATCGGTTTCAGGCAGCTCGCTCCCATGGTGGGCGAATATGGCAATTTGAAGGTGTATCGTCTGTAGGATAAGATCGCGGGCCGTTTTTGGCGTGGCGGGAAAGGTTGGTAGAAACCGTTTTGTGGAAGTGGATTGAAAAACATGTGTTATATCATATTGAAAAAGAGCGGGGCAGTCTGTGGGCAGTCGTTTTGATCGGGATCGTTTCTCTGGTTGTCGCCGTTTTCGGGTATGTGGAATATCGAGGGGAGTGTGGCAAGATAGCGGGAGAGAAGGCGGCTTTGACGGCGGCCTGTATCGCGTGGCAGGTAGATGAAAAATTGTGGGATTTGGACGGAGGAGCAATCTCCGCGGCCGAGGCGGTAGAGATCGGGAAACGTCTGGAGGATCAGTTGAACGCCTGTCAGTCAGTGGCGGTGCTGGATGCTTCTGACGGGACGGTGTTATATGCCTCGGATGACGCGATGGCGGAAGTGTGTCTGAACTTACAAAAAGAGGGATTGTCGGAGGGGGAAACCAGGAAAATAAAATTAGGGGGGGCAGATCACTATATTCTCTCTATGTATGCCTCACAGGTAACTGAGTGGAAATATTACGTGTGTTATGATATGGACAATGAACGGATGCCCGGCGCAGGATATCGTGGGGTACTGTTTTTGTGGCTTTTTTTATTGACATGCTTCTGCATCGCCATGTTATTCTATACGCGCCGTCAGCCGGAAAATCAGGAGGCGCAGGAACTATTTGGGTTGAAGATGATGTATGGCAATGTGGAGCCGGAGGAAATGGAAAAGTTACATCTCAAGCCGTGTAAGTTTTTTGCTACGGCGGTGGTGATGCCGGCTCTCGTGGAGGATGGGGAGACGCAGGAAGAGGAGGCGATCGACTGTTTTAAACTGGCAAGGGAAATGCCGGAAGAATTGAAGGAAGTGACGTGGCTGCCGCCGGTGTGCAACATGGGCGCTATTTTTTGTGTCCTGGGAGAGAATGATGAGGATATTTTGCGCGGAAAATTAGAAGACTTTCACCGCAAGATGCAGGAGTTTGTCGGGAAGGAGAGCGGGAGAATGATCCTGATGGGAGTCAGCGCCGTGCACGGAGATTATAAGGAACTGCAGACCGCCTATAAAGAGAGTGTACTGGCTTTGACCATGCGGAACATGGAGGAGGATGCCTGCTATTTTGGACAGACGGACATCGAGACCGACAACAGTTCGTATAACAGTAGTTATGAAAAAGAGATCCAGACGCATATTAAGGCGATGGACAAGGAGAAGTGCTATAAAGTGATCAACGAGTTCGCCGAATATCTCCAAAAAGCAGGGTCTCAGGATAAAATTATGATCTACTCTCTGAGAATGATCAATACCATCCTTTTGACAGCGATTGATATCCGATTGAATCCAGAGACGCTTTTTCCGGACGGACTGGCGAGAGTCTATCAGGAGATCGTCGGGATGCCGGAACCGGTCAGGGTGAGAAAACGGTTGAAATCTCAGTTGATCGATCCCATTCTCCAGGCGCGAAACGAACATATGAAAAATCATTCTTACTCTATGCTGGAAGAGATTGAGCGAAAGATCAGGGAGACGAAGGGCGGTATCACGTTGACAGAGTGCGCGGATGCGCTGGGCGTGCACCACACTTATATATGGAAGGTTTTGAAAGCGGAGAAGGGAAAGTCTTTTAGCGATTGTGTGGAAGCGTACAAACTGGAAGAGGCAAAGCGTCTCCTGCTGCAGACTGACATGTCTGTAGCGGAGATTTCCGCAGAATTAAATTATACAAATGCACAAAATTTTATAAGGTTTTTCAGCAAGAGTACGGGTGTGACACCAGGTAAATTCCGGAAAGAGTCTCAGTAAAAATCATGTAATTATCGTATAATAGCAGTTTGGGTCATTTTAGATAACACATCTAATTCGTATCAGTATCCCTAAAATAATCATATTATAGACTTCAAAATAATCAAGTAATGAAATGATTATTTTGCACAAAAAGAATAAAAGAAAGTGGGAAATGTCAACCCACAATCAGCAAATTGAACAAAGAGAAAGACGCGAAGAGAAAGTGATTATAGACGTAATCAATGAGGAAAAGTAAACTTATCTAAATAAACATTTTATTTTTAGGAATGTTTTCTAAATCATATCAGAAAGGTGGTTTCTTATGGCAGAGAAGGTCAAAAACCAAAAAGGCGCGTTTCGTCTCGCAAACGGCGAGATCATTGTGCCGAAGCGTAAGAGTACATTGCAGTACGTGATACAGCATAAGTGGCTGTATTTGTTATTGCTGCCGGGGTTCCTCTATTTTATCTTGTTCAGGTACATACCTATGGGGGGACTGGTGATCGCATTTAAGGAGTATTCCCCGTTCATTGGAATCTGGGACAGTCCTTGGGTGGGTTTTCAACAGTTTACGAAGTTCTTCAGCAACAACGACTTTACGAAACTGTTGGTCAACACGTTGGGAATCAGCTTATTACAGTTGGTATTTTATTTTCCGGCGCCGATTATCCTCTCTCTGTTTTTAAATGAGGTGCGGCACAGTGGCTACAAGAGATTGGTGCAGACGCTTGTGTACATTCCTCACTTTGTGTCCTGGGTTATCGTGGCCAGCTTGACCTATCAGTTGTTCAATGTGTCCGACGGTGTGTTCAATGTGATCTATAAGGCGATTTCCGGAGGGCAGACCTTTGACATTCTGCAGAAATCATCTACCTTCTGGGGGCTGATCGTAGGCCAGGATATCTGGCGTGAGACAGGCTATGGCACCATCGTATTTCTGGCGGCTCTCTCCGGCGTAGACCAGGAGTTGTACGAGGCGGCCCGAGTGGACGGCGCAGGGCGTTGGAGACTGATGTGGCATATCACTCTTCCCGCGATCAGAGGCACCATTGTTATGATGTTGATCATGCGTGTGGGCGGCATCTTAAATACAGGATATGAGCAGATCTTCCTGATGAGGAACGACTTGAACCTGGCGAGATCTGAAGTGTTTGATACTTATATTTATCAGAAAGGTCTTCGAAGCGGACAATATTCATTCTCTTCGGCTGCGGGTATGTTCAAATCCGTGGTCGGCATGATCATGGTCCTCACCGCTGACCGAGTGGCGAAGCTCTTTGGCGAGAGCGGATTATATTAGGGAGGGGTGTGACGTATGGCTATGGCGAGAGAACATAAAGTAAAAGAGGGCGCTAAGGTTCGTAAGAGCACCGGCGACCGTATCGTGGACGTTATTATCTATGTTGTGCTTGGACTGATCGCATTGAGCACCGTACTTCCTTTCCTGTATGTGCTGGCCGGTTCCTTCGCGACAGAGAAAGAGCTGACGGAGAAGGCGTTCTTCATTATCCCCAGCGTGTGGTCGATCAACGCTTACCGTTACGCCATTCAGACGGCCAATATTTTGAGGGGCTTACGCAACTCCATTTTGTTGACGGCGCTAGGTACATTCTGTTGTATGGTATTTTCCTTGAGTTTTGCGTACCCTCTGTCCAAGAGTCATTTCAGAGGGCGCAACTGGATTATGAACATGGTGATCTTCACCATGTTGTTCGGCGGCGGTATGATCCCTTCCTATCTGGTATACCAGTCCTACGGTCTGCTGGATAGTTGGTGGGCTTTGATCCTGCCCGGCCTGATCAGTCCCTTCAATATGATTATTATCAAGAAGTTTTTCCAGGGGCTTCCCACAGAGCTTGACGAGGCGTCCTATATGGACGGCGCCAACGACTTACAGATTTTTATGAAAGTGGCGCTGCCTCTGTCCAAGCCGGTGATCGCTTCCATCTCCCTGTTCTACGGCGTGGGATTCTGGAACGATTACTTTAACGCCATGATCTATCTGTCCAGCGCTGAGAAATTCCCGATCCAGATTCAGCTTCGTTCCATCATCCTGCTGAGTTCCAAGATCTCCGACACGGTGTTGGATTACGATATGTTTGGCGCACCGCCTGACAAAGCGGTGAAGATGGCATGTACCGTGATTGCGACCCTGCCGATTTTGTGCGTATATCCTTTCGTGCAGAAGTACTTTACAAAGGGCGTCATGGTAGGAGCTGTCAAAGGTTGATTTGGTGATTGCGAGTAACACTCGTTATCATAAATACATTTCTATTTCATAAAGGAGGATAAAATGAAAAGAAAAAGTTTAAGCAAAGTGCTTGCGCTTGTTCTTGCGTCCGCTATGACCCTGGGTCTTGCAGCTTGCGGCAACGGCGACGCGAGCAACAACAATAGCAGCACACCGTCGTCTGCTGCAGGCGACGCGTCATCGGCGCCTGCAAGCGACAACAGCGGTAGCAGCGCGCCTGCTGACACTCCCATCGAGCGTCAGACCATCACTTGGAGTGTTCTTGACCTGAACGCAGGTAACAACAACGTAGGTGATTATGCAGAGCAGATCTTCCAGGAGATCGAGGACTATTGTGGCCATGACATTGAGATCACATGGGTGGCTAACGATGCGGCGACTGACAAGAACGCTACATACTTTGCATCTCCCTCTACTATGCCGATGATCATGTCTTACGGCGGAACCATGACCGGTGACGTTGTAAACGCGGCAAAGGCCGGCGCATTCATTGATCTGAATGACTACATTTGGGACAGCGAGAAGTATCCCAACCTTTCCGGTATGTCCGAGGCTGTTGCAGCGAACCTGACCGTGGACGGTCATCTGGTTGCTCTGCCCCGCTGCCGTGTGGTAGGCCGTTATGGTCTCTGCTATCGTCAGGACTGGGCTGAGGCTCTCGGCGTAGAACTTCCCGCAAACGCGACTCCCGACGATGTGTACAACATGCTGGTTGCGATGAAGAACGGCAACGACAAGCATGAAGGCTTCTGCGAGTATCCCATGGAGATGACCTCCTATACCGGTCCTTTTGACATCATCCAGACTTGGTTCGGGTGTGGCAACGGCTGGGCGGATGTTGACGGACAGCTTGTTCCCGTGTGGATGCAGGACGAGTATTTTGAGGCAGTTGAGTACATCAAGAAGCTCTATGATGAGAAGCTGATGCCTCAGGATTGGCCCTCCAGACCTACCGACACTTGGTCCGACGGATGTAAGAAGGGCGACAACGGCGTGTACATCGACGTGCTTGACTCCGGTAAGAGAATCTGGAACTACTTCGTGGCAGACGAGACCAAGACTCCCTCTGTTGTGGATCCTTCCAAGGACGCTTCCATGGTTCTGTACGGCGCAGTGAACGGCCATACCCTTGCAACCGCAGGTTATAACGGATTCTTCACCCTGTCCGCATCTACTCTGGACACCCCTGAGAAGATCGAGGCTGCTCTGACCGTTCTTGACAAACTGAGCGATCCTGAGATGCAGGTTCTCACCCAGTTTGGCTTGGAAGGCATCAACTATGAGCTCGACGATCAGGGCAGAGTTGTGAAGTTGGATCGCGAGGATGAGGCTCTGGCAGGCAACTACAAGGGCTTGAACCAGCTCCTTACCTTCCTTCCCTCCACCGAGGCTACAACGGTTCCCGTTGTGACCACCGAGAGAGATGACGCGCAGAACGCAGCTTATGCGGCAGCGCTGCCTTTGGCAGAAGTGGATCCCGCACTGTCCTTCAAGGTGAACTCTGCAACTTATGCTCTGACTGGTGCTGACCTGGATACCCAGGCTGCTGCTTTGAGATCTCAGTACATCTGCGGCGAGATCGATCTGGACGCTTTCAAGGCTGGTCTGGATGCGATCAGAGCACAGGGATACGATGATATCATCAAGGAGATTAACGAGCAGTATCAGGCTAACAAATAAGTTTTGCATTTGTTGGCAGTGATTTGTGAGTGTAAATGTGCGCAAAGCAGATAAAGCAAGTAAAAAAACGCCGACATCTATTTCTGGGTGTCGGCGTTTTTATCGCTGTTTTTTAGATCGTCATTAAGTTTACAGGCCATTGCCGATTGGGAACAGTGATTTTGCTGAGATGATCCAAAAGGGTTTTTACTATGTGGATAAGACGCTTATATGTGAGCTATTATGGAATCGCTTTCTGCGGCAAGGAGTGTGCGGTGCACTGTAAGCTGTGCGAAAGTGGAACTTATAGTCAACGGCGTTAGAAAGAGGTATTGATATCAACGTAACAAGGCTTGCATTATACTTTTTGGTGTGGTATACTATGGGTATATCAATCGATATACCGTCTATTTATATTCTGGCGTTTTGCCGTTGATCCCGATTTTTTTGAATTTTAGGTGTATTTTT